>NZ_JAHFVL010000006.1 GCF_018599185.1 Rhodanobacter sp. LX-99 | reverse complement strand
CCCAGCTGTTCAGCACGTAGGTCAGGATGTTCGCCACCTCGTCGTCGTTCAGCTGCGCCATCGGCGGCATCACCGAGTCGTACTCGTGGCCGTTCACCGTGATCTTGCCGGTCAGCCCGTGCGTCACGATGGTCATCGCCCGCTTCGGGTCCGCCGCCAGGTAGTCCGACTTCGCCAGCGGCGGGAACACGTTCGCCAGGCCCTCGCCGTTCGCCTGGTGGCACACCGAACACGTTCCGGTGAACAGCTGCCTGCCCGCCGCGATCTGCTCATCCTTGGTCAGCGTGCCGGCCGCATGCGCCTTCGCCGCCGTGCTCACCGCCTGCAGGTTCGGCTCCGAGCGGTCGCCCAGGTACACCGAGTCCACTTCCTTGCCCGAGTAGACCGTCTTGTCCTCCGGGCCGTCCACCTTGAGGATGCCCAGCGCGCCCTTGTTGAACGCCCGGAAGATCGAGTGGTCGACCAGCACGTAGCTGCCCGGCACGTCGGTGTGGAATTCCACCATCGCCGCGCCGCCGGACGGGATCAGCGTGGTCTGCACGTTGTGCTGCGCCACCGTGCCGCCCTCCGGCTGCACCTTGTCGAAGATCTCGCCGATCACGTGGAAGCTCGACACCAGGTTCGGCCCGCCGTTGCCCACGAACAGGCGCACCGTCTGGTTGGTCTTGGCGGTCAGCGCGTTGTCGCCGGTCAGCGCGCCTTCCTTGCCGTTGAACAGCACGTAGGTCGGGTGCTCGTCGATCGCCTTCTCCATGTCGAACGGCTGCAGGCCCTTCTGCCGGTACTTGCCGGTGGTGTAGAAGTCGCCCTGCATCACGTAGTACTCGTGGTCGACCTTCGGCAACCCCTCCGGCGGCTCGACCAGGATCAGGCCGTACATGCCGTTGGCGATGTGCATGCCCACCGGCGCGGTGGCGCAGTGGTACACGTAGATGCCCTGGTTCAGCGCCTTGAAGGTGAACTGCGAGGCGTGCCCCGGCGCGGTGAAGCTCGACGCCGCCCCGCCGCCCGGACCGGTCACCCCGTGCAGGTCGATGTTGTGCGGCATCTTGCTGTCCGGCGCGTTCTTCAGGTGGAACTCCACCGTGTCGCCCTGGCGCACCCGGATGAAGCTGCCCGGCACCGTGCCGCCGAAGGTCCAGAACGTGTAGCTCACCCCTTCGGAGATCGGCATCTCCTTCTCCACCACCTCCAGCTCCACGATCACCTTCGCCGGGTAGTTGCGGTTGACCGGCGGCGG
>NZ_JAHFVL010000005.1 GCF_018599185.1 Rhodanobacter sp. LX-99 | reverse complement strand
GTGACGCACGGGCTGACCGGCAAGATCACGGTGAACGGCCACGAGTACGACTCGGTGATGCCGCCGATGGCGCAGCTGAACGACGACGAGGTGGCGAACATCCTGACCTACGTGCTGAACAGCTGGGACAACCCGGGCGGGCAGATCAGCAAGGAAGAGGTGGCCAAGGCTCGGGCCGAAGCTGCGCCTGCGGCAACACCGGAGCACTGAGATGCGTGCACGACTGGCACTGGCCTGGCTCGGTCTGATGCTGGCACTGCCGGCAGCGGCGGCGGACTACGTCGCCTTGCCGGGCGGGACCTTCACCAGCGTGTTGCCGGCCGACGGCAAGGCGGCCGCGGCGCAGGTCGCGCCGTTCCGCCTGCGCACCGAGCCGGTCACGAACGCCGAGTTCCTGGCGTTCGTGCAGACCCATCCGCAATGGCGGCGCGACCGGGTCGCGAAGATCCTCGCCGACCAGCGCTATCTCAGCCACTGGGCCGACGCCGGCGCCCTGGGCGATGCGGCGCTGCCTGAGCAGCCGGTGACCCGGGTCAGCTGGTTCGCCGCGCAGGCGTACTGCGAGAGCGAGCAGGCGCGCCTGCCGAGCTGGTACGAGTGGGAATACGCGGCCGCGGCCGATGCCACCCGCCGCGATGCGCGTGCCGATCCGGCCTGGCGCGAAAGCATCCTGGGCTGGTACTCGCGTCCGTCCAGCAAGGCGCTGCCCGGCATCGGCGGCGCGCCGAACGCCTACGGCGTGCGTGACCTCAACAACCTGGTATGGGAATGGGTGGACGACTTCAATGCGCTGATGGTCGCCAGCGACAGCCGCGAGCAGGGCGACCCGGACCTGCTGAAGTTCTGCGGCGCCGGCGCGATCAGCCTGCAGGAAAAGGAAAACTACGCGGTGCTGATGCGCATCGCGATGTTGTCCGCGCTGAAGGCCGCCGACACCACCAACAACATGGGCTTCCGCTGCGCGAAGCCCGAATGAGGCCGCACCCATGAAACGTCTTCTGCTGATTCTCGCGATGCTCCTGCTGCTCGGCAACGCGAACGCCGCCACCCCGCTGCCCGGCGACTCGGTCTACAACCTGCCGCTGCAGCTGACCGACCAGGACGGCCGCCAGCAGGCGCTGGCCGAGCGGCGCGGCCGCCCGCAGCTGGTGACGATGTTCTACACCTCGTGCCAGATGGTCTGTCCGATGATCATCGACAGCCTGCGGCTGACCCGCAATGCGCTGGACCCGGCTACCCGCGCGCGGATCGACCTGCTCGCGGTGAGCTTCGACCCGGCCAAGGACGACGTGGCCACGCTGAAAAGCTACGCGGAGAAGCGCAAGCTGGACCCGCGCATCTGGACCCTGGCGCGGGCCGAGCCGGCGCAGGTGCGCCAGCTGTCCGGCGTGCTCGGCCTGCAGTACCGGCAGCTTCCCGACGGCGAGTTCAACCACAGCAGCGAACTGATCCTGCTCGACGCCGACGGCCGCATCGCCGCCCGCACCACGCGGATCGGCAAACTCGACCCCGAGTTCGTGGAAGCGATCCGCAAGGTGGTCGCGCAGCCGCAGGGCTGAGGCCGTCTACGGCGGCTTGATCCATATCAGCGCGGCAAGCGCCAGCCGCGCGCAGACTTCCGGGAAAGCTTCGGGAGAATCCGCATGGGCGCCTGGTATCCGTGGATCGTGCTGCTGCACCTGGCGTGCGCCATCGTGTTCGTGGGCGCGGTGACGTTCGAGGTGCTGGTGGTCGAGTCGTTGGGCAAGCATTTCGACGCGGCCACCATGCAGCGCATCGAGCAGGCGATCATGGCGCGGGTGCGCCGGTTCATGCCGGTGGCGGTGATCCTGCTGTTCGTCAGCGGCGGCGTGCTGTTCGACATCCGCTGCGATGGCATCAGCTGCGTCGGTTCGCGCTTCGGCAACCTGCTGTTGCTGAAGGTGCTGCTGGCGTTCGGCGTGCTCGGCGTGTTCGTCAACGCGATGTGGGCGATGCGCAGCGGGAAGATGGACGTCTGCCGCTTCCGGCATACCCATCGCATCGTGCTGGGCCTGATGGTGGGCATCGTCTTCCTGGCCAAGACCATGTTCTACTTGTAGCCATCCATCCAAACACGAGGTGCACGATGTCCCATGTCACGTTCAAGGGCCAGCCGATCAGCGTCGACGGCCAGTTTCCCGCGGTGGGTTCGACCGCGCCGGCATTCAGCCTGGTCGGCGGCGACCTGTCCGACGTGGCGTTGTCCGGCTACGCCGGCAAGCGCAAGGTGCTGAATATCTTCCCCAGCGTCGACACCGGCGTGTGCGCCGCCTCGGTGCGCCGCTTCAACGAACTGGCCGGCAAGCTCGACAACACCGTGGTGCTGTGCATCTCGGCCGACCTGCCGTTCGCGCAGGCGCGCTTCTGCGGCGCCGAGGGACTGGACCGGGTGACCAACCTGTCGCTGATGCGCGGCCGCCAGTTCCTCAACGACTACGGCGTGGCGATCGCCAGCGGCCCGCTGGCCGGGCTGGCCGCACGCGCGGTGCTGGTGCTGGACGGCCACGACAAGGTGGTCCACGCCGAACTGGTCGGCGAAATCGGCCACGAGCCGAACTACGACGCGGCGTTGAAGGCGCTGGGCTGACGACAATCACTGTAGGAGCGCCCCCTGTGCGCGATGGCTCTTCGCCACCTGGCGAAAAGGCATCGCGCACAAGATGCGCCCTACGGCTGGCTGATACCGATGATCGGCACGCCGAACGGCTGCGCCTGCGGGTGCAGGCCGAGACTCAGCTTGAGGCTGCGGCCGATGCGCTCGGCGTATTCCAGCATCAGCGCGGCGCCGGCGTCGTCCAGTTCCTCGGCACAGGTCTCGCGCCACAGCGCGAGCCAGCGGTCGAAGTGCTCGGCGCGGATCGGATGCGGCCGGTGCGCGCCCATCGGGTTGCCGCGATAACTGCCGGCACGCAGTGCCACCGAGGCCCAGAACGAAGTCAGCAGGCGCTTGTGTTCGTCCCAGTCGTGCACGGCCGCATTGAAGATCGGGCCGAGCTGCGGCTCGCGCCGCACCTTCTCGTAGAAACGGTCGACCAGCCTGGCGATGGCCGGTTCGTCCAGGGGTGACGGTGGGTTCATGCGGGACATTGTGGATCCGTATGCGGAACGATGTGCAAGTTCGCCGGCAACAAAAACGCATCCGGCCGCGAGCAGCCGGATGCGTCGCCATGCCGAAAGGCTTACTTGCCCAGGCTCAGCGTGCCCTTCATCAGCGCGGCGTGGCCCGGGAAGGTGCAGAAGTAGGCGTACTGTTCGCCGGCCTTGAGCTTGGCCACGTCGATCGTGGCGGTGTCGGATTCGCCGCCGCCGATCAGCTTGGTGTGCGCGATGATGCGCGCGTCGCCCGGCTTTTCGTAGCTGTTGGCGGCGCCGGCCTTCATGCCGTCGGCGATCACGCCGGACTCGTCGGCGCTGTGGGCCAGCACCCAGTTGTGGCCCATCGCGGTGACCGGCAGCTTGCCGGTGTGCTTCAGGGTGACCTTGAAGGTCTTGCAGGTCTTCGGCACGGTGATGGTTTTCTGGTTGAACTGCATGGCGTCGCTGCCTTCGATGGTGGTCGCGCATTCGGCGGCCATCAGCGGAGTGGAGAGCAGGCCGAGCAGGGCAAGGGCAATCAGTTTGCGCATCATGATGTTGTTCCTTGGGGACGGGTGGAATTCGGGTGAATTCTGCGATGGCGGTGCGCGGCGGGCACTGATCTGGGTCATTGCCGTGCTATCTGCCGTCGTCGACACTCTAGTCATCGCCGGCAGGTGCCGGAAGGAGGCACGATGACGCACGTCGTCACCGAAAACTGCATCAACTGCAAGCACACCGATTGCGTCGAGGTGTGTCCGGTGGACTGCTTCCATGAAGGTCCGAACTTCCTGGTGATCGATCCCGACGAATGCATCGACTGCACGCTGTGCGTGGAGGAATGCCCGGTCGGCGCGATCTTCCCCGAGCTCGAGGTGCCGGCGGGACAGGAAATCTTTCTTTCGATCAATGCCGAGCTGGCGCGCGAGTGGCCGGTGCTGACCAGCAAGATCCCGTCGATGGAAGATGCCGCGAAGTGGGACGGCGTACCGGACAAGCTGCCGCTGCTGAAACGGTAAGCACAAAAAAGCCCGCATCCGCGGGCTTTTTGCTTCATGCGGCCAGGCGGCTTACTTCGCCACCACCCGCACCATCTCCAGGCACTTGTTCGAGTAGCCCCACTCGTTGTCGTACCAGCTGACCAGCTTGATGAAGGTGCCGTCCAGCGCGATGCCGGCGTCGGCGTCGAAGATCGAGGTGCGTGCGTCGCCGCGGAAGTCGGTGGCCACCACCTTTTCCTCGGTGTAGCCGAGGATGCCCTTCAGCGCGCCTTCGCTCTGCGCCTTCATCTCCGCGCAGATTTCCGCGTAGGTGGCATTCTTCTCCAGCTCGACGGTGAGGTCGACCACGGACACGTCCGAGGTCGGCACGCGGAAGCTCATGCCGGTGAGCTTCTTGTTGAGCTCGGGGATCACCACGCCGACGGCCTTGGCGGCGCCGGTGGACGAGGGAATGATGTTCTCCAGGATGCCGCGGCCGCCGCGCCAGTCCTTGTTGCTCGGGCCGTCGACGGTCTTCTGCGTCGCGGTGGCGGCATGCACGGTGGTCATCAGGCCGCGCTTGATGCCCCACTTGTCGTTGAGCACCTTGGCCACCGGCGCCAGGCAGTTGGTGGTGCAGCTGGCGTTGGAGACGATCGCCTCGCCCTTGTAGGTCTTGTCGTTGACGCCGTAGACGAACATCGGCGTGTCGTCCTTCGACGGCGCCGACAGGATCACCTTCTTCGCGCCCGCGTCCAGGTGCTTCTGCGCGGTTTCCTTGGTCAGGAACAGGCCGGTGGATTCGATCACCACGTCGGCGTTCACTTCGTTCCATTTCAGGTTGGCCGGGTCGCGTTCCTGGGTCAGGCGGATGCGCTTGCCGTTGACCACCAGGTGGCCGCCATCGACCTGCACGTCGCCCTCGAAGCGGCCATGCACGGAGTCGTGCTTCAGCATGTAGGCCAGGTAGTCCGGCTCCAGCAGGTCGTTGATCGCCACGATCTCGATGTCGTTGCCGAAATTCTGCACGGCTGCACGCAGCACGTTGCGACCGATGCGGCCAAAGCCGTTGATGCCGACCTTGATGGTCATGAGGGAACGTCCTCCTGAGGGCGATTGGGAATGTTGCGACGATGGATGGCAGCCGCAGGCCGCGGTGCCGGTGTTTCAACCGTGAAATCTTACAATGAAAGCGTCTGGATGGCCCGCGCCCGATTGTCGCTGTGGCAGACTGCGGCCTTTGCGCCGGCGGTCGTCATGTCCCTCTCCAGCCGTTCACTCGCCTTCGTGGCCGTCATGTTCGCGGTCGCGCCGTCGGTCCAGGCCTGGGGACCGCTCGGCCACAGCGTGGTCGCCGAACTGGCGCAGCGGCACCTGAGTCCGGCTGCCGAGGCCGAGCTGGAGCGCCTGCTGGCGCCGGAGCATACGCAGCGGCTGGCCGACGTGGCCAACTGGCCCGACCAGATCCAGGACGACCCGGCGCGCGCGGCGTTGTGGAAGCAGACGCGCGGCCAGCACTACGTCAATTTCCGCGGCGGCAGCGCTTGCGACTACGTGCCGCCGCGCGACTGCCGCGACGGCCGCTGCGTGGTGGCCGGCCTGCAGTATTACGTCGGCGTGCTCGGCGATCGCGGCAAGCCGGACAGCGCGCGCCGCGAGGCGCTGAAGTTCGTGGTGCATTTCGTCGGCGACATCCACCAGCCGCTGCATGCCGGCTACCGCGACGACAAGGGCGGCAATACGTACCAGGTGCAGTTCGACGGCAGGGGCAGCAACCTGCACAAGGTGTGGGACTCGGGGCTGCTGTCCAGCCGCGGGCTCGACTGGCAGGCCTATGCGCAGGCGCTGGATTCGGCGGTGCCGGTGAACCTGCCGGCCCCGATCGCGCCGCTGGACAACCCTTACGCGCAATGGGCGGAGGAGTCCTGCCGGATCACCGCCGGGCCCGGCTTCTATCCGGACGGGCACGAGATCGACCCGGCCTACGTCAGGGCCGAGCTGCCGGTGGCCGAGCTGCGCCTGCGCCAGGCCGGCCGGCGCCTGGCCGCGGTGCTCGACCTCGCGCTGGCGCGATAGCGCCGGAGGCGCTGCCTGCGCGCCAGCGCACATCGACGGCATGCATACGAATGCAGGGTGATGGCGCGCCGCGCGGCATCTGTTAGCCTCGGCACATGAACGAGAACCCTCTGCGCCGCACCAAGATCGTCGCCACCCTGGGCCCCGCCACCGACGTGCCGGGCATGCTCGAACGGATCATCGCCGAAGGCGTCAACGTGGTCCGTCTGAACCTCTCGCATGGACAGCCGGACGATCACCGCGCGCGCGCCAATGCGGTGCGCGCGGCGTCGGCCGCCGCCGGGTGTGAGGTCGGCATCCTGGCCGACCTGCAGGGGCCGAAGATCCGCATCGAGACCTTCGCGAACGGGCCGGTGGAACTGGCCGACGGCGCGTCGTTCGTGCTGGATTGCCGCCCCGACGCGCCGCCCGGCGACGCGACCCGCGTCGGCGTCAGCTACTACGACCTGCCGCGCGACGTGCACGCCGGCGACGTGCTGCTGCTGGACGACGGCCTGGTCGCGCTGAGCGTGCAGGAAGTGGCCGGAGCCGAGGTGCGCTGCAAGGTGCTGATCGGCGGCAAGCTGTCCAACCGCAAGGGGCTCAACCGGCAGGGCGGCGGGCTCTCGGTGACGGCGCTGTCGGACAAGGACAAGGCCGACATCAAGCTGGCTGCCGAGATCGGCGCCGACTTCCTCGCCGTGTCGTTCGTGCGCTCGGCCGAGGACATGCACCAGGCGCGCCGGCTGCTGCACGAGGCCGGCGGCAACGCGGCGCTGGTGGCGAAGATCGAGCGCGCCGACGCGATCCCGGTGCTGGGCGAGATCATCGACGCCTCCGATGTGGTGATGGTGGCGCGCGGCGACCTCGGCGTGGAGATCGGCGACGCCGAGCTGCCCGGCCTGCAGAAGAAGATCATCCGCGAATCGGTGCAGCGCAACCGCGCGGTGATCACCGCCACCCAGATGCTGCAGTCGATGGTGCGCTCGCCGATCCCGACCCGGGCCGAGGTGCTCGACGTGGCGAACGCGGTGATCGACGGCACCGATGCGGTGATGCTGTCGGAGGAAACCGCCGCCGGTGCACACCCGGACAAGGCGGTGGCGGCGATGCGCCGGATCTGCCTCGGCGCCGAGCGCCAGTTCGAGCCGAAGGAAGACTTGACCGGTGACCACCGGCTGGACCGCACCGATCAGGCGATCGCGCTGGCTTCGATGCTGCTGGCCGGCCAGCTCGGCGTGCGCGCGATCGTGGCGCTGACCGAATCCGGCGCCACCGCGCAATGGCTGTCGCGCTATCGCTCGGCGGTGCCGATCTATGCGCTGTCGCCGCTGGCCGACGCGCGCCGGCGCATGCTGCTGCTGCGCGACGTGCAGCCGGTGGCGTTCTCGCACGAAGGCCTGAGTTCCGTGGCCACCACCCGCGCCGCGGTGCAGCAGCTGTTCGCGCAGGGCCGCCTGAGCGAAGGCGACCGCGTGGTGCTCACCCACGGCGACCACGTCGGCCAGGGCGGCGGCACCAACACGCTGAAGCTGCTCTCGGTCGGCGCCGACGGCATGGTCGAAAGCCTGCGCGATCTGTGAGGCTGACGCGTGGCTGTCTGGTCGGCTACGCGTTGACTGGCGCTGGACGACAGCGCGGCTACACTTCGTCTCAGCCATATCCGGCCCAGGAGAACGCCATGAAATCCATGTTTCGCCCGTTGCGTCAGGGTCTGCTGCTGGCACTGGCGCTGGCCTTCGCCGCGCCGGTGCTGGCGCAGGTGCGCAAGATCGACCAGCAGGACCTGTACCGCTACTGGATCCTGCTCAATACGCAGGTGAAGATGGATGTGCCCAACAGCGGGCTGAACCTGGACAAGCCCGGCTGCGCGGCGGTGACCTATACGGTCGGCTCCGACGGCGTGCCGATGAACGTGCAGGTGGTCAAGGTGGCGCCGAAGAGCGATCTCGGCCCGGCGGCGCGCAGCGCGGTCTCCAATTTCCGCTACGGCCCGTCGTTGACCAACCGCATCGGCGAGCCGGTCGCCACCTATTACATCGTGCCGTTCAATGCGCCCAAGGACCCGGTCCAGCGCCAGCAGCTGCTGGACCAGTGCAAGCTGCCCGGCTACGCCCCCTGAGCGGCCGGCCGGCCGCGGGGCTGGCACGTGCGGCCGCCAATCTGGCCTATAATCGACGTTTTGAACCGTGCCGCTTCGGCCCCGAGGCGGCTTCAACCATGTGCGGGTGGGCATGCCCCTGCACCACGGAGTCGTCATGAGTATTGAAGATCTCGAAAGCATCGCCCTGGCGATGGTCGCGCCCGGCAAGGGCATCATCGCCATCGACGAGTCGACCAACACCATCAAGAAGCGCTTCGAGGCCGTCGGCATCGAGAACACCGAGGAAAATCGTCGCGCCTACCGCGAGCTGCTGCTGACCACGCCGGGCCTGAACGAGCACATCTCCGGCGCGATCCTGTACGACGAGACGATCCGCCAGTCGACGAAAGACGGCGTGCCGTTCACCCAGGTCATGAAGAAGGCCGGCATCATTCCCGGCATCAAGGTCGACAAGGGGCCGCAGCCGCTGGCCGGTTTCCCCGGCGACGTGGTCACCGAGGGCCTCGACGGCCTGCGCGAGCGCCTGCAGGAATACGCGAAGCTGGGCGCCCAGTTCGCCAAGTGGCGCGCGGTGATCAACATCTCCGAGGAAAACCCCAGCTCCACCGCGATCGAGGCGAACTGCCACGTGCTGGCCCGTTACGCCGCGCTGTGCCAGGAAGCCGGCCTGGTGCCGATGGTCGAGCCCGAAGTGATCATGGACGGCGACCACAGCATCGAGGTCAGCTACGAAGTGCACGAGGCCGTGCTGCGCAGCCTGTTCAACGCGCTGTACGAGCAGAACGTGATGCTGGAAGGCACCATCCTGAAGGTCAGCATGGTCATCCCGGGCAAGGACTGCGACGAGCAGGCCGATGTCGAGGAAGTCGCCGAAGCCACCGTGCGCGTGCTGAAGTCCACCGTGCCGGCCTCGCTGCCGGGCATCGTGTTCCTCTCCGGCGGGCAGACCGACGAGCAGTCCACCGCCCACCTCAACGCGATGAACCGCATGGGCCCGCACCCGTGGCCGCTGTCGTTCTCCTACGGCCGCGCCATGCAGCAGGCGGCGTTGAAGCTGTGGTCGAAGGACATGAAGGCGAACTACGCCGATGCGCAGAAGACCGTGCACGCCCGCGCGCGCGACAACGGCCTGGCCGCGCTGGGGCAGTGGAACGGCTGAGGGTCGAGTTCCTGCGGTCATCCCTGATCGCGAGAATCGAACGGGCAGCCATCCATGGCTGCGCTCCTCAAAAAAACGGGCACCGTGAGGTGCCCGTTTCTTTTCATCCTTGTGCAAGCAGAGGGATCAGAAGCGGTATTCCGCGCTGACCGAGACCATGTCGGTGCTCAGGTTCACCCGGTCCTTCTTCGCGTCGTAGTAGTCGTAGTTCAGGCCGAGGCTGACGTTGTTGCTGAAGTCGTAGCCCACACCGGCGCCGGCGTACCAGCTGGTGTCATCCAGGCCCTTGCGGACCGGATTGGCGTCGTTGCTGAGGCCGTGGCCCTTCCAGCCGTAAATGCCGGTGCGCGCGCTGACGTACCAGTTCGGGCTGACGTTGAAGTGGCCGTTCACGCCGGCGGTCCAGCCGTGCAGCTGCGACTTGCCGCGGTCGACGACCGGCTGGCTGTTGAAGATGTTCTTCGGATGGATGTTGCCCAGGTCGTTGTAGCCCACCTCGGCGCCCAGCGCGACCGACGGGTTCAGCGCCCAGCGGTAGCCGCCGTTGATGCCGTAGCCGGTGTCATGGTCGTCGTACGGGCCATGGTTGAGCGAGGTCTGGCCGACATTGCCATTGATGAACCAACCGCCATTCTGGGTCGGCGCGCTCTGCGCAAACACGGCGGGAACGGCCAGCAGGCCGGCGGAAGTGAAGGCGAGGGCGAGCAGGGTCTTTTTCATTTTCATGGGAAATTTCTCCGGTTGTTGTCATGGCAGTCGGCCCAGAGGGGGAGTGGCCGCTGCTGAAAGTGCGCTGCCCAATCAGGCGGCGACACTTGAACACTTAGATGGGACGCTGGCCGAAAGATTCAATACCGACAAGTTCAGTATTAAGCCAGCGTTAATCCGGACGGGACGGCGAGGAAACATCCACCATCCCGCCGTACCCGGGGTCAGAAGCGATATTCGGCCGTCAGCGACGCCGTATCGGTGGACAGGCTGATGCCGTCCTTCTTGGCGTGGTAGTAGTCGTACGCCAGACCAAGGCCGAAGTGGCTGTTGATGTCGTAGCCCACGCCGGCACCGGCGTAGTAGTCGACCTTGTCCAGATGATGCCGGTTGATGTCCTGGTTGGCATAACCGTGACCCTGCCAGCCATACACGCCGGTGCGCCCGCTGACATACAGGCCCTGCCAGACATTGATCTTGCCATTCACGCCGGCGGTCCAGCCGCGCAGCGCGTTGCGCTGATCCTTCAGATTGACCGGATTGTCGTTGAACGTATTCTTCAGCTTGAAGTTGCCGAGGTCGTTGTAGCCGACATCCACGCCGAGCCCGAGATCCTCGCCGACTTTCCAGCGGTAGCCGCCGTTGATGGCATAGGTTGTCGGGTGGTCGTTGTACGGGCCCTTGTTCACATGGGCCTGACCCACGCTGCCGTCGATGAACCAGTTGCCGCTGCCGATGGCCTGGCCCGGCTGGTAATTGCCGGTGGTCGGGGCGGTGCCGTCGTTGATCGCCGGAGCGGGCGTGCTGTCCTGCGCCAGGGCGGGCAGGGTGCACAAGGCGGCGGATGCCATGGCGAGGGCAATGAGCGTCTTTTTCATGGGGGAACTCCTCTTCTATGGAACCGGGCCGCGGGTCGTGGGGACGACGCGCGCGGTCGGGCAGCGCCTGGGGATGGTTCTGCGGGGCGTAGTGATAGCGGGGCGATGCTGAAGCTCGCTGAACCGTATGGCCTGGGGTTAAGCGGTTATTAATCCCGCTGCCACGAGCGACAGCCGGAGGGCATATCGGCGACAATGGGCGCTTTTGCACCCTCCGGAGACTGCCCGATGACCACCCGCCGCGAACTCGCCAATGCCGTGCGAGCCCTTGCCATGGACGCCGTGGAAGCGGCCAAATCCGGTCATCCGGGCATGCCGATGGGCATGGCCGACATCGCCGAAGTGCTGTGGAACGATTTCCTGCACTTCAATCCGGCCAACCCCAAGTGGTTCAACCGCGACCGCTTCGTGCTGTCCAACGGTCACGGCTCGATGCTGCAGTACGCGCTGCTGCACCTGGCCGGCTTCGACCTGCCGATGGATCAGCTGAAGCGCTTCCGCCAGCTGCATTCGAAGACCGCCGGCCATCCGGAAGCCAGCGAAACCCCGGGAGTGGAAACCACCACCGGTCCGCTCGGCCAGGGCCTGGCCAATGCGGTCGGCTTCGCGCTGGCGGAGAAGGTGCTGGCGGCGCATTTCAACCGTCCGGGCCACGACGTGGTCGATCACCACACCTACGTCTTCCTCGGCGACGGCTGCCTGATGGAAGGCATCTCGCACGAAGTCGCCTCGCTGGCCGGCACCTGGCAGCTCGGCAAACTGGTGGCGATCTACGACGACAACGGCATCTCGATCGACGGCGAAGTGCACGGCTGGTTCACCGACGACACCCCGGTGCGCTTCGAGGCGTACGGCTGGAACGTGATCCGCGGCGTCGACGGGCATGATGCCGAGGCCGTGAAGGAGGCGATCGCCGCGGCCACCGCGCAGAACGACAAGCCCACCCTGATCTGCGCCAGGACCATCATCGGCTTTGGCGCCCCGAACAAGCAGGGCAAGGAAGAGAGCCACGGCGCCGCGCTGGGCAAGGACGAGATCGCCGCCGCCCGTGCGCAGTTGGGCTGGCAGCATGCTCCGTTCGAGATTCCCGCCGAGATCTACGCCGGTTGGGATCACAAGGCCAGGGGTGTCGCCGCCGAGCAGGCCTGGAACGACGCGTTCGCGAAGTACGCTGCCGCGCATCCGGAACTGGCCGCCGAGTTCAAGCGCCGCCTCGCCGGCGAACTGCCGGCCGACTGGGCCGAGAAATCGCAGGCGTACATCGCCAAGCTGCAGGCGGAAGGTCCGGAAGTGGCCTCGCGCAAGGCCTCGCAGATGAGCCTGGACGCGTTCGGCCCGCTACTGCCGGAGTTGATCGGCGGCTCGGCGGATCTGGCCGGCTCCAACCTTACCAAGTGGAAGGGCAGCCTCGACGCCGCCACCGGCAACAGCGCCGACGGCAAGGGCAACTACGTCTACTACGGCGTGCGCGAGTTCGGCATGACCGCGATCGCGAATGGTCTTGCGCTGCACGGCGGTTTCATTCCGTACGACGCCACCTTCCTGGTGTTCTCCGACTACGCGCGTAATGCGGTGCGCATGAGCGCGCTGATCCCGGCGCACGCGATCCACGTCTACACGCACGACTCGATCGGCCTGGGCGAGGACGGCCCGACCCACCAGCCGGTCGAGCACATGGCGTCCCTGCGCTACATCCCGAACAACCACCTGTGGCGTCCGTGCGACGCGGTGGAATCGGCGGTGTCGTGGAAGGCGGCGATCGAGCGCAAGGGCGCGCCGTCGTGCCTGGTCTTCTCGCGGCAGAACCTCAAGCACCAACAGCGCACGGCGCAGCAGGTGGCCGACATCCTGCGCGGCGGTTACGTGCTGTCCGATCCGCTGGACACGAAGTTCCAGGCGATCCTGATCGCCACCGGTTCGGAAGTGGAGCTGGCGATGGAAGCCGCGCGCGCGCTGGCGCAGCAGGGCGTGGCCGTGCGCGTGGTGTCGATGCCGTGCACCGAGGCGTTCGACGCGCAGCCGCTGGAATACCGCGAAGGCGTGCTGCCGCTCTGGTGCCGCGCACGGGTGGCGGTGGAAGCGGCGACCGCCGACTTCTGGCGCAAGTACGTGGGCCTGGACGGCGAAGTGGTCGGCATGACCACGTTCGGCGCCTCGGCTCCCGCGCCGCAGCTGTTCGAGCATTTCGGTTTCACCGTCGCCCACGTGGTCGACGCGGTGAAGCGCGTCGTGCGCTAGGCGCGAGTCCCTTCAGCCACAAAAAAGCCGCGGCACGCCGCGGCTTTTTTGTGCACCGGCAAACTCAGGCGAGCAGCAGCCGGGCCAGTTCGTCCGGCGTCGCCGCAATGGCATGAGCCCCGGCCTGCTCCAGTTCCGCGCGGCCGCCGAAACCCCACAGCACGCCGAAGCCACGCACCCGGTTGGCGACCGCGCCGTCGATGTCGAAGTGGCGGTCGCCGATCATCACCGTGTCCGCCGGATCGGCATCGAAGTCCGTCAGCGCCTCGGCGATCATCGTGGCCTTCTCGCTGTGCGCGCTGTCCGGATGCGGGCCGTACAGGCGCAGGAACGCATCGCCGAACGGCAGGTGGGCGATGATCGGCGCGGCGTGGCGGTGCGGCTTGCTGGTGACCACGGCGAGCTGGTGGCCGGCGCCGCGCAGCCGCTCGATCAGCAACTCGATGCCCGGATAGATCTCGTGTTCGCGCCAGCCCAGCGTGTCGAAGCGCTCGTGGTAGTACGCCACCGCGCTCTCGATGCGATCGGCGTCGTGATCCAGCAGCGGCGCAAAGCTGTGCCGCAGCGGCGGCCCGATCCAGCGGCGCAGCTCGGCATGCGCCGGCGCCGGCACGTCCAGCCGCGCCAGCGCATGCTTTACGCAGGCGGTAATGCCATGCTCGGAATCGATCAGGGTGCCGTCGAGGTCGAACAGGCAGAGCATTACTTCGCGGCCCGCGCCTTCAACGCGGTGACCGCCGGCAGTTCCTTGCCTTCGAGGAATTCCAGGAACGCGCCGCCGCCGGTGGAGATGTAGGAGACCTGGTCGGCGATGCCGTACTTGTCGACCGCGGCCAGGGTGTCGCCGCCGCCGGCGATCGAGAAAGCGTTCGACGCGGCGATCGCCCGCGCCAGCGTCTCGGTGCCCTTGCCGAACGCGTCGAACTCGAACACCCCAACCGGGCCGTTCCACACCACCGTGCCGGCCTTGGCGATCAGCGCGGCATAGAGTTCGGCGGTCTGCGGACCGATGTCGAGGATCATCTCGTCCTCGCTTACCTGGTCGACCGGCTTCACCGTGGCCGGGGCTTGCGCGGAGAACGCCGGCGCCACCACCACGTCGACCGGCATCGGCACTTCGGCGCCGCGGCGTTTCGCGTCGGCCAGCACCTTCTTCGCGGCGTCGATCAGATCCGGCTCGTACAGCGAATTGCCGACCGAGTGGCCCATCGCGGCGATGAAGGTGTTGGCGATGCCGCCGCCCACGATCAGCTGGTCGACCTTGCCGATCAGGTTGTCCAGCAGGGTCAGCTTGGTCGACACCTTGGAGCCGGCGACGATCGCCAGCAGCGGATGCGCCGGGTGCTCCAGCGCCTTGCCCAGGGCGTCGAGTTCGGCGCTCAGCAGCGGGCCGGCCGCGGCGACCGGGGCGTACTTGATCGCGCCGTGGGTGGAGGCCTGGGCGCGGTGCGCGGTGCCGAACGCGTCCATCACGAAGATGTCGCACAGCGCGGCATATTTCTTCGCCAGCGTGTCGTCGTCCTTGCCTTCGCCGGCGTTCATGCGGCAGTTTTCCAGCAATACCACTTCGCCCGCGGCGACCTCCACGCCGTTGACCAGGTAGTCGGCCACCAGCCGCACCGGCTGGTCCAGCTTGCTGCTCAGCCACAACGCCACCGGCGCCAGCGAGGATTCGGCGTCGAACTGGCCTTCCTTCGGCCGGCCCAGATGCGACATCACCATCACTTTCGCGCCGGCGTCGCGGGCGGCCCGGATCGTGGGCAGGGCGGCGTCGAGGCGCTGGGTCGAGGTGATCTGGCCGCGGTCGTCGATCGGCACGTTCAGGTCTTCGCGGATCAGCACGCGCTGGTCGCGCAAATCGAGGTCGTTCATGCGGATGACTGACACGGCGGAACTCCGGTAGTGGGTCGGGAACGGCCCGGGTGGGCGGTAACCGCTTATTGTCCGGTCCGCCGGGTACCGATGCAAACGCCATGGGCCGGGGTGCGCATTGCGGCGCGCCATGTGCCCGGTCCACACTGTGGCAAACTGCGGTTGTCCGTCAGGGGGGATGGCTCATGGCTAACGGGTTGGTGCTCTACGGCTACTGGCGTTCCAGTGCCGCGTATCGCGTGCGCATCGCGCTGAATCTGAAGGGCTTGAGTTACGAGACGCGGCCGGTGCACCTGGTGCGCGACGGCGGCGAGCAGCATGCGCCGGACTATCGCGTGCTCAATCCCCAGGAGCTGGTGCCTTGCCTGTGCGACGGCGACCGGGTGATCACCCAGTCGCTGGCGATCATGGAATACCTCGACGAGATGCACCCGGAACTGGAGACTGCCCTGCTGCCGGTCGATGCGCGCGGGCGCGCCCAGGTGCGCGCGCTGGCGATGGCGGTGACCTGCGATATCCATCCGCTGGGCAACCTGCGCGTCCTGCAGCAGCTCGAGGCGCAGTTCGGCGCCAGCGAAGAACAGCGCGCGGAGTGGTCGCGGCACTGGATCGGCGCGGGCTTCCAGGCCATCGAGGTGATGCTGGGCGACAACGTGGCGACCGGCCGTTATTGCCACGGCGAAACGCCGAGCATGGCCGATGCCTGCCTGATACCGCAGGTGTACAACGCGCTGCGCTGCAAGCTGCCGATGGACGACTACCCGACCATCTCGCGCATCTACCGGTCCTGCAACGAACTGGAAGCGTTCCAGCGCGCGGCACCGGAAGTGCAGCCGGACGCTCCTTGAGCCGGGATTCGGGATTCGGGATTCGGGATTCGGGATTCGGGATTCGGGATTCGGGATTCGGGATTCGGGATTCGGTAGAGCGTAACTCCAGGACACCCTTCCACCGCTTGCGGGGGAAGGTGCCGAAGGCGGATGGGGGCGGTTTGACGAATCCCCAATCCCGAATCCCGGCCTTTAAAACCCCATCCCGTACGGGTCGTTGCCGACCAGCTCCTCGTCGCTGGAGCCGCCTTCGGCGAGGCGAATCTTCAGTGCCAGGCCGTCGCGCGAGTCGGACTTGTTGAGCGCTTCCTCCAGCTCCACGCGGCCGTCCTTGTACAGCCGGTACAGCGACTGGTCGAAGGTCTGCATGCCTTCCTGCAGGCTGCGGTCCATCGCTTCCTTGATCTCGTGGATCTGGCCGCGGCGGATCATGTCGCGGATCAGCGGGGTGTTCAGCAGCACCTCGGCGGCCGGGATGCGGCGGCCGTCCTTGCCGATCACCAGGCGCTGGCTGATCACCGCGCGCAGGTTCAGCGCCAGGTTCATCAGCACGTTCTTGTGCGCCGATTCGGGGAAGAAGTTGAGGATGCGTTCCAGCGTCTGGTCGGCGTTGTTGGAATGCAGCGTGGCCAGGCACAGGTGGCCGGTCTCGGAGAACGAGATCGCCGCCTCCATCGTGTCGGTATCGCGGATCTCGCCGATCATGATCACGTCTGGCGCCTCGCGCATCGCGTTCTTCAGCGCCTCGTGGTAGCTGTGCGTGTCCAGCCCCACCTCGCGCTGGTTGACGATCGACTTCTTGTGCCGGTGCAGGTACTCGATCGGGTCCTCGATGGTGAGAATGTGCCCGGACGAGTTGGTGTTGCGCTGGTCGATCATCGCCGCCAGCGTGGTCGACTTGCCCGAACCGGTGGCGCCGACCACCAGGATCAGGCCGCGCGGCTCCATGATCAGGTCGCGGAAGATGCCGGGCAGCTGCAGCTGGTCGATGCTGGGGATCTCGCTCTTGATCGCGCGGATCACCATGCCCACTTCGCCGCGCTGCTTGAACACGTTGATGCGGAAACGGCCGGCTTCCTTCACTGCCAGCGCCATGTTCAGCTCCAGGTCGCGTTCGAACTGCGGAACCTGGCCCTCGTCCATCAACGAATAGGCGATCTTCTTGACCATGCCGCCGGGCAGGCCGGTATTGCCCAACGGATACAACTTGCCCTCGACCTTGATATTCACCGGGGCGCCGGTGGACAGGAACATGTCCGACGCGCCCTTGTCTACCATAAGCTTGAGGAAGTAACCGATGTCCACGAATGACCCCTGTTTGCGAAATGCGCGTTGCAATGATGGATTATGCCCGCCCACAATACGCTGCGACATACCATGAGGAATGTGATGTACATCTTTTCCCCGCCGGCCGGATCCCCGCGCCGCATCCGCACGGCCATGGCCATCCTGGTGCTGGCCCTGACGCTGACCGGCTGCGCCTCGGTACCCCCGCCGAATGACTCGATGAACCAGGCGCAGAACCAGCTGCAGATGGCCCGCGATGCAGGCGCGGCGGACTATGCGCCGGTCGACCTGGGCTTTGCGCAGGACAAGTTCCAGCAGGCGCAGACGGCGATGGCCGAACGCAAGTACGCCGACGCGGCGAGCCTGGCCGAGGAGTCGCGGGCCGATGCCGAACTGGCCCAGGCCAAGGCCCGCCTGGGCGCGGCGCGCGCACAGATCCAGAGCAAGGTGCAGGAAAACACCCGCTTGCGTCAGGAGGGCGAACAGGCCGCGGCAGCCGCCCAGACGCAGGACACGGCCCCGGCGCAACCCTCGTCCAGCGCACCGCCGACCGAGGACATGCCGGCGCCGCCGTCGTCGGTCCTGTCCGCGCCGCCGGCCGACGGTTTCCAGACCGTGCCCGACACCGTCCAGCAACCTGCCGCGAACGCCCAGGGAGGCCAGCCATGAAGCGCTCCACTGCCATTCTTGCCGCGATCGCGCTGGCACTGGCCGGCTTCGGCACGGCGCACGCCCGGCAGGACGACATCGACATCAGCCGCCTGACCGGCAGCCTCAACCAGCTTGCCAACGATCCCGGCATGGGCAATTACGCGCAGGCCGAACAGGCGCGCGCCCGCGACGCGATCAACCGGCTGGCCCAGGCCAGTTCGCGCGAGCGGCCGCATGCGCTGTACCTGGCCGAACGCCGGGTCGACCTGGCCAAGACCGCCGCGCAATTGCAGGACGCCCAGATCAAGCTGACCCAGCTCGATCGCGAGCACGACCAGATCCTGCTCGAGAACAGCCGGCGCGATGCGGAACTGGCGCGGCGCGAGCTGGAACGCCAGCGCCTGCAATACCAGCTGGCGCAGGAAGAGTCTGCCCGGCTGCAGGCGCAGGGGCTGGAGTACTCGCAGGCCGCCGAGCAGGCGCGTGCCGAAGCCGATCGCGCGAAAAAGCTGGCGGCGGCGCAGAGCAAGGTGGCCAGGGCCGCCCGTCGCCAGGCCGAGCTGGCCGCCCAGGCAGCCAAGGCGATGCGTTCGCAGATGGAAGACGCCGACAAGCCCGCCAAGGCGACCCCGGACACGTCGAAACAGCATCCCTGAGGCACGCCCGACAGGGCGCCTCGCGCGCCCTGCCGACCTTTCGGGCCGGGTTCGTCCAGGCTACCCGTGGCCAAATGTAAAATACTGTTTTTACAGCCTTTTCACGAGAGCCTCCCAAGTTTCGCGAAGGGTTCTCGAAAGGCTTGCAGCCCCCTGGCCGGGGGAGTAGGGTCGAAGTCCCACGAGGCATCCAGGCCGCGTGGGCCACTGACCCGAATCATGCGCTTATCCCATGTTTCCATGAGTCACCCGCTTCCCGGTATGCCGGCGCGGGTCGTGGGTGCGTGCATGCATTCAACGTCTGCGGATGCTTCCTGTCGCATCCGCACGTCAACTCGCGAGGAGGTCGGATCATGTTTGAAAACCAGCAGCGTGACGATGTCGAGGCATTGATGAAGGCCGATGCCGAATTCCGGCGGCTCTACCAGCACCACCGGGAACTCGACAGCAAGGTGCACGACGCCGATATCGGCGTACTGCCCATCGACGACGTCACTCTCGCCAGCATGAAGAAGGAGAAATTGCTGGCCAAGGCGCGACTCGAGCGCATGTGGACGGATCGGGCGCATCTGATCCACTGATACCGCTGTTTCACGTGAACGCGGCCCCGGGCCTTTCCCTGCGTATCGGGAAGGGCGCCGGGGCCGCCGCGTTTGCGGCGACCGGCCGGGCCGACCGGTTATCATGGCGATCCTGCAGCGGCGGTATCGCCCGAAGCTGCTCCCGAAGCGACGGAGCCCCCATGACGGTCCACCAGAGTGTCCTCGAACTGATCGGACGTACCCCGATGGTGCGCGCGCAGCGCCTGGATACCGGGCCGTGCGGGCTGTTCCTCAAGCTCGAGAGCGCCAACCCCGGCGGTTCGATCAAGGACCGCATCGGCCTGTCGATGATCGAAGGCGCAGAGAAGGACGGCCGCATCCGCCCTGGCGACATCCTGGTCGAAGGGACCGCCGGCAACACCGGCCTGGGCCTGGCCCTGGTCGCGCAGCAGAAAGGCTACCGCCTGATCCTGGTGGTGCCGGACAAGATGAGCCGCGAGAAGATCTTCAACCTCAAGGCGATGGGCGCCGAGGTCGTGCTGACCCGCTCCGACGTGGCCAAGGGCCACCCCGAGTACTACCAGGACATGGCCGAGCGGATCGCGCGCGAAACGCCCGGCGCCTACTTCATCAACCAGTTCGGCAACCCCGACAACCCGGCCGCGCACATCGCCACCACCGGGCCGGAAATCCTCGAACAGATGGACGGGCAGGTCGACGCGGTCGTGGTCGGCTGCGGCTCGTCCGGCACGCTGAGCGGCCTGTCGAAGTTCTTCGCCGAACACTCCCCGCAGACCGAACTGGTACTGGCCGACCCGGTCGGCTCGATCCTCGCGCAGTACATCAACGAGGGCACGCTCTCGACCAAGTCCGCCAGCTGGATGGTCGAAGGCATCGGCGAGGATTTCCTGCCAAGCATCAGCGACTTCACCCGGGTGAAGAAGGCCTACGCGATCTCCGACAAGGAAAGCTTCCTCACCGCGCGCGAACTGCTGGCGAAGGAAGGCATCCTGGGCGGCTCGTCCACCGGCACCCTGGTCGCCGCGGCGCTGCGCTACTGCCGCGAACAGACCGCGCCGAAGCGCGTGGTGACCCTGGTCTGCGACACCGGCAACAAGTACCTGTCCAAGCTGTACAACGACTACTGGATGCTCGACAACGGCTTCATCGAGCGCGAGCAGCACGGCGACCTGCGCGACCTGCTGCTGCGCCCGTTCGCCCAGCGCGACACCGTGGTGGTCGGCCCGAACGAACTGCTGATCACCGCGTACAACCGCATGAAGCTGTACGACGTGTCGCAGCTGCCGGTGATGGACGGGCGCAAACTGGTCGGCATCGTCGACGAGTCCGACGTGCTGATCCACGTGCACGTCGACGGCGCGCGCTTCCGCGACCCGGTGTCGACCGCGATGATGACCAATCTGCAGAAGCTCGACGTGCGTTCGCCGGTCGAATCGCTGCTGCCGGTATTCGAGCGCGGCCACGTCGCGATCGTGGTCGACGGCGACGACTTCCTCGGCCTGATCACCCGCATCGACCTGCTCAACTGGCTGCGCCGCAAGGTGGACTGAGCGGTTTGCC
The DNA here is from genome assembly GCF_018599185.1 of Rhodanobacter sp. LX-99. Lineage (NCBI taxonomy): Bacteria > Pseudomonadati > Pseudomonadota > Gammaproteobacteria > Lysobacterales > Rhodanobacteraceae > Rhodanobacter > Rhodanobacter sp. LX-99. The sequence goes on along the minus strand of NZ_JAHFVL010000005.1, from coordinate 436 downwards.
CGCCGCTGCGCCGTTCCGGCGCAGCAAAAATTCATGCAGCCCCGTCAAAATGGCCGTTCGTGCGGAGCCGGGGCTTCGCATCCATCAAGGGAAGTTCTGTCGATGTGTGGAATCGTTGCTGCCGTCGCCCAGCGGGATGTCGCGCCGCTGCTGATCGCCGGCCTGAAGGCGCTGGAATACCGCGGCTACGACTCGGCCGGCCTGGCCGTGCTGGACGGCGGCCAGGTCCGCCGCGTGCGCGCCAAGGGCAAGGTGCGCGAGATGGAGGCGCTGTACCTGGCCGACCCGCTGCCCGGCGGCACCGGCATCGCGCATACCCGCTGGGCCACGCACGGCGTGCCGAACGAGGCGAACGCGCACCCGCACATCGCCGGCCGCGTGGCCATCGTGCACAACGGCATCATCGAGAACCACGCCCGCCTGCGCGCCGAGCTGC
>NZ_JAHFVL010000004.1 GCF_018599185.1 Rhodanobacter sp. LX-99 | reverse complement strand
TGCCCGGCACCGTGCCGCCGAAGGTCCAGAACGTGTAGCTCACCCCTTCGGAGATCGGCATCTCCTTCTCCACCACCTCCAGCTCCACGATCACCTTCGCCGGGTAGTTGCGGTTGACCGGCGGCGGCACCTGCGGCGGGCTGGTCAGCACCGCGTGGATCGGCTCGCCCTGCGGCGGGCCGAAGTCGCCGCGGACGTGCTCGGCCGGGGCGCTGGCGGTCGGGGCGGCATCCGTCTTGGCCGCGGCCTGCGGCTTGCCGGAACAGGCCGCCAGCGTCAGCAACGCGGCGGCAGCGACAACGAGGAGCGGTGAACGTGACATGGGGCGGTCTCCGTGAGTTCTTGCGCATCCTAGGCGATCACCCCGCCGCCCTACTGACCTGGATCAATTTGAACCACGTTGGCGCCCCTCTGCGTCACCCTGTCACAGACCCTCGCTCAGCCGGGCTTGCCGTCCGCCCGCGGAGTCAGGTAGATCCACGCCGAGCGCAGCACCCACGGCAGGAACGCCAGCAGCCAGCCGTACGCGGCGATCACCAGCCACAGGTAGACGTCGCCGCCCAGCTCGGCGCGGATGCGCAGCAGCGCCACCACCTGCAGCAGCCCGAAGCACAGCCAGGCCACCTTGCCCATCTGCAATGGCCGGCCGGAATGGCCCTGGGTCACCCGGGTCACCATCGCCACCAGCATCGAACCGAAGAAGCCGATCCCCAGCGCATGCAGCGGCGCGCGGCCAAGGACGAGATGCCCGCTGGCCGCATACGCCACGTCCTGCACCGCGTACAGCACGAACGCCACCGGCAGCCACGCGAACGCCAGGTGCAACACCGCCAGCAGGCCCGGGCGCATCGCCTTCCACGGTTGCCAGGTCAGCGCATGCCAGGCGAACACCAAGGCCAGCGGCACGTCGGCCAGCCACAGCCAGCCCAGCGCGCCGCGCCATTCCAGCAATAGATGAGCCAGCAGCAGCCCCCACACCACCGGCAGGCTCCAGTCCGGGCGAACCACCTTGTAGCCCGCCACCACGTTGCCGCTGAAGAACGGCAGCATGCGGTGCATCACCGTGAAATAGATCGGCAGCAGCAGGCCGTACGTGCCTAGCTTGATCGCCAGCAGCGCGCAATCCGCCGGTGCGCCGGACAGACAGGCCAGGAACACCGCCAGTCCCAGGCTGCCCAGGATCAACGCCGCCAGGCAGGAACGGGCGTGACCCTTGCGCTCCGCGGTCGAGGCGCGCAGCACCGCCGCCAGGGTCCACACGCCGATCAGGTAGCCGGCCAGCATCACGGCCACGCCAAGCTTCAGCAGCCATGCCAGGTCGAGCAGGCCCACGTTCGCCAGCACGTAGCCGCCGAACACGCAGCCGGCCACCGGCACGTAGCGCGTCCACGGCAGATCCGGCCGGCCCAGCCAGCGCGGGAACACGGTGAGCAGGAAGCCGAACATGAACAGCGGGAACAGGCCGTACTGGATCAGCATCGCGTGCGCCCAGCCCGGCGGGATCGGCGGCTGCGGCCAGCCGGCCAGGCCGAAGCGCATCCAGGTCAGCTCCACCGCCCACCACGCCATGCTGAGCAGCACCGCGATGCTGCCGGCCAGGAACAGCGGCCGATGCGGCGCGGCGGCGAGCAAACGGGGGAGCCCGGCAAAAGCCGAAGGCACGGAGCCGGTGGATTGCGGTTCGGACATGACGTCGGCAGCCGGAGCGAGAACGATTCGCCATGCTGCCACGCCGTCGCCGGCGGCAGCCATGACCTGCATCAAACGGGCCACCAGTGCCGTGTCGCCATGCGAATCGGGCGGCCGCGTCGGCAGATTCGCAATCCGTTTCACCAGCGTATGCTCGCAACGCTTTGCCGGGTCACGAAGCGCCCAGGGGATACCCATGACCCACATCGTGGGGGCAATCGCCCCGAGGGGAGTCATCATGAAACGCATGAGTGTGTGGCTGGCGCCGGCAGTCGCGGCGCTGTGCCTGGGCAGCGTCCAGGCGGCGGCAAAAGACCAGGCGAACGTCGTCCGTGATTACACCGACACCGTGGCCCCGGCCGACCAGCAAGCCTATGAGGCGGGCATCAAGAGCTACAACCAGTGCCTGGCCCAGCACGGCTTCAAGTACGCGTGGACCGCCTGGGTGCATGAAACCGGCGACGTCTACAGTTATTCCTACGTCACCGAGCCGATGACATGGGCCAGCTTCGACGCCATGCACGACGCCGGCAAGGCCTGCGATGCCACGTTCAGGGCGCAGGTGAATCCTCACCTCAAGGGCGAGACCAGCGCCTTCATGCAGGGCGATCCCGAACTCAGCCACCTGCAGACAGACACGCTCGGCACGCCCGCCTTGATCGAGGTCACCTACTTCAAGCTGAAACCGGGCCAACGCAAGGCATTCGAGGATGCGGCCAGGAAGATCTACGCCGCCGCGAAAAAGACCAAATGGACGGGCTACTCGATGTTGAACGAAGTCGTCGACGGCGGCGAAGGCGCACCGGATTTCCTGCTGGTGAGCCCCGCCAAGAACTGGGCCGATCTGGGCAAGGAGATCGATCCGACGTTGTGGAAGATGCTCGAGAACGCCTACGGCAAGGCGGATGCGGATGCGCTGCGCAAGACACTGCGCGAGGCCATCCAGGAAAGCCCGTCACACGTCGACAGCTACAACGCGGGGTTGAGCTACCGGCCCACAGGCAAGTAGGGCCGCGATAAAGTCCATCGGGCGACCCGTGCTGCGGGCCGCCCGATGCCCGCAGACCACGGCAACCTCACTCTGGCAGCAGCGCCTGCCCGATCTCGCGCAGCTTCTTCGGGTTCAGCAGTTCCAGTTCGCGCCCTTCGATCTCGATCAGCTGCTGGCTGCGGAAGCGGCTGAGCACGCGGCTGACGGTTTCCGCGGCCAGGCGCAGGTAGTTCGCGATGTCGCCGCGCGACATGCTGAGGTGGAAGCGCGTGGCGGAGAAGCCGCGCACGGCGTAGCGGCCGGCCAGGTCCAGCAGGAACGCGGCGACGCGCTCGTCGGCGCTGTGGTCGCCGGCGAGCAGGCTGGCGGTGCCCAGCTCCTTGCTCAGCATGCGGAACAGGTGCTGCTGCACGGCGGGAATGCGCGAAGCCAGCGCGCTCATCGCGGGGAACGAGAAGCGGCAGAAGTAAGCCGTGTCCAGCGCCACCGCATCGCACGGGAAATGCTCGGGGTAGATCGCGTTGAGGCCGATCACCTCGCCGGGCAGGTAGAAGCCCAGCACCTGCTCGCGGCCTTCCTTGTCGACCATGCGCGTCTTCACGGTGCCTGCGCGCACGGCGAAGATCGCGCGGAACGGATCGCCGGTGCGGAAGATGTGCTCGCCGGCGCGGAACGGCCCCACATGCTCGACCAGGCACTGCAGCTCGGCCAGCTCCGGCTTGTCGTAGCCGGCCGCGATGCAGGCGCTGGAGAACGCGCAGGTGCCGCAGAAACGCGTCTCGTCGCCGTCGTCGGCAATCGGGCTGGGCGGCTCGGGCAGGCGGCCTGCCATGGGCTTGGATGGCATGATGGTGATGGGCTGCCGGGTCGGGGCTGCGTGGATCAGATCACACGCACTCAGATCACGCGAGAGTAGCGTGGGGCCTGTGCCGCGTCGTCCAGGTAGGCGTCGAAGCACATGGCGATGATACGCAACAGCAACCGCCCCCGCGAGGTCACCCGGATCTCGCGCGGGCTTTCCAGCACCAGCCCGTCGTCCAGCAGCGGCACCAGGCGCTGCCGCTCGCGCACGAAGTATTCGTCGAACAGCAGCCGGTGGCGCGCGCCGAACGCCTGCTTGTCCAGCGTGCCGTGGCACATCAGCTCGTTGATCAGTTCGCGCCGGATCACGTCGTCCTCGTCCAGCGCCAGCCCCCGCACCACCGGCAGGCGGCCGGCGTCCAGCGCCGCGTAGTAGCCGATCAGGTCGCGTGCGTTCTGGCTGTAGCTGTCGCCGATGCGGCCGATCGCGCTGACGCCCAGGCCCACGATGTCGCAGTCGCCGTGCGTCGAGTAGCCCTGGAAGTTGCGCTGCAGCGTGCCGGCGCGCTGCGCCAGCACCAGTTCGTCGCTCGCCTTGGCGAAGTGGTCCATGCCGATGTAGACGTAACCGGCCGCCGACAGGTGCTCCAGCGCGCGGCCGAACAGCGCCAGCCGGGTGGCCGCGTCGGGCAGGTCGGCGGCGTCGATCTGCCGCTGCGCCTTGAACATCTCCGGCAGGTGCGCGTAGCCGTACACCGCCACGCGATCCGGGTTCAGCGCCACCACCTGGTCCAGCGTGCGGCTGAAGCCGTCCACACTTTGCAGCGGCAGGCCGTAGATCAGGTCGACGCTGGCCGAGCGGAAGCCCGAGGCCCGCGCCGCCTCGATCACCTCGCGGGTCTGCTCGAAGCTCTGGATCCGGTTGACCGCCTTCTGCACCGCCGGATCGAAATCCTGGATGCCCACCGATATCCGGTTGAAGCCCAGCTCGCCCAGGTTGCGAATGTAGGCGCCGTCGGCGAAGCGCGGATCGATCTCGATGCCGTATTCGCGCGACGCCTCGTGGCTGAAGCTGAAATGCCGCGCCAGCGATTCCAGCAGCTCGCCCATGTGCGCGGTATCGAGGAAGTTCGGCGTGCCGCCGCCGAAGTGCAGCTGGCGCACCGGCCGGTCGCGGTCGAACAGCGGCGCGATCAGCTCGATCTCGCGGTACAGCCGCTCCAGGTAGCGGTCAGCCTGGGTCACGTCGCGGGTGATCACCCGGTTGCAGCCGCAGTAGAAGCACGGGCTCATGCAGAACGGCACGTGCACATAGAGCGACAACGGACGCGGAATCGGCTCCTCGTTGGAGGCGCGGATCATCTCGCGCAAGGCCGCCTCGTCGAAGGCGGCCTTGAACTGCGGCGCCGTCGGGTAACTGGTGTAGCGCGGCCCGGCCACGTCGTAGCGGGCGATCAGCGCCGGGTCGAATTCGGGAGGTGTGATGGGAATGGCCATGGCAGCGAGTCTGTCGAGCCGCCCGCCAGCGCGCCTTGATCCGGATCAAGGCGCGCATCGGTCGCGACGACCTGCCGCAGCCGTACATGGCCCTTCGACTCCGCCGCTGCGCGGCTACGCTCAGAGCCTGCCCCGGACTTGATCTGGGGGTGAACGGCTGGGGCTGTGGGCTCTCGCCACCGTCCGGGCCGAGCCCTTCGACAGGCTCAGGACAGGCGTGGCGCCGCAGGCGCGGGGTCGAAGCCGCGCGCGGCCCAGGCAGGTTTCAGCGCTTCAACGGTTCGATCTTTTGCTCGATCGAGCCGAAGATCGAGGCGCCGGCGGCATCGGTGACGTCGATCTTCAGGCGGTCGCCGAACTTCAGGAACGGCGTGGTGGGATGGCCGTCGCGCAGGGTTTCCACCGTGCGCTGCTCGGCCAGGCAGGAGGCGCCCTTGCCGGTGTCTTCGTTGGCGATGGTGCCGGAACCGACGATGGTGCCGGCGGTCAGCGGCCGCGTCTTGGCCACGTGGGCGACCAGCTCGGCGAAGCTGAACTGCATGTCGACGCCGCACTCGGCCTCGCCGAACCAGGCGCCGTTCAACCAGGTGCGCATCGGCAGGTGCAGCTTGTCGCCCCGCCAGGCCTCGCCCAGTTCGTCCGGCGTCGCCAGCACCGGCGACAGCGCCGAGCGCGGCTTGGACTGCAGGAAGCCGAAGCCCTTGGCCAGCTCGCCCGGGATCAGCCCGCGCAGGCTCACGTCGTTGACCAGGCCGACCAGCTGGATGTGTTCGGACGCCTGCGCTGGCGTCGCTGCCATCGGCACGTCGTCGGTGACCACGACCACTTCGGCTTCCAGATCGATGCCGTAGTCCTCGCTGGGCACGACGACCGGATCGCGCGGACCGAGGAAACCGGCGCTGGTCGCCTGGTACATCAACGGGTCGGTGTAGAACGACTTCGGCACTTCGGCGCCGCGGGCGCGGCGCACGCGCTCGACGTGCGGCAGGTAAGCGCTGCCGTCGACGAACTCATAGGCGCGCGGCAAGGGCGAGGCCAACGCGTGGAGGTCCAGCGCAAACGCGCCCGCGGCATGGCCGGCATTCAGCTCATCGGACAGCGCATTCAGCCTGGGCGCCGTATTCGACCAGTCGTCCAGCGCCGCCTGCAGCGTCGGCGCGATGCCGCCCGCCTTCACCGCGCGGGAGAGATCGCGGCTGACCACCACCAGCGTGCCGTCGCGGCCGCCTTCCTTGAGAGATCCGAGTTTCATCGTGCTGCCTTGTGTCAGATGCGTGGAGGGATCGCCGTCACGGCGCGAAGTGCTTGCGGATATCCTGCCAGCATCGGTAGTAGTCGTGCTGCAGTTGCGGCGCGTCCAGCGCCTGCTGCGTGGGGCGGATCACCTTGCGCGTCTCGAACATGAAGGCCATGGTGCCGCCGATCACGTCCGGCTTCGACAGATCCGCGTTCGACGCCTTCTCGAACGTGGCCGCATCCGGGCCGTGCCCGCTCATGCAATTGTGCAGGCTCGCGCCGCCGGGCACGAAGCCCTCGGCCTTGGCGTCGTACACGCCGGTGATCAGGCCCATGAATTCGCTGGCCACGTTGCGATGGAACCACGGCGGCCGGAACGTGTGCTGCGCCACCAGCCAGCGCGGCGGGAAGATCGCGAAATCCACGTTCGCCGTGCCGACGGTGTCGCTGGGCGAGGTCAGCACGGTGAAGATCGACGGGTCGGGATGGTCGACGCTGATCGAGCCGATCGTGTTGAAGCGGCGCAGGTCGTACTTGTACGGCGCGTAGTTGCCGTGCCAGCCGACCACGTCCAGCGGCGAGTGGCCGATCTTCGCGATCCACAGCGCGCCCTGGAACTTCGCGATCAGCTCGAACGCGCCTTCGACGTCTTCATACGCCGCGCGCGGCGTGAGGAAATCCCGCGCGTTCGCCAGGCAGTTCGAGCCGATCGGGCCGAGGTCCGGCAGGCGCAGCAGCGCGCCGAAGTTCTCGCAGACGTAGCCGCGGGCTGCCTCATCGAGCAGGTCGACGCGAAAGCGCACGCCGCGCGGGATCACCGCGATCTCCTGCGGCTCGACTTCGATCACGCCCAGCTCGGTGGCCAGCCGAAGCCGGCCCTGCTGCGGCACGATCAGCAGTTCGCCGTCGGCATCGTAGAAGAACCGCCCCTGCATCGAGCGATTGGCCGCATACACGTGGATGCCGATGCCCGCCTGCTCGGCCGGTCCGCCGTTGCCGGCCAGGGTGACCAGGCCGTCGACGAAGTCGGTCGGCGCGGACGGCAGCGGCAGCGGATCCCAGCGCAGCTGGTTCGGCGTGGCCGGGGCCTCGTCGAAGCGGTTGTGGAACGCGGCGTGCGCCAGCGGCCGGAACGGTTCGTGCACCGCCGCCGGGCGGATCCGGTACAGCCAGCTGCGCCGGTTGGCGTGGCGCGGCGCGGTGAACGCGGTGCCGGACAGCTGCTCCGCGTACAGGCCGTGCGCCACCCGCTGCGGCGAGTTCTGGCCTTGTGGCAAGGTGCCTGGAATGGCCTCGCTGGCGAACTCGTTGCCGAAGCCGGATTGGTAGTGTGATGACACGTTCACTGCGGATACTCCGAATTTCCTGTTGAGGCTGGCTTGCCCTTCGACTTCGGCCCTTTGAGCCTACGCTCAGAGCCTGCCCCGGACTTGATCCGGGGGAGAAGCGGCGCACCCATACCGTTCTCGCTGAGCCCTTCGACAAGCTCAGGATGGACGGAGTCGAAGCGCCTCACAACAAACGCTGATACCGATGTTTCCCTTTGGCCAGATCACCGACAGCTTTCCAGTCACCAGCCATGTACGCCAGTTTCTTGGCCCTGCTCCAACCTTTCAGCTTGCGCTCCATGGTCAAAGCTTCGTAACGCGTTTCGAAACCTTCCGTGTGGATCAATTTTTTCAACGGACGGCGGGTCGAGGTGTAGACACAACCCTTGCCTTCGTCGTGCTGCGTCAGTCGTTTGCCGAGATCATCGGCATGGCCGATGTAAAAGCTTCCGTCGGCGCATTCGAGGATGTAGAGGGTAAATTCCATTTCGCTGGCTTCCTTGCCGGTTTATTCGCTTGACTGCCCTTCGACTTCGCCGCTACGCGGCTACGCCCAGGGCGAACGGCGACCGAATCAAGCGGTACCGCCGCAACCGCTCACCCTGAGCGCAGGCCCGAAGGGCCGGAGTCGAAGGGCCGCGCAGAACTTCCGGACTCACAAGAATCCACGCTTCATCTGGTCGCGCTCGATCGACTCGAACAGCGCCTGGAAGTTGCCCTCGCCGAAGCCTTCGTTGCCCTTGCGCTGGATGATCTCGAAGAAGATCGGGCCGATCGCGTTCTGGGTGAAGATCTGCAGCAGCTTGCGCTGCTTGGTCTCCGGGTCGGCGTCGATCAGGATCTTGTTCTTCGCCAGCCGCGCCACGTCCTCGCCATGGTCAGGCACGCGCACGTCGATGACCTCGAAATACGCGTCCGGCGTATCGAGGAATTCCACGCCGGCAGCGCGCATCTTCTCGACCGTGGCGTAGATGTCGTCGGTGAAGCAGGCGATGTGCTGTATGCCTTCGCCGTGGTAGGCGTCGAGGTACTCGTTGATCTGGCTCTTCGGGTCGTTCGACTCGTTCAGCGGGATGCGCACGATGCCGTCCGGCGCGGTCATCGCCTTCGACACCAGGCCGGTCTTGACGCCCTTGATGTCGAAGTAGCGGATCTCGCGGAAGTTGAACAGCTTCTCGTAGTAGTCCGACCACTTCTGCATGTTGCCGAAGTACAGGTTGTGGGTCAGGTGGTCGATGAAGGTCAGGCCGAAGCCGGCCGGGTTCTGCCCGGCGCCCGGGATGGCCTCGTAATCGGCGTCGTAGATGCTGCCGGCGCTGCCGTAGCGGTCGACCAGGTACAGCATGCAGTCGCCGATGCCCTTGATCACCGGGGCATTCACTGCCTTGCTCGCTTCCTTGTGGCCGACCGCTTCGCCGCCGTTGCCGAGCACGGCGGCAAGCACGTCCCCGGCCGGCTTCTTGAAGCGGATCGCGAAGCCGCAGGCGCTCGGGCCGTGTTTCGCGGCGAAGTCGGCGGCGAACGAATCCGGATCCTCGTTGAGCAGGAAGTTCACGCCGTTCTGCCGGTACACGGTGATCGGCCGCGTCCTGTGCCTGAGCACGGCGCTGAAGCCCATGCGCTTGAACAGGTCGTGCAGTTCGTTGGCGCGGCCGGCTGGGGCGGCGAACTCGACGAATTCGAAGCCGTCGATGCCCATCGGGTTTTCGAACGTGGTGACCTGCATGCCAAGGTTCGGCTGGGCGTTCATGGCGCTCTCCTGTCTGTCGGTGCACGATGGCAGCACATGAGCGTGCCACCATCGGGGTAACCCGCACGTTATAGTTTCATGTGAAACCATTTGCAAGGATCACCGCCGCAATGCCCGCCAAGCGCCATCCAGCCCCCGCCACTGCCGAGCACGCCCCGCTGCAGCTGGAGCATTTCCTGCCGTACCGGCTGTCGATCCTGTCCAACACGATCAGCCAGGCCATCGCCGACGACTACCAGAGCCGCCACGACATCTCGATGACCGAATGGCGGGTGATGGCCGTACTGGCGCGCTACGCCGGCCTGTCCGCGCGCGAGGTGGCCGAGCGCACCGCGATGGACAAGGTGGCGGTGAGCCGGGCGCTGGCTCGGCTGGTCGAGGCCGGCCGGGTCGACCGCGCGGTGCACGACAACGACAAGCGCCGCTCGGTGCTCAACCTCAGCGACGCCGGCTGGGCGATCCACGACGAAGTCGCGCCGATGGCCCGGGCGCGCGAACGCGAGGTGCTGGCGAAGCTCAACGCCGAAGAGCGGGTGTGGCTCACGCGCATCCTGGACAAGCTGCTTTCCTGACGGGATTCGGGATTCGGGATTCGGGATTCGAAAAAGCCGGGGCTTCGTACTTCGCTCTTGGACGAATCCCGAATCCCGCCCCTCAACGCACCCCGTGCATCAGCTTGTTGATCAGCGGCGAGACCGCCAGCAGCAGCACGCCGGCACCGGCCAGCAGCCAGAAGCTGAAGGTGAAGCCGTCCAGCGCCGAGGCGGCGGTCATGCCGCTTTCCCCGCTGATGCGGCCGGCCAGCAGGCCGGACAGGTTGCCGCCCACCGCCAACGACAGGAACCAGCCGCCCATCGCCAGGCCGACCAGCCGCGGCGGCGCCAGCTTGGTCACCATCGACAGGCCGATCGGCGACAGGCACAGCTCGCCCACGGTCTGCAGCACGTAGCACAGCACCAGCGGCCAGAACGGAATCAGCCCCTGACCGTCGAGCAGGTGCGACAGCGCGTACATCAGCACCGCGAAGCCCAGCCCGTTGAAGACCAGGCCCAGGCCGAACTTGCGCGGGATCGACGGCTCGCGGCGGCGCGCCGCCAGCAAACCCCAGACCACGGTGACGAGCGGCGCCAGCAGCAGGATCGCCAGCGGGCTCACCGACTGGAACCAGCCCACCGGGAACACCCAGCCGCCGAACATCTCGCGGTCGACCAGGTTCGCCGCAAGGAAATTGAACGACGTGCCGAGCTGGAAGTAGAACATCCAGAACAGGATGTTGAAGGCGAAGATCACCAGCATCGCCACCACGCGATCCACCTGCACCCGGCCGTGCTTCAGCGCCTCGACCAGCAGCATCGCGGCCACGCCGGCGAACAGCACGCCCAGCATCCACGACAATCCCGTGGTGACGAACGCCAGCAGCAGGTACACCAGCGGCACCGCCACCACCACGCCCAGCAGCACCCACGCCACGCGCATCCGGCTGGCGGCTTCCGGCGCGGGACGGCCCACGCCCTGCAGGCCGCGCCGCCCGAACCAGAACCACAGCAGGCTGAGCAGCATGCCGACGCCGGCGGCGCCGAACACGATGCGGTAGTTCTGCTGCATCGGCGTGTCGGTGAAATGGCTGGCCATCCAGCCGGTCAGCAGCGGCGCCAGCAGCGCGCCGCCGTTGATCCCCATGTAGAACAGGGTGAAGCCGCGATCGCGGCGCGGGTCGTCGCGTCCGTACAGCTGCCCGACCATGGTGGAGATGTTCGGCTTGAACAGCCCGTTGCCGACGATCACCATCGCCAGGCCGGCCAGGAAGATTTCGCGACTGGGCAGCATCACCGCGAACAGGCCCAGCGCCATCACCAGCGCACCGATCAGGATCGAACGCTGGTAGCCGATGACCTTGTCCGCCACGTAGCCGCCGAAGATGCTGGAGGCATAGATCAGCGCGGTATACGCGCCGAAGATGCTGCTGGCCCAGGCCTGGCCGGACGGATCGCCGTTGTAGAAGTGCGCCACGATGTACAGCGCCAGCGCCCAGCTCACGCTGTAGAACGCGAAGCGCTCCCAGAACTCGGTCATGAACAGCATCCACAACGGCCGCGGATGGCCGAGCAGCTGCGGGTAATCGGGCGTCGATACGGTATCGCCGGCGGTGCTGGTCTGGCTCATGCAATCCTCTCGTCGGCATGCGTCAGGCAGCCGCAAGCGCCCAGATGTAACCGGGCGCCGGCACCACGTCAATGTTGAGGCGGGATTCGGGATTCGGAATTGGGGATTCGCAAAATGCAGCGGCGACGCGAGTTTTTGCTCTGTCCGAATCCCGAATCCCGAATCCCGGCTATCGAACCCCGTGCATCAGCCTGTTGATCAGCGGCGCGATCAGGAACAGCACGATGCCGCCGCCGAACAGGATCCAGAAGCCCATGGTGTAGCCGGACAGCGCCGAGTCCACGGTCATGCCGGTTTCGCCGCTGACGTGGCCGGCGAACAGGCCGGCCAGGTTGTTGCCGATCGCAGTGGACAGGAACCAGCCGCCCATGCCCAGGCCGACCAGCCGCACCGGCGCCAGCTTGGTCACCATCGACAGGCCGATCGGCGACAGGCACAGCTCGCCGGCGGTCTGCAGCACGTAGCACAGCACCAGCGTCCACAGCGGGATCATGCCGTCGTCGCCGACCAGGCTGGACAGGGCATACATCAGCACCGCGAAGCCCAGCGCGTTGCCGATCAGGCCCAGGCCGAACTTGCGCGGGATCGACGGCTCGATGCGGCGCTTGTCCAGCCACGCCCAGACCAGGGTGATCAGCGGCGCCAGCAGCACGATCGCCACCGGATTGACCGACTGGAACCAGCCGATCGGGAACTCCCAGCCGGCCAGGTTGCGGTCGACGATGTGCTGCGCCAGGAAGTTGAACGAGCTGCCGGCCTGCTCGAAGAACATCCAGAACAGCACGTTGAAAGTGAAGATGATCAGCATCGCGACCACCCGCTGGATCTGCACGCGGCCGGTGCGGATCGCCTCGATCACCAGCATCACGCCCACGCCCAGGAACAGCACGGTCAGCAGCCACTGGATCACCACCGCGCCGGCCTTGTCCATCAGCAGGTAGACCAGCGGGATCGCCACCAGCACGCCCAGTGCGACGTACACCATGCGCATGCGGCTGGCCTGGTCCGGCGCCGGGCGGCCGACCGGACCGAGCTGGCGGCGGCCGAACCAGAACCACACCAGGCTGATCAGCATGCCCACGCCGGACGCGGCGAACACCACGTGGTAGTTGTGGTGGCCGGGCGTGCCGAACACCTTGCTGGCGAGGATGCTGGTCAGCACCGGCGCGATCAGCGCGCCGGCATTGATGCCCATGTAGAACAGCGTGAAGCCGCGGTCGCGGCGCGAATCGCCCTGCGCGTAGAGCTGGCCCACCATCGAGGAAATGTTCGGCTTGAACAAGCCATTGCCCACGATCACCGTGGCCAGGCCGAACATGAACACCGCGTGGTTCGGCACCATGATCATGAACAGGCCGGCCGACATCACCACCGCGCCGAGCAGGATCGAGCGCTGGTAGCCGAGGATCTTGTCGGCCACGTAGCCGCCGAACACCGCAGTGGCGTAGACCAGCGCCAGGTAGGCGCCGTAGGTGCGGCTGGCATCCGCCTGGCCGGCGTCGTTGCCGTCGTAGAACTGCGCCACGATGTACAGCGTGAGCGCCCAGCGCATGCCGTAGAACGCGAAGCGTTCCCAGAACTCCGACATGAACAGCATCCACAGCGGACGCGGATGCCCGAGCAGTTGCGGGTAGTCGGGTACCGGCCTGGCATCGCCGGAGAGTGTGGTGTTGCCCATGCCTGACCCCTGAGTCTGTCGACTGATCGAAAGATATTACGAGTGGTCAGATGTAACCGCAGGCTGCGCGCCCGTCAAATGCGCTGCAGCACGAGCCGCTGGCGGCTCAGCTGCCCAGCACGGTGCGCACGTCCAGCAACTCCGGGAAGAATTCCAGGTCGAGCGCCTTCTTCAGGAAGCTCACCCCGGACGAACCGCCGGTGCCGCGACGGTGGCCGATGATCCGCTCCACCGTCTTCATGTGGCGGAAGCGCCACAGCTGGAAGCTTTCCTCCACATCCACCAGCTGTTCGCACATGTGGTACTCCGGCCAGAACTCCGCGCGCTGTTCGTAGATGCGCTTGAGCACCGGCAGCAGTGCCTCGTTGCGCCGGTAGGCTTCGGTCCAGTCGCGCTGCAGCAGTTCAGCCGGCACCGCATGGCCGCGCCGCGCCAGGTAGCGCAGGAATTCGTCGTACAGGCTGGGCGCTTCCAGCACCGCACGCAGCTCGGCCTGCGCGGCCGGATCGTGCGCGAACACCTTGAGCATGTCGGCGTTCTTGTTGCCGAGCAGGAACTCGATCTGGCGGTACTGCAGCGACTGGAAGCCCGACGACGGCCCCAGCACGCCGCGGAATTCCAGGTACTCCGACGGCGTCAGCGTCTCCAGCACCGCCCACTGCTCGAACAGCTGGCGCTGCACCTGCTTCACCCGCGCCAGGATCTTCAGGCAGGCATCGATGTCGTCCGCCTGCAGATGCGCCACCGCCGCCTTCAACTCGTGGATCAGCAGCTTCATCCACAACTCGGATACGTGGTGCTGCACGATGAACAGCATCTCGTCGTGATGCGGCGGCTGGCTCAACGGCTGCTGCGCGGACAGCAATATGTCCAGATGCAGATAGCCGCCGTACGTCATCTGCCCGTTGAGATCGGTCTGGATGCCCGCTTCGAGATCGCGCTGGTTGTCGCTCATGGTGTTCCGTCACGTTTCCGGAAAAGGCTCATGGTAACGGCTGCGTACCATTCGATACCTTGACCGAAGACAAGCCGCACCTTTCACTCCAGCAGGCCGGACTCTTGAGCCAAACAGGTCGACGCTTTTCTTGCCATGCCGTTACCCGGCCGGGAAAGTCAGCCGTAGCATGGCCTGGCGGCATTCACGGCCAGGCAAAAGCCTCTCCCCATACGCCCACGAATGCTGCGCCGTACCTTGCAGCGCAACATGCCCGCCTGTTATCAAGCGCGGTCTTGTTCGGTCGTTTGTGTGTCCGTGGATCCTTCGGGGACACACCATCAGCCAGGTTTTCCCCTCTCTTCCTCACCCCCGGAGCGAGTCGTGACCATCGCCGCCAAGTTTGAAATCGAATACCTGCAGTACCTCGATGCCGAGGGCAAGCAGGTACGTGATGATCTGCCCGAGTTCGCGAAAGACCTCGAGCACATGGTCAAGCTGTACAAGCTCATGTTGTCCACCCGCGTGTTCGACGCCAAGTCGATCGCGCTGCAGCGCACCGGCAAGCTGGGCACCTACGCCAGCTGCCTCGGCCATGAAGCGGCGCACGTCGGCATCGGCAGCGCGATGAAGCCGGAAGACGTGCTGGCGCCGAGCTATCGCGAATACGGCGCGCAGCTGTACCGCGGCGTGCAGCCGCGCGAGGTCTACATGTACTGGGGCGGCGACGAGCGCGGCAACGACTACCAGAAGGAACCGGCGCGGCACGACTTCGCCTGGTCCGTGCCGATCGCCACGCAGTGCCTGCATGCGGCAGGCAGCGCGCTGGCGTTCAAGATCCGCGGCGAGAAGCGCGTGGCGGTGTGCACGATCGGCGACGGCGGTTCGTCCAAGGGCGACTTCTACGGCGCCATCAACATCGCCGGCGCGCAGAACCTGCCGCTGGTCTGCGTGATCGTCAACAACCAGTGGGCGATCTCGGTGCCGCGCAAGATCCAGTCCGGCGCGCCGACGCTGGCACAGAAAGGCATCGCCGCGGGCCTGTTCTCGATCCAGGTGGACGGCAACGACATCATCGCCGTGCGCAAGGCGATGGAAGACGCGCTGGAACGCGCGCGCAGCGGCCAGGGCGGCAGCGTGATCGAAGCGGTGACCTACCGCCTCGGCGACCACACCACCGCCGACGACGCGCGCCGCTACCGCGGCGAGCAGGAAGTGAAGGACGGCTGGGAAAAGGAGCCGATGAAGCGCCTGCGCAACTGGCTGGTGGCCAGGAAGGTGTGGGACGACGCGAAGGAAGAAGCCTGGAAGGCCGAGTGCGACGACTGGATGGACAACGAGGTGAACGCGTATCTGGAGACCAAGACCCAGCCGGTCTCCGCGATGTTCGACTACACCTTCGCCGAAGTCCCCGCCGATCTCGCCAAGCAGCGCGATGTCGTCCTCTCGCTTGAAAACAAGGGCCACTGAGTCATGGCACAAATCACTCTCATCGAAGCAGTTACCCAGGCGCTCGCCTACGAAATGGCGCACGACGACTCCGTCGTGGTGCTGGGCGAGGACGTCGGCGTCAACGGCGGCGTGTTCCGCGCCACCCAGGGCCTGCAGGAAAAATTCGGCGAGCTGCGCGTGCTCGACACGCCGCTGGACGAAACCACCATCGCCGGCGTCACCGTCGGTCTCGCCGTGCAGGGTATGAAGCCGGTGGCCGAGGCGCAGTTCGAAGGTTTCATCTACCCGATGATGGAGCAGATCGCCTGCCACGCCGCACGCATGCGCAACCGCACCCGCGGCCGCCTCACCGTGCCGGCCGTGTGGCGTGCGCCGTGGGGCGGCGGCATCCGCGCACCGGAGCATCACTCCGAGGCGAACGAGCACCTGTTCACCAACATCCCCGGCCTGCGCGTGGTGATGCCGTCGTCGCCGGCGCGTGCCTACGGCCTGCTGCTGGCCGCGATCCGCGACCCCGATCCGGTGATGTTCTTCGAGCCGAAGCGCATCTACCGCCAGTACAAGGAAGAGGTGCCGGACGACGGCGAGGCGCTGCCGCTGGACGTATGCTTCGTGCTGCGCGACGGCACCGACGTGACCCTGGTGAGCTGGGGCGCGCAGGTGAAGGAAGCGCTGGAAGCGGCCGACGAACTGGCCGCCGAAGGCATCAGCGCCGAAGTGATCGACGTCGCCACGCTGACCCCGCTGGACTTCGACACCATCGCCGAATCGGTACAGAAGACCGGCCGCTGCGTGATCGTGCACGAGGCGCCGAAGACCGCCGGCTTCGGCGCCGAGATCGCCGCCCGCCTGGCCGAGGAATGCATGTACGACCTGCTCGCCCCGGTCGAGCGCGTCACCGGCTTCGACACCCACATCCCGCTGTTCCGCCTGGAAATGAAATACCTGCCGAGCGCGGAGCGCGTCGTCGACGCGGCGAAGCGCACGCTGGCGGCGTCATAATCAGCGCTGGAATGCCGCGTAGGGCGGGCACTGCCCGCCGCACTACCGCAGCTGGCCGCGCGAGACCTGAGCAAAAGCCGGCGGGCCATGCCCGCCCTACAACACGGATCTGATCCCATGGCTGATATCAAGACGTTCTACCTGCCCGACCTCGGCGAAGGCCTGCCCGACGCGACCGTGGTCGAGTGGCACGTGAAGGTGGGCGACAGCATCAAGCTCGACGCGCCGCTGTGCTCGATGGAAACCGCCAAGGCGGTGGTCGACGTGCCCTCGCCGTACACCGGCAAGGTCGTCAAGCTGCACGGCGCGCCCGGCGACATCATCGAGACCGGCGCCGCGCTGGCCGATTTCGAGCCGGACCCGAACGCGAAGCAGCGCGCCGAAGCCGAGTCCACCGGCCACCACCACGGCCCGAAGAAAAGCGTGGGCAGCCCCGCACCGGACGACGGCCACAAGGTGGTCGCCTCCGACGAAGGCGGCGAAGTCGAAGAGACGGCGGCGGCACGCGAAGACGAAGGCACCGTGGTCGGCGCGATGGTCAGCGGCAACCACGTGCACGTCGAGCAGGCCGCCAGCATCGGCGGCGTCAAGGCCGTGCCGGCGGTGCGCGCGCTGGCGAAGAAGCTCAAGGTCGACCTCAGCCGCGTGCGCCCCAGCGGCGCCGACGGCGTGGTGACGATGAAGGACGTCAAGGACGCCGCCGCGAACGGCTCGGCCGCGCTGGGTGCCGCAGCGGCCCGTGCCGTGCCCGCCTCCGCCGGCCGCCACCTGGCGCCGGAACTGCCGCAGCCGGAGCCGCAGCGCGGTCCCGTTTCGCTGGCCGGCAAACCGGTGCGCACCGCGCCGCCCTCGCAACAGGCCAGCGGTCAGCCGGAGCAGTTGAAGGGCGTGCGCCGCAACATGGCCCGCGTGATGGCCGATGCGCACGCCCAGGTCGTGCCGACCACGCTCGTCGACGACGCCGACCTGCATGCCTGGATCGGCAAGCAGGACATCACCGCGCGGCTGATCCGCGCCATCGTGTTCGCCTGCAAGACGGTGCCGGCACTCAACGCCTGGTTCGACGGCAAGAACCTCAGCCGTACCTTGCACCCGCATGTCGACATCGGCATCGCGGTCGACACCGACGACGGCCTGTTCGTGCCGGCGCTGCGCAACGCCGACGTGCTCGACGCGGCCGGCGTGCGCGCCGCGATCAAGCGCCTGCGTACGCAGGTGGAGGACCGCACGATCCCGGCCTCGGAGCTGTCCGGCTATACCATCAGCCTGTCCAACTTCGGCATGTTCGCCGGCCGCTACGCGACGCCCGTCGTCGTGCCGCCGACCGTCGCCATCGTCGGCGCCGGCAAGCTCAGCCACGACGTGGTCGCCGTGATCGGCGGCATCGAAGTGCACCGCCGCATGCCGCTGTCGCTGACCTTCGACCACCGCGCCGCCACCGGCGGCGAAGCGGCAAGGTTCCTCAAGGCGATGCTGGACGACCTGGCCCTGCCGAACTGATCGGGCCGCAACCGCGGAAACAGACAGGGCGCCCGCGGGCGCCCTGTCTGTTTCCGCCGGCGGTCAGTAGTCGCGCACGTCCAGCAGCATGAAGCAGCGTGCGCTGTAGTCGCCGCCGTGCGGCCACGGGGCGGCGGTCAATGCCAGCGTTCCCGCCGTCCACAGTTCGTTGTCGAGCAGCGCCTCGCAGCGCGAATCGCCCTTGGCGTCATGGCTGTGCACCAGCCGCAGCCAGTGCAGCTCGGGTGTCAGCGCCTCGCGTTTGAGCGCAGCCTCGATCGACGCCAGCGCCTCGGCCGGCATGCTTGCAGCGTCCGCACCCCGCGCGCTGAACGGGCCGATGAACACGTCCCACGTGCGCACGCCGATATCCCACGCGGCGATCCGCATCCTGCGCTCGTCGGTGACGTACCAGCAGGCGGCCAGCAGCGGGTGGAACACATCCTGCTCGAACGTGTGCAGGGCATCGCGGCAGCCGGCTTCGCCGCCGCCGATGCCGGCGAAGCTCTCTTCGATGTAGCGCTCCTCGCTCAGCACCACGTCGACGTCGAGCCGGCCGGGCTCGCCGGCCGCGCCCTCGTGCCAGGCGGCACGGATCGCAGGGAAGTCGCCGTCGGTGACCAGCCAGCCGTCCTCGTCAGCCTCCAGTTCGACATCGTGCCGCTCGAACAGCCGCAGCAGGTATTTCTGTAGCGCCGCACTGTCCATCGTCATTCCCGGTGGTTCACGTTGATCGTCGAGGGCAATTCGCGCCAGGTCAGGTACACGCGCAGATCGAACTCCCGCTGATGGTAGTCCGGCAGCATGTACTGGCACAGTTGATAGAACGCCTTGTTGTGATCGATTTCCCTCAGGTGCGCCAGTTCGTGCACCACGATCATCTGCAGGAACTCCGGCGCGGCGGCCTTGAACAGGCTGGCCACGCGGATTTCCTTCTTCGCCTTGAGCTTGCCGCCCTGCACGCGCGAGATCGCAGTGTGCAGGCCCAGCGCGTTGCGCAACACGTCGAGCTTGCTGTCGTACAGCACCTTGTCGATGGCCGGCGCGTTCTTCAGGTGCTGCTGTTTCAGCGACGCCACATAGGCGTACAGCGCCTTGTCGCTCTGCACCTCATGGCGACCCGGATAACGCTTCGTCAGGTGCTCGCCCAGGCGCTCCTGCGCGATCAGCTCGCGTACCTTGTCCTGCAAGGTGGCGGGATAGGCCTGGAGGTATTTGAGTGGAATCATGCGGGGTATTCTCGCACTGCGCCGCTTCGCGCGTTTCGACAACCCGATGGAGGCACCCCATGCACCACAGCCGACTCTGCGCCATCGTCATCGACTGCCACGTCGACGAACTCGCGCCCGTCGCCGATTTCTGGAGCCAGGCGCTGGGCAAGCCGATCGCCAGCGTCGACCAGGACGGCGACGGCAAGTACGCGGAGCTGCAGACCGCCGCGGACGAACCGATCATCCTGCTGCAGAAGGTGGACCATGCCAGCCGCGTGCACCTGGACATCGAGACCGACGACCTCGACGCCGAGGTGGCGCGGCTGGAGCAGCTGGGGGCGCGCCGCATCGCGTTCGTGCGCGAACGCTGGTGGGTGCTGGAGGCGCCCAGCGGGCATCGTCTCTGCGTGGTGCAGCGGCAGCGCAAGGCATTCGGACCGCACCTCAACACCTGGGACTGAAAGCCAGGCGCCGGACTAGATGTCGAAGCGGTAGCTCAGCTTCACCAGCAGCTGCTCATCGTCGCGCAGCGCCAGGCTGCGGCCGAACACGTCGCCGGTATCGCGCGCCTGATCGTCCATCGCGTAGCCGCCGCGGCCGTAGACCACGTACAGGTACGACAGCGGCGCCAGCTCGTAGCGGTAGCGGATCTGCAGGCCGAGATTGCGCACGCTGAAGTCGTCGACCGGCTCGTTGCTGGCCACCGCGCGACCGTTGCCGCCCACGCGGTAGGCGCCACGCAGGCGCGCATCCAGGCCGATCGCCTGCAGCTTCACGCGCAGCTCTTGGCGGTTGCCGATGCTCCAGTCGAAACCGGCATCCAGCTGAAGCGTGTGCTCGTCGTAGCGGCCGATCAGGTTGTCGTGCTGCCACACCAGCCAGTCCGGCGTGTGTTCGTAGTACGGACCGGCGTAGACGCTGAACGCGTCGTTGACGAAATAGGTCGGGATGAACTTGACGTTGTAGCCGAGCTGCCGATTGCCGCCCAGTCCGCCGCTGAGGACTTCCGCGTCCAGCTTGAATGCCCAGTCGCCATGGCGCGGGCTGATGCGTTCGTAGGCCAGGTCCACCGACGGCGGGAGGAACAACGCGCCGTTGCCGCGGGTGAGCAGGTCGTCCCAGCCCGCGCTGTTGACGTTGAGCTGCACGATTTCGTTGGCACCGTCGCGCAGGTCGCTGTTGCGGCTGATGCGCAGCTGGCGGCGCAGGCGCAGGCCATGGTCGTTGTCCAGCCCGTCGATGCGGAAGCGCCATTCGTGCGAGCTGTAGGCGGAATCGGCCGGCAGCGCGGTGTTGCGCTTGCGCACTTCCCAGTGGCCGTAGTTGAAGTTGTTGCGCTCCAGGTAGCCGAAGTCGTTGACCTGCAGCTGGTCGCCGAAATGCATGCCCAGCCACTGCTGGCGCCAGCCATCGCCCATCTCGAGATCGGCGATGAAGGTGCCGCCGGTGTCGCGCGTGTGCGTGCCCGACTGCAGGATGTCGCTGCCGACCACGTTGGTGGCGATGGTCAGCTGCGGCGTCGGCCGCCAGTGATGATCGACGCCGAGCACGGTGGCCTCGCGATCCAGCCACGGGCGGTCGACCCGGGTCAGCAGCATGCCCAGGCTCTGGTCGCCGAAATCGTGGGTCACCCGCGCGGCGCCGAAAAAGCGCCCAGCCTCGCCGTCCTCGTCGGCGGCCAGCACGCCGTAGCTGGTGGTGCCGAAGCTGCCGTTGAGCTTCACCGCCGCATTGATGTCGGCCGCGCCGCGGCCGTCGTCGGACGAGCCGCCGACACGACGCGTATAGACCAGCTGGCTGTAGTCGTCGAGCAGGCTGAAATCGAAGATGCCCTGGTTCTCGGTGAAGAACGGCCGCTTGTCGCGAACGTAGGTCTCGGTGGCGCTGAAGTTCACCACCAGGTCGTCGCTCTCGACCTGGCCGAAGTCCGGATTCAGCGCCGCGGTGAGCTGGAACTGGCCGTTCGGCTTCCACAAGAGGTCGGCGCCTTCCTGGAAGTGGCTGCGGCCGCGCACGTTGTCGTACAGGCCGGACACGTACGGCGTGATCGCCAGCAGCGACTGGCTGTACTGCGGCACCTCGACCCGGCTGAATGCGGACAGGAAGCGCGGCAGCGTGAAGCTGGCCACCGGCCACGAATCGCGCTCGCCGGTCGAACCGGTCACGCGGTCGAGATAGACCCCGATCGTGCGCTTGCCGTCCAGAGCGGTGTGCATCGGCGCGATGTACCACGGGATCAGTATCTCGACCGTCCAGCCTTCGGCATCCTCGCTCACCGCATGCAGCCAGTTGCCGTCCCAGTCCTTGTTGAACTGGTTCTCGTTGGTGACCACGGCGTCGTTTATGCCGCCGGTCGAGCTGACCACGAAGTCGTAGCCGGTGCGCCCGTCGCCGTTGAAGTCGACCATCAGGTTGACCCGGTCGACCTGGTCCTCGAAGTCGCGCTGCACGCGCTGCCGCGTGCGCGGCACGTCGGCCGGCTGGTCGCAACGGAACGCCACGGCCAGGCCCTTCGGCGTGGCCAGGATCCAGGCTTCGGTATGCAGCGAGCCCGGCTTGCCGGTGAGCGGCTGGGTCTGCCGGAAATCGGCGACATGCTGCGCGCCCTTCCACTCGTCCGCACCGATGTGGCCGTCGATGTCGACGGCCAGCGCGGGCGCCGACAGCGCAGCCAGGGTAACGAACAACAGGCATGCCATGCGCATGTCAAAAACTTCCACGGGGATGCGGCACAGGATTGCGCCATGGGGGCGATGGATTCGCCATATCGGATAGATGCGCAGCTTGCCGTTTGCGTTTAGCTGCCTCGACCGCCATAAGTCACACCATGACTTGTGGCAGGTAGCTGCCCGTCCCGTGCGGGCATGGCGTGTTCGCGCCCGATCAGGATCGCCGGCGGCGGCCCCAGAGCGCATGGCGCAGCAGCATCGCCAGCACCAGCACCGCGGCGAACGCGCCGTAGCCGTACAACGCCGGCAGCACCTGCTGCCAGATCGCTCCGCTGGCGCGACCGAAGCCGTCGACCGTGGGCAGTTCGACCATGTCGAAGCCGAGCACCGCGCACTGCGCTGCGGCGATCAGCGCCAGCAGCAGGGCGGCGAAATCGAAAATGCGCCGGCCGGACGTGCGCGGCAGGCTCTTCGGGTACGCCCAGTAACCCCAGCACAGGATCAGCAGCAACGGCGCAAGCAGCAGGATGGCGAGGTAACGCATCGGTCGATCACCCGGAAAATTTGGCGCCGCGCATCATTCCTGCGCGGCAAGTTGATCCAGCGCTTCATGCAGCCGCGCCAGCGCGTCGTCGCGAGCCTGCTCGTCGCGATAGTCAGGCGTACCGGCGACCGCCTCGCCGTCCAGTTCCAGGCTCACGCCCAGCGGCCGGATCCGCAGCACGACCGCTGCGGCGCCCAATGCCTTGAGCTGCTTCTGCAGCGCACCGGCCGCCTTCGGATCGGCGAACGATTTCGACAGCAGCAACTCCTCGCCCTCCGCGGAAAACAGGCGAAAGCGGAAGTTACCATCGGCATCGCGGAAACTGGCGAAGCGCGGCATTTTGCCCTGCTTCGGCGCGGCCTTCGGCAGACCGGCACGTGCCGGCGCGGTGGTCATCGCACGCAGCCCGAGCACTTCGCGCAGGGCGGCGACCTTCGGCGCGGCGATCGCGCGCGCCTTCTGCGCACCCTGCTGCAGGATCGCCTCGATCGCGGCCGGGTCGGCCATCAAGACCTCGTAGCGCTCGCGCATCGGCGCCACGTCCGCCTCGATCCGCTCGTACAGCACCTGCTTCGCCTCGCCCCAGCCGATGCCGTCCAGCAAGGCCTGCCGGAACGCCGCGGCCTCGGCCTCGTTGGCGAACGCGCGGAAGATGGTGAACAGCGCACAGTCGTCCGGGTCTTTCGGCTCGCCGGGCGCTCGCGAGTCGGTGACGATGCGCATGATCGTCTCGCGCAATTGCTTCTTGCCGCCGGCGAACAGCGGGATCGTGTTGTCGTAGCTCTTCGACATCTTGCGGCCGTCGAGGCCCGGCAGCGTGGCCACCTGCTCCTCGATCAGCGCCTCCGGCAGCACGAAGAACTCGTGTCCGTGCAGGTGGTTGAAGCGCTGGCCGAGGTCGCGCGCCATCTCGATGTGCTGGATCTGGTCGCGGCCCACCGGCACCTGGTTCGCGTCGAACGCCAGGATGTCGGCCGCCATCAGCACCGGGTACATGTACAGGCCGGCGGTGATGCCGGCGTCGGCGTCCTCGCCCGCCGCGGTGTTCTTGTCCACCGCGGCCTTGTACGCATGCGCGCGGTTGAGCATGCCCTTCGAGGCGATGCAGGTGAGGAACCAGGTCAGCTCGGGGATTTCCGGGATGTCCGACTGGCGGTAGAACGTGACCCGCTGCGGATCGAGTCCGGCGGCCAGCCAGGTGGCGGCGATCTCCAGCCGCGAACGCTCGATCCGCGCCGCGTCGTCGCTCTTGATCAGAGCGTGGTAGTCGGCCATGAAATAGAACGCATCCACGTCGCTGCGCCGGCTGGCCTCGACGGCCGGGCGGATCGCGCCCACGTAATTGCCCAGGTGCGGGGTACCGGTGGTGGTGATGCCGGTGAGGACTCGGGTATTCATGCTGCGTCGCGCAAGGAAAACGCCAGTCTACGACATCCGGCAAAACGGCTCGACCGACCGGTCCATCGTCCACCACGGTCGGCGACGTCCCTTGCCAAAAAAATCACGTGGCCAAGTCCAGATTCTGCCGACCCTGACCATGGCAAGGAGATCCAGCTGATGAGCGGCAAGTTCACCGTGTTTGCCGGCAAGAACGGCGAGACCTACTTCAACCTCAAGGCCGGCAACGGCGAGACCATCCTCAAGAGCGAGGGGTACAGTGACAAGGCCAGCGCGCACAACGGCATCGAGTCGGTGCGCAAGAACGCGCCGGATGCGGCGCGCTACGAGAAAAAGACCTCGGCCAGCGGCAAGTTCCACTTCAACCTGAAGGCCGCCAACCACCAGATCATCGGCAGCAGCGAGATGTACGACAGCGAGCGCTCGCGCGACGCCGGCATCGCCTCGGTGATGGCGAACGCGCCGGACGCCAAGCTCGGCGAGGAATGAGCGTTTCGGCGCGATCCCGTCGGGTCGCGCCGAAACCCCGTCGACCCGCCTCAGCGGATCAGCGTGGACTTGCCGAACAGCGACTCGACCAGATCCACCGCCAGCTTCGCGGTCTGGTTGCGCTTGTCGAACGCCGGATTCAGTTCGACGATGTCCAGCGACGCCACGAGCCCGGTGTCGGCGAGCATCTCCATGCACAGCTGCGCCTCGCGGTAATTCGGCCCGCCGCGCACGGTGGTGCCCACGCCCGGCGCGATGCTGGGGTCGAGGAAGTCGACGTCGAAGCTCACGTGCAGGTGGGTGTTCCCGTCGATCCCGGCCAGCGCCTCCTCCATCACGCGTTTCATGCCGACCTCGTCGATATGGCGCATGTCGTGCACCTGCATGTTGGCCCCGCGCACCAGCCGCTTCTCGTCCTCGTCGACCGAGCGGATGCCGATGTAGCGGAACACGTCCGGCGTGGTCGCCGGCGTGCTGCCGCCCAGATCGGTGAGCCCGGCCGGACCGACGCCGCACAGGCAGGCCACCGGCATGCCGTGGATGTTCCCGGTGGGCGTGGCCTGCGCCGTGTTGAAATCGGTATGCGCATCCAGCCACAGCACGCGCAGCTGCTTGCCTTCGTCGTGGCAATGCCGGGCCACCGCCGAAATCGAGCCGATCGCCAGGCAGTGGTCGCCGCCGAGCATGATCGGCAGGCGCCCGGCCTGAAGTTCCTGGTGAACAGCCGTATAGACGGCCGTATTCCAGGCCACCACCTCATCCAGATGGCGATAGCCATGCTCGGGCGGCAACCACGGATTGAGGGGGCCCTGCAGATTGCCGCGATCGATCACCTTCAGTCCGCGACGCTCCAGTTTCTCTGCCAGGTTGGCCACCCGCAGCGCCTCCGGCCCCATCGCGGCACCGCGGTGGCCGGCGCCGATGTCGGTCGGCACGCCGATCAATGAAATGGTCTGTTTGCCCATGATCCGTGTTACCTGCCATGCGTCGCGGCAGCGTCAGGCCTGGGCCATCGCTCACCGTCAATGTCGGTACGGCGACTGGTGAAGGGTGGCGCCTTGCCACCTTCGGAGCGCGTCGCGAATGACCTGAAGTTTACCGCAACGGTCCAGCCGACGCCGGGGCGGCGGCCGGCAGCTTCGGCAAACGCCGATCATCGAAGATCGGCGCCGGCGGTTCCCGCTCAGTGCTTCTGCCGGCTGGCGGTGTAGTCGCAGCTGCCGGTGCGTTCGCCCGCATAGGTCATGTCCATGAGGACGCTCTGGCCGCCCATGCTGCTGTTCGCGTGAACGCTGCCCTTGATGCTGCCGTTGGGCAGCAACTCGAAGCGCGCGTCGCCGGTCATCTTCGGCGGATCGCCGCCGCAGACCAGATGGTAGCTGACGACATCGCCGACCTGCCGGTAGTTGCTGACGGTGCAATCCTGCTGCTGTTGCAGCATGGCGCGCATGTCGTGGTTCCTGGAGGTGCACACGTCCTGCGTGGTCGTGCGCGCAGGCATGTCCCCCGCACCCGGCACCTGCATTTTCATGGTGACGCTCACCTTCATCATGTTGCCGGAGTCCGACTGCGCCGAGGCCGTCGTGGCCAGCAGCGCGAACGCGCACAGGCAGCAGATGCGCATCATGGATGACTTGGGCATGGGCATTCTCCGGCTTGATTCGAACGTGATGCCACCGGATCGATGCACACGACCACGGCGGCCGCATCCACTGCAACCACACTGCCCAACCGGAACCGGCACATCGCTGGCTAGTGGAGTCCCGCCTGGCGACTTCGTGCCAACTCGTCCTCGCGCCGCGACCGCGCACCCGGGTTCCAGGACACCAGATCCCCGGTACCACGGGTCAGCGAAACTCCGGGCTCAGCGTCCCGAACGACCTTTCCAAGCAGCATCCCTGCAAACATCGACACTCCACGCCAGAAGGCGGAATGCACGAGTAGCGTTTGCATGTTGATCACCCCGAGCTGCCCCTGCGCAGCCGTCGGGTTGATCCTAGCAAGCTTTCACTTTACGTGCACATCAGCCGCCGGGCATCGGTCAACTGCGGCGAACCGGCCGGAAGCCGCTCACCGCTGGTCGCCCGTATCGCATAAGACTGAGACAACATGCGGAGTCAGGTTCATACGGTGCGCCACGACGATCATTGCAACAATGCCCGAGGCCGGCATCGGGTGAGCGGGTCAGGCAGCCGCACGCTGCGGTGCGGCCGGGCTCGTGTAGTGCACCAGGATGATGGTGAATTCCGCACAGACCATCTCGACACTGACCGTGCAACCGGAGTTGGCGTGCTTCTCGCGGGCCAGCCCGCGGGTCAGCCGGATCGCATGCGCGAAGCGCAGCCCGTCGTACAGCACCGCCTCCCCGCTGCAGATGCACCACAGGCCGTGACTGCTTTCCTTGATCGACAAAACCATGCGCATCGCCCCATCTCCCAGACCGAGAAACCGCCCGGAGTACCCATCCGTGCCCCCTGATGGCGGATGATCATGTGCTTCCGGTGTTTGCCCAGTCTGCCCAGCGCGGCGCTCCACGTATGTCGGCCTGCGCCTACGACTCACGTGCGTGGCTGCCCCGGGATCGCCCCGGCTTATCCATCTGCCCTTTCCGGTCGTACTGCTCAGCTGGCCTGGCAAAGGCTCTGCTGCTCCGGGTGCGGGACGCGGCCGTACCTGGCAAGGATGACCGTCTCCGAATACTCGCCGCGGTCGGCATCCGCTGCCTGCGCGTAAACCAGCACGCCGTCACGTTGTCCGGCCAGCATCTCGCCGCGCGTGCGCGCCAGCTGTTCCATGCCATGAAGGATGGGCTTGTCCGCGACGAAACCGCCGTCCACCTCGCGAAAACCCTGCACCACGTAAAGCGTACCCATGATGTGTCCTCGCGCGCGCTCGAAGGTCCGAGCGTGGACAAACCGAAGTGGACGAACCGCGATGGTCGCGTTAAGGCCGGTGCGGAGCATTCAGCCAAGGCCGTGCGAGTCGACCTGAAAGGCGGCCCAGGCGGATGGGTTTCGTGGTGCCGGCAGCAGGAATCGAACCCGCGACCTACTGATTACAAATCAGTTGCTCTACCAACTGAGCTATGCCGGCGAAGGTGAGGGATTCTAGCAGGCTGCATCCTGACGCGCGCTCAGAAGCAGCCGGTGCTGTGCGAGTCGATGCCGCCGGCGCGGACGTGGCTGCGCCAGTCGAAGTTGCCGCCGTCGGCGACCACCAGGTCCAGCCAGTATTCGGGCACGTTCTCGCTGCGCTCGCTCATGCGGGCGGGAAAGCCGGCTGCGGTGACTTCGTCGCGGCGCTTGCGTGCATTCGCCGGATCCTTGAACAGGCCCAGCGAGATCGTGTTGGGCTGGTCGCCGGAGCTGACCACGAAGTAGTCGTCGATGTGGCGCGCCGCCAGTTGCCGCGCCACCGCCAGCGCCTGCGCGCGGCTGCCGGCCGCCGGCAGGTAGACCCACCAGCCGCTGGTCTGGCTGGCCTGTTCCTGGCGCGAGCGCATCCGCGTGGCCTGCGCCGACAGCGCCTGGCGCGCGTTGCGCAGGTCCTGCGGGGTGGCGAACGGGCCCAGCGCGAGGCAGCTGTAACTGAGATTGCGCGATGGCGTCGCCGTCGCGGGCGCGGGCTGGGCCGCCGTCGTCGCCGGGCCGGGCTCCGGCATTTCCGACAGCAGGCGCAATTCCGCCACCCCCGGATCGCTGGGAGTGCCGCCGCGGGCATACGGCTGCCCCAGCAGCAGCCAGGCACCCACCGCGATATTCAGCGCGGTCAACAGTACGAACAGCAGACGCAGGAACATCGAACCCCCATCAACCGGCAGCAATCACCATTCTAAACGGGATGGCGCCGGCCTCACTGCGCGTTGGCCCACACGGCCAGGCCGCGCAGCACGCCGTCCTGGCTCAGCTTGGCCGGCAACGACAGCAGCGGGAGCAGCGGCGCGGCGTCGCCGCCGCCGAGGATCAGCGCGGGCGCCGTGCCAAACCGTGCCGCCGAGCGCGTGGCGAAGCGCTCCACCAGCGCAGCGGCCGCCTGCCAGCAGCCCGAGGCCACCGCGTCGGCCGTGTTGTCGGCCAGTTCCACGATCTCACCCGGCCGCTCCGGCCGCACCCGCGCCGTGGCGTCCAGCAGCGACTGCTGCATCAACCGCGGCCCCGGCGCGATCAAGCCGCCAAGGTGCCGGCCATCCGCCGCCAGCGCATCCAGCGTGAGCGCGGTGCCGACGCCGGCCAGCACGCACGGCGCGCGGCCATCGGCGTGCGCCGCGACCATCGCCAGGAAACGATCCACGCCCAGCCGCTGCGGCTCCGCATATGCGTTGCGCACGCCGCAGGCATGGGCCGGCGTGCGCAGCCAGGTCGGCGTGCAGGCGAACAGGCGTTCCGCCATGGCCGCCACCTGGGCTTCGCGCGCGGCATCGACGACCGACGCCGCGATCACCTGTTCCGGTCGCGGCAGGCCGGTCCAGGCCGACGCCAGTGCGATTGCAAGATCCTCCTGCCAGTCCACCGCGCCGCGCGCCAGCCAGCCATCCGGCTGCGCCTGCAGCGCCCATTTCAGCCGTGTGTTGCCGAGGTCGAGCAAGAGCCTGCTCATGCGCGGCGTACCGTGACGTCCGCGCTGTCGATCCCGCGCACGCTGCCGTCGGCCATGCGCACCTGCAGCGCACCGTGCGCATCCACCCCGGCGCCCAGGCCGTCGAACGTGCCCAATGCACCGCTCAACTGCAGCGGCTGGTCGCGCAGCAGGTCGCAGCGCGCATAGTCGGCGCCGAACGCGGCGAAGCCGTCGCGCTCGAACTGCCGCAGCCCCTCGACCAGCGCTGCGATCAATGCCGCCGCGGTGCGGTTGCGATCCGGCGGCGTGCCGCCAGCCAGGATGGCCAGATCGCTGGCGGGCTGGCCGGCCTGTTCGTGCAGCGCCGGCGTCAGCCGCAGGTTGAGGCCGATGCCGATGATCGCCGCGCACGGTCCCTGGTATTCGCCGCTCAGCTCGACCAGGATGCCGCCCAGTTTGCCGCCCGCCTGCCCGTCGGTGACGGCCAGCACGTCGTTCGGCCACTTCAAGCCGGCCCCGGCGATGCCCAGGTTCTCCAGCGCGCGCAGCACGATCACGCCGACGGCAAGCGACAACCCGGTCAGCGCGGCAAACCCCGACTCGAAACGCTTGAGGCAGGACAGATACAGGTTCAGACCCGGCGGCGACAGCCACTCGCGGCCACGCCGGCCGCGGCCGGCATGCTGGGTCTCGGCCAGCACGATGCTGAGGTCCGCCGCGGCGGCGCCGCGGCGCTGCAGTTCACTGGAAGTGGAGTCGAGCTCCCAATGCACCTCCAGCGCACCCAGCGAACGCGCCAGCGGCGCTGGCATGGCGGCGCGAATCTGCTTCGCGTCCAGCATCTGCAACGCCCACGGCAGACGGTAGCCGGCCGCACCGCGCGCCTCGATCGGCACGCCGCGGGCACGCAAGGCCTCGACCTGCTTCCAGATCGCCGCACGGGTCACCCCGGCCTGCGCGGCCAGGCCGGCGCCGGACAACGCTTCGCCTCCGGCAAGCAAAGCCAGCAACTGCGCCGGCTGCATCAGCGGGCCCCGGACACGGCAGCGGCGACGAGCCGGCGGCAACCGGAAAAGGAATCGTGGGGCGTATTGGGCATCGGCGGATTCTAGCCCGGGCGGCCCGCCCTGCGGCATCCGCCACCGGCCCGCGGCACGACCGCCGTCGTGGCGGCAGCACTGGCATGGCACCCATGTTTCTGAGACGATCAGGGTCTTCGCTTGCGGGTCAGGGAGTTCGATCGCCATGCGTGCCACCCATTGGCTTATCGGTTGCGCCTTGTGCATTGCCGGGATCGGCGGCGCCGCGGCGACAAGTGTGGACACCGCCCAGGACCTGGACGCCTCGCACGCCGCGCTCGACAGCGCCAGCCCCCACGACGGCAACACCAGCAGCGGCGGCGATGCGCTGGGGCTGACCCGCGACTGTCCGCCGGCCAGCAGCAACGACAACTCCGGCAGCACCTCCGGCAATGGCAGTGGTCGCTCCGGCGGCGCTTCCTCCGCGCCGACGCCAACCCGCCGGCCGCATCTGGGCTGGCAATCGCTGCTGCCTGGGTCGATCCAGTAAGCGCTCGGCGTCATGCCGGGGCATTGGTTGCAATCGCTGCGGGCGCGTTTCGAGCCGGCGCCGATAACCGACCCACTGTGGCGACGCGCACTGGCCGGCTGCCCGCTGGCACGCCGGCTCGACCCCGAACGGCAACAACACCTGCGCCGGTTGTCCGCCCTGTTCCTGGCGCGCAAGCGCTTCCATGCACTGGCCGGCGCCGTGCTGGACGACTACTGGCGCCTGCTGATCGCCATGCAGGCCTGCCTGCCGGCGCTGCAGCAGGGCGCCGCCAGCCTGCGCGGCTGGCGCGAGGTGCTGATCTACCCGGGCGAGTTCAAGGTGCGCCGCAGCCACCACGACGACCGCACCGGCGTGGTCACCGAGGGTGACGAGATCCGCATCGGCGAAGCGTGGGAACGGGGCCCGCTGGTGCTGTCGCTGGCCGACGTGCAACTGGACCTGGAGCAGCCGTGGGACGGCTACAACGTGGTCGTGCACGAGATGGCGCACAAGCTGGACATGCTCGATGGCCCGCCCGACGGCGTACCGCCGCTGGTGAACATCCCGCGGCGGCGCTGGATCCAGCAGTTCCAGCTGGCCTACGACCGCCTGGCCGCGATGCCGCAGGACAGCTGCGACAGTCCGATCGATCACTACGCCACCGAAAGCGCCGCCGAGTATTTCGCCGTGGTCAGCGAGCTGCATTACTCGCAGCCGGCGCTGCTGCGCGAGGCCGAGCCGACGATCGCCGAATTGCTGGAGGCGTTCTACGGCCGCTCGCCGGCCGAGGGCCGCGAGCCGGCCGGCTTCTGCCGCGCACGCTGAGAAACCGGACTCAGCTTGCCGGCAGGCTCACGTTGAAGCGTGCGCCGCCGAATTCCGGCGAACGGTCGACCACCAGTTCGCCCTGGTAGGCGTGCACGATGTCCTGCACGATCGACAGGCCGATGCCGTGCCCCTGCACCCGCTCGTCGCCGCGCACGCCGCGCTGCAGCACCTTCTCGATCTTGTCCTCGGCGATGCCCGGGCCGTCGTCTTCCACGCTCAGCCACAGGCCGGGCCGCTGCCGGCCGGCCTGGCGCTGCATCTTCACCACCAGCAGTACGCGGTGGCCGGCCCACTTGAACGCGTTCTCCAGCAGGTTGCCCATCAGCTCCAGCAGGTCGCCCTGCTCGCCGTAGAACACCGCGCCGTCCTCGATGTCGAATTCGCACAGCACGTTCTTGGCGGCATAGACCTTTTCCAGGCCTTGCACCAGATCCTCGGCGTGGCCGGCGATCGGCACCGCGCTGGCGAAGGTCTGGCGGCCTGACGTGGCGGCGCGCGACAGCTGGTAGGCGACCAGCTCGTTCATCCGCCGCACCTGATCGAGCACGCTGCTGCGCCGCGCCGCCTCGTCTCCCGTCGTCGGCGATTCCAGCTGCGAGCGGATCACCGCCAGCGGCGTCTTCAGGCTGTGCGCCAGGTCGGCCAGGGTATGCCGGTAACGCGTGCGCTGTTCGCGCTCGTTGGTGATGAAGGCATTGATGCGCTCGGTCAGGCCGGTCAGTTCCAGCGGGTACTGGCTGTCCAGTTGCTCGCTGTCGCCGCGCTCGACCCGGCTCATGTCGCTGGCCACCTTGCGCAGCGGGGTCAGGCTCCAGCGCAGCAGCAGCAGCTGCAGCACGATCAGCATCACGCCGAGGATCGACAGCCAGACCACCAGGGTGTGGCGGAACACCGCGCTCTCGCCTTCGAGCTGGTCCTCGGTCTGCGCCACCATCACGGTAAGCCGCACCGACTTCTTGTCCACCGTATCCAGCGCCACGCCGTAGCTGTAGTAGTACAGCCGGCCCATGCGGGTGTCGACCGGCCCCACGAACTGGCTCTGGCCCGGCTCCAGCGGCTTCAGGAAGGTGAAGTCGCGGCCGATCGCCGAGGACGACTCCCAGTGATAGCCGTGGTCGCCCAGCGCCACGGCGTACAGGCCGGAACCCGGCCGCGAGAAATTCGGGTTCGGCGAGGTTTCCGGCTGCAGCAGCTTGCCGTACCGGTTGACGTCGGTATTGGTGATGTACGCGATCGCGAAAGTCTCGAGCCGGTCATGCAGCGTGCGCAGCGCGCGCGCCTTGTTGGTCTGGGTCAGGGTGAGCCCGACCAGGCCGAGAAAGCCTGCCAGCACGAAGCTGGTGGCGATCGCCGCGCGCGCCGCCAGCGACAGCGGGCGGCGCGGCGACCTGCGCTCATTCGTCGTCGCCGTCGGTGCGCGGGATGGCAAAGCGGTATCCGCGTCCACGTACCGTCTCGATGGGTTTGAGGGTGCCTTCCGGATCCAGCTTGCGCCGCAACCGGCCGATGAACACTTCGAGCACGTTGGAGTCGCGGTCGAAATCCTGCTGGTAGATATGTTCGGTGAGATCGGCCTTGGAGACCAGCTCGCCGGCGTGCAGCATCAGGTACTCCAGCACCTTGTATTCGTAGCTGGTGAGGTCGACCAGCTTGCCCTCCACCGTCACCGTCTGCGCGGTGGTGTCCAGCTTGATCATGCCGCAGGCCAGGATCGGCTTCGACCAGCCGCTGGCGCGGCGCACCAGCGCGTTGATGCGCGCCAGCAGTTCCTCGACGTGGAACGGCTTCACCAGGTAGTCGTCGGCGCCGTACTTCAGCCCCTCGACCTTGTCCTGCCAGCTGCCGCGCGCGGTCAGGATCAGGATCGGATAGCGCTGGCCATGCTCGCGCAGCGCCTTGACCAGTTCCATGCCGGACATCTTGGGCAGGCCCAGGTCGATGATCGCCAGGTCGAACGGCACTTCGCGGCCGAGGTAGATACCCTCCTCGCCATCCTGCGCCGCATCGACGGCGAAGCCGTCCCGCTTCAGGCGTGCCGCCAGCGTCTCGCGCAACGGCGCCTCGTCCTCCACCAACAGGATGCGCATATCAGCGTTTCTCCTTGCGGCCCGCGTTCTTGGCGGGCAGATTCTTGGTTGACTGGGTAGATGTCGGATTCTTGCCCGATTCGGAAGAGACCACCATCACCTTGACGTGACCATCGGGAGTGAGCACCTTGATGCGGTACTCCTGCCGACGCCCGACCCCCCGCTGCTCGGCCGACAATATCTTGCCGCCGGTGTCCTGCTGCACCTTGAGCACCGCCTGGTCCAGCGTCACCGCCGACCCGGCCGCCTGCGCCAAAGCCGCCCCGGACACGCCGGCGCACAGCGATATGAACAGAGCAAGGATGAAGTTTTTGTGCGTTGTCATGCGTGAAGTTCCCGCCTGGCAGCTCCGAAACGTCCAGCCTAGGCAATCAGGCCTGAATACTGACCGGACGGACGGTAGCTGTCACGCTGCCGCCGCGCAGGGCGCCTGGGCCTGCTCCAGCAGGGCCCAGCCCGCGCCCGGCAGGTGCGCGCCCTCGCTGAGCGTGCGGCGGAACGCGCGCGCGCCCGGTTCGCCCTGGTACAGACCGAGCAGGTGCCGGCTGATGTGCTTCAGCGCGGTGCCGCGCGCCAGTTCGGCCTCGACGTACGGCCGCAGGTGCTGCAGCACGCTTTCGCGCGTGGGCAGCGGCTCGCCATGCAGCGCATGCTCGACCTGCGCCAGCAGGTACGGGTCGTGGTACGCGGCGCGGCCCAGCATCACCCCGTCCAGTTGCGCCAGGTGCGCCTGTACCTGCGCCACCGTGGTGATGCCGCCGTTGATCACTACCGCCAGTTCGGGGAATTCGCGCTTGAGCCGGTACACCCGCGCGTAGTCCAGCGGCGGCACCTCGCGGTTCTCCTTCGGCGACAAGCCCTTGAGCCAGGCCTTGCGCGCGTGCACCACCAGCACCTCGACGCCGGCTTCCAGCATCAGCTCGGTGAAGTGCTGCAGGCCGGCGTAGTCGTCCTGGTCGTCCACGCCGATGCGGCATTTCACCGTCACCGGGATGCCGACCGCATCGCGCATCGCCTTCACGCATTCGCCGACCAGCGCCGGTTCGTACATCAGGCAGGCGCCGAAGCGGCCCGACTGCACCCGGTCCGACGGGCAGCCCACGTTGAGGTTGATCTCGTCGTAGCCGGCCTCGGCGCCGAAGCGCGCCGCCTGCGCCAGTTCGTGCGGCTCGCTGCCGCCGAGTTGCAGCGCCAGCGGATGCTCCTGCTGGCTGTGCTCGAGCAGGCGCAGCTGTTTGCCGCGCACCAGCGCCGCGCTGGTCACCATTTCGGTATACAGCCGCGCCCGCGGCGTCAGCAGCCGGTGGAAGTAGCGGCAGTGGCGGTCGGTCCAGTCCATCATCGGGGCGACGGACAGACGCCAGGGTGACACGCAGGCGGAGTCGTTCATGCGCATAGTGTAAAGGCAGCGCGTTGCATGCCGAGGGTGGGTTGCCGGGCTGGCCAGGACCGTCGGCAGCGCAGTAAGGCTCCTGTCCTGGAAGCTCAGCCGCCCGCCGGCGCGGGCCGCTGCACCGTCAGCCGCAGCCGCCCCTTGAAGCCCTTCTGCGAAGAAAGCGGGATCAGGTAGCCTTCCGGCCGGGACTCGACCAGGGTGCCGAGCCCCTCGCTGGATTGCTCGTCGGCGAGCACGTAGCGCACGTTCCAGCCATCGCCGCTGCGCGTCGCCCGGACCACCACGGTATCGCGGAACAGGTATTCGCCCTCGACGTGCTTGTCCAGCCACAGCTTGTTGTCGATGGTGTAGCCGGTGGTCGACACGGTCAGCTCCACGCTGAACACGACGGTATTGCCGGAGGTGATCTTGCTGGTGTCGAGGAAGGCCGAGAACAGCACCGGCGAGCGCGGCGCATCCCGCCCGACGTTGTTCGGCCGCAGCAGTTCGTCAAAGCTGCGCAGCACGGCGCTGAAGGTATCGCGGCGACGCTCGGTCAGCCGGTAGCTGTTGGTGCCGCGCGGGGCCACGGTGGCCTCGAAGTAGTACGAAGCACGCACCTGCTTGCCGTCGTCCTTGGCCTTCTGCACCGAGGCCGGCAGCGGCAGCGCGTCCACCTCCAGCGCGCCGTCCACGCGCATGTCGCCGAACAGGAAGCGCACCAGGTTCTGGTAGCCCTCCTCGGAGTTGACCACGCCGTATACGCCGCTGTGGCTGCGGTAGGCGAAGGCGCGCGGCGCCTCGCTCACGGTGGCGTTGTCGATCTTCACCAGGCCGTCGCTCATCTCGCCGGCCAGCTTGCGCGACAGGCCGAGCGCCGCCTCGTAGTCGCGGTGGTTGGTGCCGACGAAGCAGAAGAAGCGCTGCGGATCGAACTTGCCGTCCAGCGTATCCACCCGCTCCGGCGCGCCTTTCAGGCCGAGGTAGCCGGCCATGTTCCTGCGGTTGAAGTTGTTCATGTCCCACAGGCCGAGCACCGCCGGCACGTTCATGCCTGCCATCTCGATGCCGTTGTGCGGCGTGGCGTAGGTGAACACCTTGTCGACCATGGCACGGTCGGCGCCGGTGCTGATCTTGTCGTTCTGCAGGAAGCTGCGGCACACCAGTCCGCCCATCGAATGGGCGACCAGGTAAACGCGGAACGCCTTTTTCCGCGCCGCATCGGCGCCGCAGACCTGGTCGCGCAGCTTGCGGATCAGGTCGCGCAGGCCGGTGGCGGCTTCGACGATCGACAGCACCTTGCCGTCGCCCAGGTCGGTATCGGCCGTTTCGTAGTAGCGATAGATGACCACGCTGCGCGCCGGCAGATCGCCATCGATCTCGCTGCCGTCGGCATAGACGTCGCGGTAACCGTAATCCTTCATCAACCGCACCAGCGGCGATTCGAACACGTGGCGCCGCACGGTGCCGTCCCAGGCCTGGCGCACCTTGGTGGAGCCGAGATTGAAGCCCATGTATGGCGTGGCGACGGTATCGGCGATCTCGTTCGCCGTCATCGCGTAGCCGCGGACGTAGATGAGCGGAAAGTACGGAGCGACCAGCGGTTCCATCACACGGACTCCTGACACGGTCGGTTTCGGGATGGTGCGGCGACACGGCCTCGCACGTCGGGCCCTGGCTCAGGCCGGCTTGGCGATTGCCTTCGCTTTCGCCCGGGTTCGCTTCGGCGCCGGCTTGGCCGAGGCCTTGGCCGTCGCAACCCGCGGCGCGAACACGGCGCGGCGGTCGTTCACGCCGGGCTGCCGGCTGCTGCCGGCCTGGATCAGCTCGCACAACGTGCCGAAGCGGCAACAGCATTCGTCGTAGTTGCCGCCGCCGGCCACGCCGAGTGCCGCGTAGTGATGCCGTCCGCGCGGCGGCAAGGCGGCAGGCGTGCCGTTCGCCGATGGCCAGTCGAGCTGGCCGTTGCCGGCCACCCGCGCGGGGATCAGCCAATAGTCGCCGGTGGCATACAGCCCGCCCGGTTCGAAGCTGATCTGGATGCTGTCTTCCAGCGCGATCGGCGCACCCTCGGCCACGGCCAGCACACCCTGCGCATTCACCGCCTCGCGCTGGTCCCAGCGGCGCAGCAGCGGATGCCGGCGCGGGTCGTCGTCCAGCGGCCACGGCGTGGTGTTCTTCGGCACGTTCAGGGTGACACCGCAGCTTGCCAGGTCGACCGCGATCACCTGCAGCAGCGGATACGCGCGCTGCCCCAACGTGTAGCGGTCGTCGACCAGTTCGACCCAGTCGTTCGCCGCCAGCCCGAGCCGGGCGTCGCGGCCGAGCCGGGCCAGCGTCACCGCCAGCTGCGCGCTGCCGTCGTCCGCCGTCGCGCCGAGGTCGCTGCGCGTGACCGGAAACACCACCGAGCCGTTCTCGCGCGACCACTTGAAGCTGGCCGTGCCGGCCAATCCGCCCTGGTGGATCTCGACCCGGTACAGCTGATTCTCGCAGCCGCGGTAGCGCGCGTCGGCGGCGATCACGCAGGGGTCGTTGTCGGATTCCTGTGGACCCAGCTCCGCGCGCAGCCGCGGCAGCGCGTACGCCGCGCGCGCACCGAGCAGTTGGCGCACGGTCGCACAGGGTGAAGCGTTGGCCTGGTCATTCCCGTCGAGGCTCTTGCGCAGTTTGGCCACCTCGGCGATCTGCTGCTTGATCGCAGCAATGTCGGCCGGATTGCCGGCAGCATCCTGGCGCGTCTTCAGTGCCGCGGTGACGTCGTCGAGCTGCTGCTGCGCCCGCGGCTGGTCGAGCATGCGCAGCTGCCACACCACTTGCGCACGCGAGGCGGTGTCGACGCCGTCCAGCGCCGCGTCGGCGATGCCCGGCGCCTCCACCGCGCACAGGTGCCGCTCCCACACGTCCAGCCACAGTGCGAAGCCTTGCGGCGGATTCTCGAAGCCGCTCTTGCCGTCGGCCACGCCGTAGTCGGGCGTGGGCGCGTTCGGCTGCTGCGCGAGGGTGCACGCGGCCTCGTTCACGCACAGGATGCCGTCGACGTAGAAGTGGCCCGGCGCCAGCTGCCAGTCGGTCAGCGGCAGCGGCTTGCTGCTGCCGTCCGCGTTGGTGGTGCTGCCGGTGATGGCGAAGCCGCTGCCCGCGGCCCAGCACGGACCGACCAGGTCGCGCACCAGGGTGCGCAGCAGGTGCAGCTGGATCTGCGCCTGTTCGTTCCAGTCCGCCTCCAGCAATACGCGGCCCTGTTGCTGGAACACCTGGCTGTAATGCAGGGCCGGATCGAAGCTGACGCGTGCGAAGTCGCCTTTCATGGTCGATCTCCTAATTCGCAAAAAGAATGCCGGCGTCCGTGCCCGCCGGAACGTATTCCTGCAGCCGCGCCGCGAGGTTGTCCTCACGCTGCGGTTCGTACAGGCCGTGGTAGACGCCCATCGCCGAACGGTCGGACGCGCCGCGGCGGATCTCCGCACAGCAGCCATCGGCCAGGCGCAGGTAGTGCGGCGAGCCGTAGCGCCGGCTGCGGAATTGCGGCACCACGCGAAGCCGCTCGTGCGCACGCTGCTCCGGTGCCACCGCGGCCAGCGCCAGATCGGGCTGGCAGTGGAAGCGGCGCGGCGTGCGCGAACCGTCGGCCACGTAGCAGAAACGCACGCAGCCCTGCTGCCGGCGCAGCACGCGCAGCGGGCTGGCGAAGATCGAGTCCTCGGCCAGCGCGATGCCGTGCGCCTGCACTTCGCCGATCACCGTGCAGCGGTGGAAGCTGGCCTCGACGTACGCCACCGCCTCGTCCGGCGCGCCGAGCGCCACGCGCTCGGCGCCGGTGGCGTCGAGGATGCTGTCGCACAGTTCCAGCGGCGGCGGTTCGCCGCGCCGCTCGGGGCTGACCACCGCGATGGCGCCGAGGATGCTGTGCTCGACGCGCAGCGCCGCGCGCGTACCATCGAGGGTGACGCTGGGCTCGCCCGGACGCTTCGGGTCGCAGTCGCAATGCAGCGCCCAGCCCGGCACCAGGGTGCAGTGGCGGATCAGCAGCTCGCACAGGTCGTCGTCCGCGGCGGCCTCGTCGCCCGGCCCGTGCACCTCGATGCCGCGGCCCACGATCAACAGGCCGTCCAGCAGCACGCGGCTGCCGGCGCGGCCACTGACGCCGAGTGCGTCCGGCTGGCTGGCGCGCACGTCGAGCAGGCGCAGCACCGGCCGCGTGCGTTCGGCCGCGCGCAGCTGGACCGCCTCGCCCGCATCGAGCTGCAGGTCGATGCTGCCCTCGTACACGCCGCTCTCGGCCAGCTCGATCACCAGCGCGCGCAACGCCGGCGTGGCCGCCTTCGCTCGCGCCCACGCCGCCAGCGCCTCGGCGATGCTGCCGAAATGGCCGGCGGCCCCATGGCCGCTCGCCGCGCGATCCGGCAGCGCGGCATGCACCACGTAGCGGGTGGCGCCTTCCAGCTCCGGCGTGATGCGGGCGTATTCGCCGCCGCCGAGGTCGGCGGCGAAGCCGTACTGATACGACACCCACACGCCGCGCTTCGGCCGCTGGTTGGCCGGGAACATCAGGCGGCCGCGTTCGGGATCGATTGCCATGCGCCCGCGCTTCACCTGGCCACGCCAGCCGGACAAATCGGCCGGAACCAGCAGCTCGCGCGGCACCGGCACGCCCTGGCCTTTCGCCGGCCAGTCCGGCGCCCACACCTGCACGCTGCGGCCGTCGCCATAGAGTTCGGCCGACACGCTGGCGTAATCGGCCAGCGGGCCGCGCTCGGCGAAACGCCAGCGGCGCAGCGGCAGTGGCAGGTTGCGCTCGTCGGCGATGTGCGTGGGTTCGGTTTCCACGACCGGGCGCTGGAACAGCGGCGCGTCGTTGCCCAGCACGCTGAAGCTGAAGCACTGCGGGCCGCGTTCCTCGATGCAGTACGCCGGCGTGCAGGTCACCGGGTAGCTGCGCAGGCGGCAGGCGAACACGCCCACCGCGGGGATGTTGTGGCGGCCGCGCCGATGAGCGCTGCCCATGCGCCGCACGTCGACGCTGTGGGCGAACGGATCGAACGCGCCGTCCGCCCAGCCGAGCCGTTGCAGCCGGTCGGGATCGCGCAGGTCCGCCGTGCCGCCGCGGTGCGGATGCCGGTGGTCGAGATGCTGCATCCAGCCGAGCCGGCGATAGAACTCCACCGCGCGCGCCGGCCAACCGGCCGCGTCGCGGGACAGGTCCTCCAGCAGCGACAGCGTGCCCTTGCGCCGGCGCGCGTCGATCGTGTTCGCCACGTCGGCGCGCGGCGCCAGCACGCGGCCGAGGCTGGCGTCGCGGCGACCGTCCTCGCCCAGCGTGGCCGCTTCGGGCAACAGGGCGTAGCCGAGCAGGTCGCCGATATACGGCACCACCCAGTCGTCGCAGGTCTCGATGAACCAGTTGTCGTACAGCCGCGCGATGTCCTGCTCCAGCACGTCGGCCTGGGTCGCCAGCACGCGCAGGAAATCGCGCAGCGGCCAGCCCTGCTCCGCGTCGCGCATGCGGTAGACCACCGGCAGCAGGTCGTACAGCCGATCCGGGCGCGCAGTCATGGCGTGGCCTCCTGCAGCAGCAAGGTGTCGGGGACGTTCGGCGGCAGGTAGGCGAGCTGCGCCGGGCGCAGCGCGCCGTTGTCGTCGTAGCGGGCAGGCAGCACCTGCACGCGCGGCGACACCGTCGTGGCGATCGTGGTGGCGGCGTGGGTCGTCAACGAGGCGCCATCGCCATGCTTGTCGTTGTCGCCGCCGGCACCGAAGCCCGCCAGCAGGGTCGCTTCGTCGAGGCTGCCGAACGCGTCCACGTCGACCCACGCCACGCCGCGCACCGCCTGCATGCAGGCGACCAGTTCGCTGAGGTAGACGGCCTGCGCCAGCGTGCGCCGCTCGAAGCCGAACGCATCGAGCAGCGCCGCGCGCACCGCCGGTTCCACCGACTCCCACGCGAAGTCCGGCAGCAGCCCCACCTTCGCGCTCACGGTCAGCGCCAGCAGCTCGCGCACGTCCAGGCGCACGGGCAGCGACGGATCGCCGTAGCGCTGCAGCGCCTGCAGCAGGTTGCGGTAGAGGTCGGAGGTCGGGTCGATCGGCGCATCGGCCGCACCGGCGATGGTCACCTGCACCAGGCGGCCCAGCTTGACCGCCGCCGCCTTGCCGACGCCGCCGAAGCTGCGCGCGAAGTCGGCGTAGTCCGGTACCGAGACCAGCCGGTCCAGTGCCAGCACTGCCAGCGGCACGTTGCGGCGCGCCTGGTCGCGCGTCTCCGCGTCGGCGCCGCCGGAGGCGCGCAGCGGGTTGATCACCTCCTTGACGCCGAGCGGCCGGGTCGCCAGCAGGCTGACCTGCCCCGCGCGCACGTTGCCCGGCGTGCCGATGCCGTTGCGATACGTCGCGACGACGTTCTCCACGCCCGTGGGCAGGCGCGCACCGTGCGTGCCGTCGCCGAACTTCACGGTGGTCTTGCCGTCGTCGTCGCTGGCGGTGACGAAGCTGCGGTCGTTCGCGCCGGCGAAGGCGAGGTTGCGCGTCTCGTGCCATTGCAGGTCGTTGACGCGCAGCGTGAGCGTGCCCTGCACGCCGTCCACGGAGGCGGCGGAAACGTACGTCAACGGCGGCTGCTTCAGCACGAACGCCTGCATCGGCAGCGCGCCGTTGCCGCTGCCGAGCACCTCGCGACGGCTCTCGCCGTGGGTGGCGCGCACTACGTTCGCGTGGATGGAAACCGTGTCGCGGCGATAGGTGTAAGCCAGGCCCGCGTTGGCGAACACCAGGGTGCTGTGCACGGTGTCGCCGGGCAGGTTCGCATCCACGCCCTGCTCCACCGCGGACAACATCACCAGCTCGGCGGCCGCCACCGCGTCGGTACCCGGCACGTCGCCGCGCTGTCCTTCGACGATCACCCAGCGCCCGGCCTTGAGGCCATCGACGGCCGTGTCGAGGGTAAGCCGGGTGGCGCTGTCGCCGGTCGTACGCGGCGTACCGTCATCGGCGACCCGGCCGATCGTGTCGGCAATCGCCAGTTCGGCCAGCGGCAACGGTTCGCTCTGCGCATGCACCTGCGTGCCGCGCAGCATCGCCATGTCCGGCGCCCGCCACACGGGCGGGCCACCGCCCGTCGACGAATCGTCCAGCACGATGTCGGTGGTCTTGCCGCTGATGCCGTAGTCGCTGCGCGGATGGATCCGCACGCTCTTCGCCTTCGCCACCACCGGCACGTCATCAGTGCTCGGCTGGATCAGCAGATAGCTGCCGGCAAGTACGCCGTCGTAGGCGTTGTCCAGTTGCACGCGATCGTCATCTTCGGCCGCCGCCCAGTCGCCGTCGGGCCTGGACACATATGGCACCGTCGCCTTGGTGTCGGCGTCCGTGTTCAGGCCCAGCCCCATGATGTGCGGTGCGTTGTAGCCGAACAGCGGCGCGGACACGCGCAGCGCATGGACGCCGCTCAGTGCCGGCGAAGGTTCGCCTTGCGGCACGCTGGTCCAGGCGCGGTAGAAGTTGTCGGCCAGCCGCGCCTCGAAATTCAGCAGCAGCTGCGGTCGCACGTCGCTGGCCTTGCCCAGCGCGCTGGCGATGTTGCGCTGCAGGCTGAAACGGCTGGCCGGCTGCAAGGTCGGCGTGAGCGTCAGCGCGCCGAACAGCGCGCCGAAGCCGCCCGGCGGTCCGGCGGACGGCGGAACCGCGCCGAACGCCGCGTCCACCGCGCTCTTGAAATCGTCGACGGCCGGCGGACCGGCCGGAATGCCATCCAGCCGGCGACTCATCAGTGCGTCGAAGCTGCCGCCGTTGTCGCCGCCCAGCAGCAGATCCCTGCGCGCGGATTCGATGCCTTCCAGCCATCTTTCGCGATGGGGTCCGGCGGTCGACGCATTCAACGCAGCGATCGCCTTGTTCGCCGCCGCCACAATCGCCACCGTCGCCGCATCGACCGGCTGCAGCAGCACCTTGCTGTGCCCGCCCCGCTGCTGCACTTCGACCGACTGTACCAGGCGGATCGCCGGCACGCCGGCCGGCAGCTCACCGAACAGGAACAGCAGGCGGTCGTTCGGCTTCAGGCCGGTGGTCGTGCTCGCGACCCACAGCGCATCGAGCGCGGCCGCGTTGTCGAGCGTGATGTTCTGCGGCCGGGTCAGCCGCGGCTGCAGCGCGTTCCATTCGAAGCGCGCGTCCAGCGGCTCGGCGGTCTCGAAGGTCTGCATCTGCTCGCCGGGCGCGGGCACCGACTGCGCGCGTGCACCGGCGGGGATGGTCACCGGCGGCGAATCCTTTTCCACGGTATAGGCGAGGTAGACGCT
Source organism: Rhodanobacter sp. LX-99 (assembly GCF_018599185.1). Taxonomy (NCBI): domain Bacteria; kingdom Pseudomonadati; phylum Pseudomonadota; class Gammaproteobacteria; order Lysobacterales; family Rhodanobacteraceae; genus Rhodanobacter; species Rhodanobacter sp. LX-99. The sequence goes on along the minus strand of NZ_JAHFVL010000004.1, from coordinate 125,993 downwards.
GGCGGCCACGCCGGGGCGCAGGCGGTAGTCGACCAGCCGCGCCAGCTCCAGCACCGAGCGGCGTTCGGTGGCGGTGCGCAGGTAGCCCTCGTTGGCGATGCGCTCCTGGTAGAACGTGAGCACGTCGGCGCCGACCGCCCAGGCGTCGAGCAACGCCATCGCCGGATCGTCGGCCTCGCGCGTGCGCAGCCCGGCCAGCGCCGGCAGCGCGGCGTCGCTGAGGTCGCGCTGCATGGTGGCGCGGAAGTCGGCATACGTACCGACGCGATAGCCCAGGCTGTCCAGTCCCGGCCGGTTGTACAGCGGCAGCGGCGTGCCGGCGACCGTCCCGCAACCGCAGGCGCAGGCATGCCTGCCACAGGCGCTACAGCAGCTCATCGGCCACCTCCCAGCGTGAACGCGATGCTTCCGTGGTCGGGATGATCCGGATCGTTGTCGACCTGGGCGATTTCGCGTGCGGCGAGATGCAGCACGCCATCCTCGGGCACGCCCTCATCGCCGCCCTCGGCGCGGGCCAGCGTGGTCACCTCGACGTGGGCGACGCCGGCGATCGACTGCGCCTCGGCCAGCAGCGCGCTGGCGAACACCGGCGCGCCCAGCTTGAGCCGATCCGGATGGAAGAGGCCGGGCGTGCCGTCGCGGCGCAGGTCCGAACTGAAGCGGTCGCGCAGTTCGGCCTCGACGTGGGCGACGAGGAAGTCCGGCAGCACGCAGACGAACAACGCGATCCGCAACGGCACGTAGCAGGCCGCATGCACCTCGACGTCGTGGCCGATGCGGCGATAGCGCTCCAGTCCGTATTTGATTTGCCGCGCCAACCCGTCCGGCAGGTTCTCGTGGCCCAGCGGGTCGACCATCACGTCGGCTGCGTACCAGCTGCCGCTCCATTCCAGCGCGGCGGCGGCACCCTGCAGCTGCGGCGCCTGCGCGGCGAAGCTCGCGTAGTCGTCGGCGACGATCGCGCGCAGCGGCTTCGCACGGAACGCGCCGGGCGCATACAGCTTCACCTCGGCCAGGCTCTCCGGCGCGGTGCCGCCGCTGGCCGGCAGCGGGTTGCGCGGCTGCAGCTCGGCGGACAGCACGCCCGACTTCAGCGCCAGCCACACGATGCTGTCGCGCCCCGCGTTGCCGGCCGGGCCGTTGCCGATGCGCGAGGCGGCGCGGAAGAAGTCGCCGGCCTGCGGTTGCGCGCCCAGCACGCCGTCGCCGAAGCGCAGGTGCGCGGCGCCGTCGTCGTCGATCTCGACCACGAAGTGGCGGTCGTCCTGGCCGCTTTTCAGCAGGTCGTAGCGCGGCTGCCACCGCCAGCGCGGGTCCGGCGTGCCGGCCACCAGCACGTCCCGCAGCGCGCCGCCGTAGACGGCAAGCTGCGGCAGCGCCCGGCGCGGGTCGCGCGACAGCAGCTTGCATACCGGCGCCTGCGGCGGCAGCGGCTCGGCCCAGGTCAGCGGCATGTCCGGCAGCACGTGGCCGGTGTCGGACGGCGGACGGCGCACGTCCTGCACCGCGCCATCGCAATGACAGCAGCCGTACTGCGTGCCGCCGGGCACCAGCCAGCAGTCCTCGGCCAGCGTGCCGCAGCGCGTGCAGGCATCCGGCATCGCGGCGAGCGCGGCGGCGAGGCCGGGATAGTCGCCGTCGCTACCCGCCGGTATGCAGATCGCCGGCGAAACGCATCGCCCGCGCACGTGTTCGCCATGGTCGACCAGCAGCACGTTGCCGCGCGCCAGGCTGACGTCGTGCAGCCACGCACAATCCGGCGCCGGCGTGCGCACCGACAGGCACAGGTCGAACGGCAGCGCGTCGCAAGGATCCCACGCCACTTCCAGCAGCAGCGTTCCGTCGAGCGGATCGACGGACGTCCGGACGTCCGTGAGGCGCACGGCATGACGATGGGCGGGATCGGCATCGGCCGGGTTGCCGGTCTGCGGGCCCAGCACTTCCTCGAAGATCAGCAGGTCGCCAGCCACGAGTTTCAGCGCGCGTTGCGGCGCCGTGGCCGCGGCGGCATCCGTCGCCGCCGATGGTGCCGCTGCGGACGTGTCGACCAGGGTCGCGCGCGTGCTGCCGCGTGGCAGGCAGCACAGTTCGTCGCCCCAGGTGTGCAGCCGGATCGCGCTGTGCGCGGCAACCACGTCGAACGTGGCTGCGCCATCCAGCGGCATCGGCTCGTAGATCAGCGCACCTTGCGCACGCGCCGCGTCGAGCCGGGCCGCGTCGATCACGCCGGGTTGCGGATGGCCCTGCCCCGGCGGCGGCACCAGCAGCAGCAGGTTGGCCAGTTCGAGGCTCAGGTCGCTGCTGCTGGCCAGCGTCACCAACGCGCGCGCATTGCAGCCCTCGTGCATGCGGTAGTCGACCAGCCGCGCATGCCGGCGCACCGAGATGCGCTTGCGCGCGGTGCCCAGGCAGGCCTCGGTGGCGACCGCGTCCTGGTAGTAGCTGAGATGGTCGGCGGTGTACGCCAGCGTCTCCACCAGCGCGATGCCGATGTCCGGCACATGACGCTCCTGCCATGCCGGCATGTCCAGCGCGAGGCGGTCGAGGAACAGCTGGCGGAAGCTGGCGTAGTCCTTCGCCAGGTAGTTGATCTCCGGCGCGGGCGACGGCGGCGACACGCACGGCGCCTCGTCGGCGCAGTCCAGCGTCTTCGCGCAGTCCAGGCGGAAGTGCAGCGTGGCGCACGCGTAGCGCGGATCGAAGCCCGGATACGCCATCCAGCCCGCCGCGTCGTTGCCGGAGGCCGCACCCACCAGGCACACGCAATAGGCCGTATGGTCGCCTTCGCGGTCGAGCACCACGCGCAGGCAGGCGTCGTCGTGCAGCTCCGGTTCCAGCTCGGGGTTCACGCTGAGCACGCGCAGGCCGGTGATGCGGTCGCCGCCGCTGATCCGCACATTCGCCACGCCGAGACCATGCGGAATCTCGCCGAACAGGTGCACGCACAGGCTCACGCCGTCGTCGCCCACCTCGACGTAGTCGATGCCGTTGAGCGTGCCGGCCAGCCGCAGCTTCTCGCGCCGCGCCGGCACGCTGCAGGCCGGCAGCGGCGCGCAGCCGATCGTACCGAGACTCGCATGGACGTTTGCGCGGTTCATGGCAGGCTCCGCACGAAGCTGTCGCTGCGCGTGTCGCCGCTGGCGCGCACGGTGTAGCTGAGTTCGACGCGCAAGGTGGAATCCTCGCTGCTGACTTCGAGCGTGCCGACGTCGATCACGTCGCCCAGCCAGCGCTGCAGCGCCGCCTGCAGGGTGAACTGCAATGCGGCGGCCAGCTCCGGGCTGTTCGGCGCAAACACCAATTGCAGCAGGCCGCTGCCGAAGTCGGGCCGGTTCACCCGTTCGCCCGGGCTGGTGAACAGCAACTGCTCGATCATGTCGCGCACGTGCTCGTCGTCGCCGGTTTCCGCGGTGCGGCCGCGGTTGTCGAAGTGGAATGGGAAGTCGAGGTTCATCATGACGTCCTCACATCGCGGTGACGCGCGTCTGGCTGGCGACGATCAGCAGCGGCGTGCCGGTCGGCGTGCAGACCGCCTGGCTGTCGAGCAGCAGCAGCGGCTGCCCGCTGGACGTGACCCGGGTCGCGGCGGTGACGAATTGCGCGGAAACACACGGGCCGTTCGCTGCCGTCGGCGGCGGCAGCGCGCAGCCGGCGACCAGCCACGGCGCCGGCATCGTCACCGTGGGCTGGCCGCTCACCGCGACGCGCGGATTCGGTGCGGTGGCCTGCGCCTGGCCGCCGTGCGAGCAGAGCACGCTGGCGCCGACATGGATGAGGAAGCCCGGCATCATGCATCTCCCTAGGTCACGACCAGCGCGCCGTTGTTGACCGTCACCGTCGGCCCCGCGAGCACGATGGTGGCGCCTTGGCCGTTGGAGATCGTGATGCCGACCTCGTTGACCATGATCATCGCGCCGGTGACGCTCTTCAGCAGGATGCCGCCGGCCGGCCCCGGCACGTCGCTGATCGCGATGGTGTTCTGCAGGCCCGACTGCAGCACCACGCTCGGGCTGGCCGGATTGCCGGCCAGCGCCAGCGCCGGCACCTCCGCCGCGCTGCCCCAAAAGCCGCCGACCCAGACCGGATAATCCGGATCGCCCTGCTCGAACTCGATCCACACGCCGGCGCCGATCTGCGGCACCACGTACACGCCGCTCTGCTTGCCGGCGATCGGCACGCACGGCATCGCCCAGCTCGACGGGATCAGCCCGGACACGTCCGGCACCATCACCTGGATGCGCCCGCGCTGTTCCGGGTCCACGTTCTGGACCACGGTGCCGCGGTACTTGCCGTAGAACTTGCTCATGGCGGCACCAGCGGCACGGTGGAAAGCAGGCCCTTGCGCGACAGCTGGAAGCTTTGCTTGTATTCACCGCGGCGGATCGTGTGGCGTACCTGGCTGACGTAGTGCAGGCCATCGAACGCAGGACCGACGCCGCGCACGCCGACCAGCTGGCGCGGCTTCAGCACGCGGCCGTAGCGCACCACGTCGAGGCTGCCGCGGCCGGTGACGGTGTCGGCCGATTTCGCCGCCTCGGCCATGCCCAGCAGCAGCGCGCGCTGCGGCGAATACTTCGCGGTCTCGGGCAGCGGGCGGAACTGCTGCGGCGGCGGATCGATCAGGCCCAACGGCGGATTCAGCGGCCCGATGTCCGGGATCGGCAGCGGCAGCGGTACCTTGGTCTGCTCGTTCTGGATGTAGACCACCGGCAGCTGCCGCGCGTTGCCGTCGTAGCTGAAGCTGAGCTCGTCGACGTTGCTGGCCGCATCCATGTCCGCGTTCAACGCCGGCTGCGGCACGCCCACCTTGATCTTCGGCCCCCAGTACGCGGTGCTCATGCCGGGCAGCGGGCCGGGGTCGAGGTAGAACACGTAGCCGACGCGTTCGGCCAGCAGGCGGATGTATTCCAGGTCGCTGCCCTGCTGGGTGGGGATGCGGTTGGTCGGGATCGGCACGTCGATCGCGATGCTCGGGATCACCAGCGGCACGATGCCGAGGAAGGCGTACTTCGCCAGCAGCAGCGCCACGATCGCCTCGGCCGGCATCGCCGGGTACGGCAGGCCCGGCAGGCCGGAGAATTCCAGCTTGGTCATCACCGCGGTGAGGTCGTCGCCGGTGACCTGCAAGGTGGTGTGGCGCTGGTCCGCGCCCGGCACCACTTCGGTGCGGGTCACCACGCCGTCGATCAGCACCTGCGGCATGCCGTTCACGGTGACCACCACGATCACCCGCAGCAGCGGCACCACGCCCCCGCCCGAGAGCAGGAACAGCGTGTGCAGCGGCGACTGCACGCTCAGCGTGAACTGCAGCGTGAATGCGCCGGCCGCCTCGTCCGGCGCGTTCACCTCGACCCGGGTGAGCGCGTCCAGCACGAGCTGCGGCACCGGCACCGGCACCACCGGGCCGACCAGCAAGGTCAGGTGCACACCCTCAAGCATGCGGCACCCCCGGGATGCCTTCGGGCAAGGTGATGCGCAGCTTTTTCCCGATCGCCGCGGTCAGTTCCTCCGGGCGCAGCGCACGGTTCGCATCGCACAGCCGCCAGAACTGCTCGGGGTCGCCCAGGTACTTCGCCGCGATGTTGTCCAGCCGCTCGTTCTGCACGACTTGATGCCATTGCAGCAGGGCGAGGTTTTCCGGCGCCGGCGCGAAGCGGCGCTTGAGGTACGTCACCATGGTGCCATCGGCGCGCACCAGGCTCGTGGTGGGCGTCAGGGCGTAGCGGCTGGTGGGCGGGAAATTCGAGGTCATGGAGGCTTCTCCGTCGCGGGCGTGTCGATCGCACCGGTTGCGTCAGGCGTACACCGCGTCGCCGCGATCCCTCCTGGATCGCAGCTCGGCCAACATCTGCTGTTCGCTTTCGTCCGCCGCCCAGGCGGGCCGCAACTGGAAGTGCGGCTGGTCGACGATGGTCTTCCAGTTGCCGCCCCATTCCAGGCCCAGGTCCATGCCCAACGCGCCAACGGCTTTGTACTTCGGGGACTCCGGCAAGTACCGGCTCCCTTCGAACACGCCGATGTCGAACGCGATGCCGAAGTTGTGGTTCGAGTAACCGGCCCGGGCATTGGTCACCTTCTTTCCCGGAGCCGTGCGCCCCTGGGCATACAGCGCCGCCTGCTCCTCGTAGGTACGCAAGCCGCTGATCACGCGGATGGTGATCCCGGCAGCCGCCGCTTTCTGCACCAGGGTGCGCGCGATCGGGCGCACTTCCGGCAGCAGCGTGGCGATCACCTTTTCACTGCGGTCGTCCACCGGCGAAATGGCTTCGGACGGCTTCATCTGATCGATCTTCTTGCCGACCAGCCGCGCGTAGATCGCACCCCATGTCTGCGGGCCGGCCTTGCCATCCACCTCCACGCCGAGGGTTTGCTGTACGGCGGCAATCATTTCCTCGATACGCATGTCGCTCTCCGATGTGTTCGCGATGCCCGGCCTTTCACGGGCACAAGTAAGATCCCGGCGCCCCCGATCACGGCACGCCGCTCAGGCCGAGCGCGGACAACTGGCCGCCGGCGCCGCCGGCCAGGCGCTCCTTCTGCTGCAGGTAATTCATGAACAGGCTGGCGGCCTTGTGCCCGGTGGGCACGTCGTTCACCGACAATACGCGCAAGCCCAGGCTGACCTTGGCGCGGATCGGGTTCAGCGCCGTGTCGAAGGCCTCCTCGGTGATGCCGAATTCGGTGACGCGCACCGGCAGGATGCGCGACTTGCTCCACACGAACAGCGCCAGCGGCGTCTCCATCGGTACGATCTCCAGCGTGCCGATCTGCGCCAGCGCGTCGTTCGCGCGCAGCTGCCCGCTGCTCGGATAGACCATCGTCTCCAGCGCGGCCAGCTGGGCGAAGATGCCGGACTGGGTGACGCCGCCGTTCTGCTCCGGAAACTCCAGCTGGTCGGTGGCGTCGATCTCCGCCTCCAGCTTCAGCGTCTCCACCGGCGGCCCTTTCAGGCGCAGCACCTCGGAACGGTCGCCGCCGTCCGCACTGACCGCCTGCACCTGCAGCGAGCGGGTCAGCGAGTCGGGGTTGTACTGCAGCGCGATCACCCGCAGCACCGCCGAGCTGGCCGCATCGATCAGCACGATGCCGCCCTTGAGGATGCGCGGGGAGCCGGGGAAGGCGCTCATGGGTGGCTGCCCGTCCTGGCCGCACGCAGCACGGCGGCGTTGATCCGGATGTTCGGGTCGATCCGGCGGGCGGCGTCGACGTTCGCCTGTGCTTTCTGCGGCTGGCCCAGCACCACGTACGCCTTGGCCAGCGCGGCGTGCGAGGCCGCCGGCAGCGGCGCGGCGGTCGACTGCAGTTGCCTGGCGATCTCGGCAATCTGGTGCTGGCGTGCACTGTCCACCGGCGCTGTCGCGGCGGGGGGCGAAGAAGCGGATGCGGGAGCCGGCGTGGGCGCGGCCGCGACGCTGCCGGTTCCGGCCGGCGCCGCCGCAGGCGGCGCGCTGGCCGCGGCGGCGGGAGGCGGCGCAGCGATCAGCGCGTTCGCCTGCACCTGGTTCAACTTCGCCGTGAGCACCGGCACCAGGGTGGCCTGCACCTGCGCCGAGGGTTTCTCATGCAGCACCGATTGCGCCAGCCGATAGGCCTTGTCCACCTCGCCGATCGCGCGGTAGCCGTCCGACACCTGCGCCTGCAGCTGCGGATTGCCGGCGGAGCGCTGCTCCAGATTGCTGAGTGCCTGCTGCGCCTGCTGCTTCTGCACCGGATCGGTCGGCGCCTGCGGCTGCGTGCGGATGCGGTCCAGTTCGACCGTGTCCTGGCTGAACTTCACCGCCTGGATGCCGGGGAAACCCATCAGCACGATCGCGAGCACGATCAGCGCCATCGCCATCTTGAAGTCGCGTCGCTGCACGATCATCACGGTGATCGCCGCCAGCGCGAACACGAACAGGATGAGGCCGCAAAGCAGCATCAGTTTTTCGTAGCCGTACAGGCCGTCGAAGATGTTCATGGCGAGGTGTCCATCAGTGCTTTCCCGGAATGTCGAAATTGAATGGCCCCGGGGTCTTTATGCCGAACGATTTCTGGGCCGCCTCCAGAACCTCGGGACTGCATTCGACGGCGCTGGGTTCGTCCCGCGCCGGAACGCCGGGCTGGCGCTCGCGCACGACCCGCGTGCGCTCTAGCACGATGGCCGCCCGACGCATCAGCTCGTAGGCCTGTTCGCGCTGCCGGCCGAACGGCATGCGTTCGAATTTCGCCCGTTCCGCCGGATCGGCGGGCGCCAGCGGGTCGGGCGTGCCTTGCTTGCCGAGGAACTCGTCCACGGCGCCTCGCTCCATGCCCGGCCCTTTCGGCTCGGGCTCCTGCTTGCCCTGTTCCGGCGGCAGCTCGCTCTCGCCGCTTTGCCTGGCGCCGGACAGGTCGCAGCCGGCGCACACCTTCGGGTCCGCCAGCCAGTCGCGGGCCGCCTGCGCCCGCTCGATGGCCAGCGCCACATTGCCTTCGAACTGCGGCGCGTGTTCGGAGCCACGCGGCCCCTCGGGCGAGGTGAAGCCCTTGATGGAGGTGACCCGGTAACCCTGTTCGTTCAGCGCCTGGATGTCGGTCGGCAACCGGAAATCCTTGCGGACCTCGTGCCTGGCGTGCCGGAAGAACACGTAGCGCGTCTGGACGTCCGTCTGCTTCAGCGCCGGCACCTCAGGCACCGCGGGCACGTGGGTGATCCTCTCGCAGGCGAAGGTGATCTTCTGCTTGCCTTTCTTGTGGCAATCCACGGGCTTCGTGGCCGCGCCGCCGCCGATGTCGATGGTGAACATGCACGACCCCGCCCGCGGGTCGCAATTCACGCCACCCTTCACGGTCACGTCCTTGGTCTGCACCTCCACCGACCCACCGGCGCCGGCGACGCCCTTCTCGTCCAGCTTGACCGACGGTACGAGCGACACCGTGAAGCTCGAGCCCTGGATGAAGGTGATCTTCAGCTCGGGATTGATGGCGACGCCCTTCAGCGCGTCGGAGCCCGCCACCATGTTGGCTACCACCGACCCGAGCGCCTGCGGTATGTCCACGCCCGGCTGCAGGTTCACCTGGATGTTGCCCTTGCACAGGGAGATGTCCAGCCAGATTTCCTTGAGGCTGGCGCCAGGCGTGACCGAACCGTGGAAGCCGGGCACCGGCGGCCCGTCCGCGGCCGTCATCGTCACCCGGTAATCGGAACCGTCGGGGCAATGCACCTTGCGCACGTCCGCGCTGTCGCCCGCGCTGGCGGCGCATCCGCGCATCTGCCGGCGCACCACCCCGCCGCCGCTGGGCGCAACGGAAACCCGCTCGCCCCGCGCCACCGCGTCGGCCGCCCGGTCGGCGGCGATTTCGGAGGCGTCGCCGGGCTGCCCGATCGCCAGCGACGCGTGCAGGCCGCCGGCGCCGGGATCCTGCAGCGTATGCGCCAGCTCGTGCGCGAGCAGGCGGCGGCCCGCCGGCGTGCCCGGTGCGTACTGGTGAGTGTCGAACACGACATGGCTGCCGACGGCGTAGGCAAGCGCGCCCACGGCGCGCGCGGATGCGGCGGCGTGGCCGTCGTCGTGCACGCGCACGCGGCTGAAGTCGCTGCCGAAACGCGGCTCCATCCAGTTCCGGGTCGCGGGTTCGAGCGGCCGGCCCGGAGTGGCAAGCACATCGTGCACGAGCTGCGGCACCATCGGCGATGCCCCGCCGTCGCGGCTGCTTCGCCGCAGCCGTTTCTTCGCGCAATCCGGGCATTCGCCGCCGCCCGGCGCATGCGTGCCGCAGGCGCACTTGCGCTGCAGCAGCGCGCCGTGAACCGCCGGCACCGGCTTCGCCGCCACGCTGGCGCTGCGCTCAGCCATGCCCGCCTCCGGCGCGCGCCGCCGTCCTCTTTGCCGCCAGCTTCGCCTTGCGCAATCCGGCGAGGAAGGCGTCGAGCTTGCCCGCATCCAGCCCGCGCTTCTTCTTCGCGGTGTCGATCGCGTCGATGATCGCGTAGGCCTCGTCGCAGTATTTGACGAGGAAGGCCCAGGTCATCTGCTGCTTGCGGCCCCAGGTGACGCAGACCGGGCCGCTCTTCGTGTAGCCGGGCACGTAGACGTAGTGGCCGTTGCGCGGATTCGGCTGGCCGGCCTTGCCGCTCGCCACCGCCCACGGCTTGCCGGCATAGAACTGGGTCAGCGCCGCATCGGGCAGGGTGAAGCCGAGGCCGACGCCGATGTCCATGAACACCGCGCGCTTGACCTCGCTGCGCCTGGCCTGGTCGATCTGCGCGAAGGCCTTGATCTTGTAGCGACGCTTCGCCGCGAGCCAGCCCTTGCTGCGCCACTCCTTCAGCGAATCGAGCACGACCAGGCCGCTGTCGACGCCGCCGCTCTCGCTGAAGTACTCGCGCAGCACGTCGTGTTCGCTGATCGCGATCAGCTTGTTCTGCTCGGCCTTCTCGAAGCGCAGGGTCTGGTGCGCGCGGCCGGCGATCACGCAGTCGCCGTACTGGTCGTTGCCGAACATCGGCGTGGGGATGCCGTGGTGCACGACGTCGAAGTCGTACTCGGCCGGCAGCGCCGGCGGCGCCTTCAGCAGTGCGGCGAACATCAGGTTGCGGTCGTCGCGCTTGGCCTTCCGTTTGCCGAAACGCACGATGCCGTCGGGGCGGGGTTTGGGGATCGCTTTCATGTCAATGCTCCTTGCCCGCGACGTGCGCGGCGGGAGAGATGCCGAGACCGCGCTGCACCGCCGTGGCGATGCGCGGGCCGAGGCGCTCGTGCGGGTGGCTGGCAGTCGGCAGCTTCGCCGGCGGCAGCGCAGCCACCGCGCCGAGGCCGCGCAACGCGCCGACCGCGCCAGGCTGCGCCAGCAGGCGGGCCAGCTCGGATTCGAGTGCGGCGCGCACGCTGCCTGCGCGTTCGCCGCCGAGCGCGGCTTCGTCGATCACCAGCCGCTCGATGTGCAGCTCGATGCTCACGGTTTGCTCCCGGCGCTTTCCAGCCAACGGAAGTCCGCCTCGTTGACCGGCTTGTCCAGCTTGCGGTACTCGCCGCGCACGGCATCGAGCAGCAGCGGCATGCCGACCGGCACGCCACCCTTGGCCGCCATGAACGCCGCGTTCAGCGCGATGCCCTGGATGCTGCCGCCGGTAAGCGGGAGCCGTGCCAGCCGGTCGAAGTCCAGCGCGCCCACCGCCGCCTGCGCCGGGAACGCCGAGGCCCAGATCGCGCGGCGTTCGGCCGTGCCGGGGAACGGGAAGTTGATGACGAAGCGCAGCCGGCGCAGGAACGCGCCGTCCAGCGCGCCCTTCATGTTGGTGGCCAGGATCGCCAGCCCGCCGAACGACTCCAGCCGCTGCAGCAGGTAGTTCACCTCGATGTTGGCGTAGCGGTCGTGGCTGTCCTTCACCTCGCTGCGCTTGCCGAACAGCGCGTCGGCCTCGTCGAAGAACAGGATCGCGCCGCCGCCCTCGGCCGCGTCGAACAGCTTGCGCAGGTTCTTCTCGGTCTCGCCGATGTACTTGCTGACCACCGCCGACAGGTCGATGCGGTACAGCGACAGGCCCAGTTCGCGCGCCAGCACTTCGGCCGCCATGGTCTTGCCGGTGCCGCTTTCGCCGGTGAACAGCGCGCTGATCGACAGCCCCCGGTTCATCCGCTGGCGGAAGCCCCAGTCGTCGTAGACGGTCGTGCGCTGGGCAACCTGGTCGGCGATCTGGCGCAGCAGGGCCTTCTCGCCGTCGGGCAGCTTCAGGTCGTCCCAGCCGGCCTTCGGCTCGATGCGCTGGGCGAGCTGGTCCAGCGCCGGCCGGGTATGCGCCAACGCACCCTGCCACAGCGTCTGCGCCAGTGCGGCGGGCTTGTCCTCGGCCGCCGCCAGCGCACCGTGCGCGATCTGCTCGATCTTGCCCAGGTTGAAATCGAAATGGCCGGCCAGCTGCTGCGGCTGCGCGCCGGCGGCATCGCCCAGCAGGCGCTGCCACAGCGAACGCTGCTCGACGGCGGTGGGCTTGGCCACGTCGACGCTGAGCGCATGCGTGGCCGCACTTGCCCACGGCTCGCGCGCGTCGACGAAGGCTAGCCCGCCGGTGCGTGCGAGGAAACGCCTGACCCACGCGGCAGCGGCGTCGCCGTGTTCGACCTCGGCCGCGTCGAGGTACAGCGCCAGCGGCAGCAGCCGGCTTTCGCGCTGCCACAGCCGCAGCAAAGTCTCCTGTTCGCCCACCGCGGCCGGCAGCAGTTCGGCCGACAGGCGATAGGCCTGCGCGCCGAACGCGGCGGCGATGGCCTGCGCGATCGCCTGCTTGCTCACGCTGTCGCTGCCGAGCAGTTGCACCACCGGCAGCGGCTCGCCCGGCGGCACGTGGCGCAGGCTGTCCAGCAGCCGGTCGGCGAGCGCCTGCTGCGACGGCGGCAGCGTGGCCGGCGGCAACGCGGTGAGCAGCGGCGTCAGCCGGTCGTCCAGGTAGTTCATGCCCTTGACGAAATTCACCACGCGCTCGTCGGCGCTGAGCGCCGCGCCGATCAGCGGCTGCGCGCCGGGTTGGTGGATGTCGAGCAGGCGCCAGTAGCGCAGCGGCCGCTGCGGCGACAGCGCATCCCAGCTCGGCGCGTCGAGCACGGCGAAGGCCAGCGCAAAGGTCGGATACGGCTTGGCGGGATCGTGCTGGGCCTGCGCGCACAGCGCGGGAAAGCGCGTATCCAGTTCCATACCGATGCACAGCAGGAGCACGTCGCGCTCGAACGCGGACAGGCCGAGGCGGCTCGCGAGCACGGCCAGCGCGGGGGTGTGCCCGCCCTCGCCGTCGCCCGGCGCGGCAGCGGCCGTGCCGTCATCCGGCACGGCGGCGACGAGCGGTCGGGCGGCGGGCGGTTCGTCGGCATTCGCCGCCGCAAGCGGCGGCGGTACGTGCTGGCCGCTGAACAGCCGCGCGACCCAGGAATGCTTCGGCCCCGCCGGTGCACGCACCGCCGGCGCGGATTCCATCAGCGCGGTGGCCGCCGCCGGTGCCGCCGCCGGCGTGTCGTGCCGCTGCGCGGCGCGCTCCAGCCGCGCGCGCAGATCGGCCAGCGCGCCGGCGAGGTAGCGGTCGTTCGCTTCCAGCCACGGCGCGTAATCGTTCATGACACGACCACCTGCTGGTCCGCGGCGAACGCGGGCGCGCTGCTGCTGAAGTCGACCGGGATGCTGTCGGCGCCGTCCACGCGCAGGCGCACGGTGTACGTGCCCGCGGCCACGCCGGTGAGCTGGAAGACCAGCGCGGTCGGCTGGTGCGTGTCGGCCGGGTTGCCGAGGCTGGCCGGCGCCAGCAGGCGGTCGCCGAACAGCAGGAACACGCGCTGGCCGTCGCGGATGCGCGGCGTGCAGGTCAGGTTCAAGGCGAAGTCGCCGGCCGCGGCGGCGAGCGAGCCGAGCGCGATGCGCGGCGCCAGCACCAGCGGCAGCTCGTTGCTGAGCAATGGCGGCAGTCCCGGCGGCTGCACCAGCAGGGCCACGGTGTAGATGCCCGGCGCCCAGCGCGCGACGGCATCGGCATCGTCGGCGGTGTCGGCGAGATGCACGCGCAACGTGCCGGCGGCGTCGCCGGGTTGCGGCGCGATATCGATCGGCGCGTCCAGGCGCAGGCTGCTGAAGCGGGCCAGCGAATGATCCGTCGCGAGCTGGCGCCCGTTCAGCACGATGTCCTCGCCGAGGCGCACGGCAGCCTGATGGCGCGGGTAGTCGAGCGCCTCCAGCACCGCGGCGGCGGACGCGGTGGCGATCACGCCGCGATCCTGCGGGCCGCGCCGCAGCACCGGCAGCGGTGCGCGCATCGCCGCCTGGCTGTCGATCAGCACCACCGCCGCCTCGTAGACGGCCGAGGCGCGATAGTTGGTCTGGAACGCGGTCCACAGCCGGGACAACTCGTCCACACTCTGCGGCAGCGGGGTGACGCGCACGCGCTCGATCTGGCTGGCCAGGTCGTTGTCCGGCAGCGCGTTGCGGATGTCGTTGCCGTCGAGCACGCCGCGGTCGTGCAGGGTGCTCATCGCGGCGGCCAGCACGCGATGGCTGATCGCGTCGTTGTCGTTCTCGCCGCGACCCCAGGCGGTGATCACGTAGTGCAGGTTCAGCGCCAGCGGCGGCGGCGCGGTCTCGCCGGGACGCACCTGGCCGGGCAGGTCGAGATTGCGCCAGGCGGCATTGGCGACCACCTGGTACAGGAACAGGTTGAGCTGCGCCTTGCTGATGCCCTTGCGCGCCACGTCGGGCGGCTGCAGGGTCACTTCCAGGTCGCTCAATTCCGCATCCAGTGCCGGCATCTGCGCCAGCAGCAGGTTGCGCAGCGTGCGCGTGGTCGCGGCGATGGCCAGCACGTTGCTCATGGCGACGCCTTGCCGCCACGCTGGCGCAGGTAGTCGTCGAGGCTGCCCGGCTGCGGGCCTTCGCGACGCCGCGGTGGGGTGGCGGCCACCGGCGCGGCGCGCACCTCGAGCCGGCCGATGCTGACGTGCACCACCGGCTCACCCGCTGCGTCGGCCTTGCCTTCGGCTCGTGCAGCCGCGGCCCGCGTGGCGACGGTGCGCCCGAATCGTGCGGGCGCTACGCGTGGCGCGGCAAATACCGGCGCAGGCGCGGGCAACAAGGCGCCGTTCGACGCCGGCGTCCGCGCCGTCTCCAGCCGATCCGGCGCGACGTGCGCCTGCCGTGGCTGCACCGGTTGCGGCGGTGCGGGCATGGCCGGACGCGCCGACACGGATGGCGCTGCGGGGCGGTCGACGGCGGGCGTGAAGGCTCGTTCGCCGACGGTCGACGGTGCCGACGCGTGCGGCGCCGCGCTCGCGGCAGCGCTTGCCGACACCGCCGCCACCACGCGTTCGATGGGCGCGACGGGCGCTGCGGCCGGCTGTGCCGACGCGCTCGCGGGTGCTGCACTTGTCGGCGCCTCGACCGGCACCGCGTGCATGGCGGGCGCTGCCTGGCGCCGGTCGGACGGCGCCTCGTCCGCATCGGCCGGCGGCACGATCGGCGCGCGCTGCAGCGGTTCGAACAGCGACGGCAGCCGTGGCGCCAGCGTGGTTTCGCCGCCGATCGCGCGTGCCGCCAGCCGGTCGAGGAAATCGCTCATGGCGCGCACAGCTCCAGGTAAGCCTGGCGCCGGCGCGGGCTCAGGGCGAGGATGTCGGCCTCGGCCCAGTGATAGGCCTGCGCCAGCGTGTCCACCTCGCGCAGCATGTGCAGCGCCCACGCGTGCAGTTCCTGCCACAGGAAGCGCGCGATATCGAACAGCGGCTGCCATTCGTGATCGCAGTGCGGGCAGCGGAAGGCCAGTTGCAGGTCGGCCTGCGGATCGGCCTGCGCCATCGCCCGCGCGATCTCCGCCTGCAGCTCGTGCGGCAAGCTGCGCGGCTCGTGCGCTTCGTCGCCGGATCGCGCGTCGAGCACGCAACGCTCGAGCAGCAGCGCGCGCGCGGCTTCGGCATCGCCGCAGTTTTCCAATGCCAGCAGGTCGCGGCTGTCCGGCAATCGGAACTGCACGCGAATGCCGCGCGCGGCATGTTCCAGCATGGAGGCGGCGGCGTCCGCATGCGGCAGCCGCAAATCGTCGCAACGGAACGTCGCCTCGACCGTGGCCGCGCAATGCGGGCACGCCGCCACCGCATCGATCGCGGCGCCGAACAGGCGCTCGCGCAACTCCAGCAGCAGCGCATCGCGCCGGCCCAGCGGCAAGGCCGCCTGCGCTTCGGCGGAGTATTCGTCGCAGCTGCAGCCGAGCAGCAACAGCCCGCGTGCCGCGGCGGACGGGTCGCCCCCGCGTTCCCAGACCTGCAGCAGCTGCGCGGGCGTGGGCGTGTGCATGGCGCTCAGCCGGCGGGTACGGTGAAGCTTGGCTCGGCCGGCTCCGGCACGCCGACGTCGCGCTCCCAACCCTCGTTCTCGAGCTTCAGGTGCTGGATCGCCACCGCGTTCGCGTTCGCGTCCAGGTCCGGCATCGCCTGGTACTCCGATACCCAGCAGCGGTACAGCTTGTAGGCGAGCGCGAGCTGGCCGGCCTCGTTGTAGACCTCCAGGATCAGGTCCTTGCGGAAGTCCTTCAGCGAGACTTCCGCACCGAGCCCGGCGCCGAAGTTCCACACCTTGTTCGCCCACTTCTCGAACTCGGTGTCGTGGGTGACGCCGCGCTCGATGGTGATCGCCTCGTACTCGGTGCGCCCGGGCGACTTGCGCGTGCTGCTGGGGTCGCCGCCCTCGCGGTGCTTGACCACCTCGGTGGTGCGCTTCAGGCCCGACACCTTGCTGACGCCGGCCACGTAGCGGCCGTCCCATTTCACCCGGAACTTGAAGTTCTTGTACGGATCGAAGCGCTGCGCATTGACGCTGAACTGAGCCATGGATGTGTCCTCAGGTCTGGATCTGGCCGGCCATCTGCTGCAGCTGGATGACCACGAACTCGGCGGGCTTGAGCGGCGCGAAGCCGACCACGATGTTGACGATGCCGAGGTTGATGTCGTTCTGCGTGGTGGTTTCCTTGTCGCACTTCACGAAGTAGGCGTCGTTCGGCGTCTTGCCCTGGAACGCGCCCTGGCGGAACAGGTTCTGCATGAAGGCGCCCACGTTGAGGCGGATCTGCGACCACAGCGGCTCGTCGTTCGGCTCGAACACCACCCACTGGGTGCCGCGGAACAGGCTCTCCTCGATGAACAGCGCGAGCCGGCGCACCGGCACGTACTTGTATTCGTCGGCGAGCAGGTCGGCGCCGCGCAGCGTGCGCGAACCCCACGCCACCGGGCCGACCAGCGGGAAGCTGCGCAGGCAGTTCACGCCGAGCGGGTTGAGCATGCCGTTCTCGGCGTCGTTGAGCGTGACGGCCAGCCCCTGCACGCCGTTCAGCGCCGCGTCGATGCCGGCCGGCGCCTTCCACACGCCGCGCTGCGTATCGGTGCGCGCCATCACCCCGGCGACGATGCCGCAGGGCACGAAGGTGTCGAGCTGGCCCTGGCGCTTCGGGTCCGATTCGATCACCCGCGGGAAGTACAGCGCGGCGTTGCGCGCGGCCGTGCCGCCGAGGCCCAGCGCCGCCAGCACCGCCGGGGTGACCGCGCCGGCGCTGCCCCAGTCGTTCGGCGCATCGACGATCAGCAGCGCCCGACGTTCCACGCACAGCGCCATCGCGTTCTGGTAGACCGTCTTGGACGTGTTGCCTCCGCGCACGTCCGGCGGAATGCACAGCAGGTTGAACAGGTCGGCCTTCTTCAACGCGTAGATGCCGGTCTTGGCGTCCGCATTGCCCAGGTAAGCGTTGTCGTCCAGCGCCGCGCTGTCGGCGGCCTGGTCGGCCGCGGCGACGCCGGTGGAGGACTTGTCCTGCTCCCACACGGTCTTGCCGGCGTCCGGGTCGAGGTGCGCGGCGGGCACGGCAGTGGCGGGCAAGGTCAGCGACGACGCCACGCGCAGCAGCGAAGAGCCCGCCTTCAGCACGCGGTCCGCGCGGCGCGGGCTCTCCTTCACGCTGAGGTTGAGGAAGCTCTCCTGGGTGCCGCTGGCCATGTCGCGCACGGTCAGGTTGAACAGGTCGCCGACCGCCAGCCCGAAGCTGGCGGCGATGTCGGCCGATACATTGCTGTCGACGCGTACGCGCAACTGGTTGCCCCAGCTGCCGGCCGTGGCCGCCTCCAGCGGCAGGTTGGCGATCGCGATGGCCGCCTTCGCCGGCTTGCCGTCGGTACCCTTGTACAGCCGCACGATCGCCGCCTGCGCGCCGCCGTTGAGGTAGAAGTCGCGCACGGCATAGCCCATCGGATAGGCCGGGTCGAGGGAGCCGAAGTTGCGCTCGAAGTCGCCGTAGCTGTTGATGATGACCGGGCTTTCCGCGTCGGCGTCGATCGGTCCGCGCGCGGCGCGGCCGACGAAGGCGGTGATCGAGGTGGCCACACCGGTGATGGTGCGGACGCCGCTGGGAATCTCCTCGATGTAGACGCCCGGATAGGTGAGCGCAGATGGCATGGGATCGGTCCTCCGTCGTGAAAACCCGTGTCGCGGTCAGTTCGGCTGCGGCGGCCTGGTGTGCCTGTTCAGCGCGTACAGCACCTCGCCATCCGGCAGCTCGTCGCGGTGCAGCAGCCCCTCGGTGACCAACCGGTCCAGCACGTGCTCGATGCGCAGGCAGCCGCTCTCGTAACGCTGCCGCGGCAACCACCAGTTGACGATGCCGCGGAGGGTGTCCGCCGCCTGCGGATGGGAGTGCAGATACGCGAGTACCGAACGTTCGATCTCCATCTCGCTTTCGCCTGCCGTGCTTTGGCCTTGATGTCTGGTCATGACACCCTTCTGCACACATGCGTATGGACCGAGGCAACATGCGTGCCACGGACGGAAACCCATCGAATGGCCCAGCTGCTGGACTTGCGACGCCCGGCGTCGAGGCCGCCGGGTCAGTGATGACCCGCTTCGCCGGCGCAGTGGGAGGGATTGCACCCGGGCCAGGCGACCGGCCCGGCATGGGAGTCAGTGCGGCCGGAACTGCTTGGTCTCGATGCCGTGTTTCAGCAGCAGCTTGCCGAGCTGGCGGCGCTCGGTGCCGGACAGACGGGCGGCGGCGCTGATATTGCCGCAGGCCTGCTGCATCAGCCGGGTGAGATAGTCGTGCTCGAACTTGCGGATGGCGTGCAGCTTGGCCGCGCTGAAACCGAGGTCCGGCTCGTTGGCGCGGCGCCTGGGCATCGCGCCCGCGCCGGCCAAGGCCGGCTCGGCCGCCGCCAGTTCGGCGAGGCCGATGATCGGCCCCTCGCTGCACATGTAGGCACGCAACGCGACGTTGTCCAGCTCGCGCACGTTGCCCGGCCAGGCATACGCCAGCAGCGCCTGCAGGGCATCTTCGCCCCACTGTTTGGCCGGCCCCCGCAGCCGCGCCGCGACGGCGTCGACGAAATGGCCGGCCAGCAGGGCCACGTCGTCGCCGCGTTCGCGCAACGGCGGCAGCCGCAGGTACAAGGCGTTGAGCCGGTAGTGCAGGTCGCGACGGAAGCGTCCGGCCGCCACCTGGCGCTCCAGGCTGGCATTGGTGGCGGCGATGATGCGCGCGTCCGACACCCGCGCCGCGCCACCGCCCACCGGGCGGTATTCGTTGTCCTGCAGGAAGCGCAACAGGGTCACCTGGCCCTTGTCCGAGAGCGTGTCGACCTCGTCGAGGAACAGCGTGCCGCCGCGCGCATGGTCGATCAGGCCGGGCTGGGCGCCCTTGGCGTCGGTGAAGGCGCCGCGGTCGTGCCCAAACAGTTCGTTCTCGATCAGGCTGTCGGGAATCGCGCCGCAGTTGACCGGCACGAACGGATGGTCGCGGCGCGCGCTGGCGTAGTGGATTTCCCGCGCCGCCAGTTCCTTGCCGGTACCGGTCTCGCCTTCGATCAGCACCTGCACATCGCAGCCGGCGTAGCGCTGCAATTGCGCCCGTACCGCCTGGATCGCCTTGGATTGGCCGAGCATCACCGGCATCACGCCCCCGAAGCCACCAGCAAGAACCCCCGCACGCCAGCTATCGGCGTGCCGCGAAAATCCCCCTGGTGCCCATCGCGATCCGGCCCTGAAGCACTGGATCGTCGGCGACGATGAAGTATGCGCAGTTTCGGCGCTGCAGTCCAAGGCTGTTCTTGTCTGTCGTCCCCGGCCGCTGTCGATGTAGTACCAGAGCGCTCACCGGCGTAATACATCGCCTCGCCTGCTCCAGGAACGGTTGCTGGCCGCAAAAACGCCACTTCGCCGCGCCACCCGGCTCCCGACGATGGCCGGTGTCGCGGCACGATGCCGCAGACCGCCTTCACGACCGCGCCCGGGCACGGACTCATTCATGGCCACTCGCGTATCCTAAGCACCTGTCGCCGCGTCCATCCCGGCGCTCGCAAGGCACCGCGGCCACGTCCGCCCTCCCCGCGAGTCCCCGTCTCCGGCCTGCCGGATGGCTTGGCGTGCGACTCCCCGGCACCCCGACAACGCAACAACGCGAGACGACCGACCATGGTGGCAATGGCAACCGAGCACGTGATCGACGTGCGGCACTGGAACGACAACCTGTTCTCCTTCCGCACCACCCGCGACCCGGGTTTCCGCTTCGACAGCGGCCAGTTCGTGATGATCGGGCTGGAAACGGACGGCCGCCCGCTGATGCGCGCGTACTCGATCGCCAGCGCCAGCTGGGAGGAACACCTGGAGTTCTTCTCGATCAAGGTGCCCGACGGCCCGCTCACCTCGCGCCTGCAACACCTGCAGCCCGGCGACCCGCTGATCGTCACGCGCAAGCCCACCGGCACCCTGGTGCTGACCGACCTCAAGCCCGGCAAGCATCTCTACCTTCTCGGCACCGGCACCGGGCTGGCGCCGTTCATGAGCATCATCCGCGACCCGGACACCTACCAGCGCTTCGACAGGATCGTGCTGGCCCACGGCGTGCGCCGGGTCGACGACCTGGCCTACGCCGACTACCTGGAAAACCAGCTGCCGCAGCACGAATACCTGGGCGAGCTGGTGCGCGGGAAACTGATCTATTACCCCACCGTGACGCGCGAGCCGTTCCGCCACCACGGCCGCATCACCGACGCGATCGCCGACGGCGCGATGAGCACGGCAACCGGCCTGCCGCCGCTGAACCCGGCAACCGACCGCGTGATGCTGTGCGGCAGCCCGGCGATGCTGGACGACCTGAGCGCCCTGCTCGACGGCCGCGGCTTCCAGGCCTCGCCGCGCACGCGCGAGCCGGGCGACTACGTGATCGAGCGGGCGTTCGTGGAGAAGTAGTCGCAGAGCAATCGCAATGAGGAGTGAGAAAAGCGGAGTGAGAAGCGAGAGAAAAGCCGCGCGCTGGGCCCTCTCTCACTTCTCACTCCTCTCCACTCTCTTCTGCTCCAATGCACTGGTCGCCACCACGGAACCCGCCTGATGGATATCGCGTTGTATGTGCTGGCCGCGCTGCTGATCGTCGGCGGCCTGGCCGGCGCCGTGCTGCCGGCGCTGCCGGGCATCCCGATGCTGTTCGGCGGGATCTGGCTGGCCGCCGCGGTGGACGGCTACCGGCACCTGGGCCTGTGGTGGCTGCTGATCATCGGCGCGCTCGGCACGCTCGGGGTGGTCGTCGACTTCGTCGCCAGCACGCTCGGCGCCAAACGGGTGGGCGCCAGCAAGCTGGCCCTGTGGGGCGCGGCGCTGGGCACCCTGGTGGGCATGTTCTTCGGCATCCCGGGCCTGCTGCTCGGGCCGTTCCTCGGCGCGCTCGCCGGCGAGCTGGCTTCCGGCACCAGCGTGCTGCGCTCGACCCATGTCGGCATCGGCACCTGGCTGGGCCTGCTGTTCGGCACCCTGGTCAAGCTGGTGCTCTCGTTCGTGATGGTCGGCCTGTTCGGACTGGCGATGCTGTTCGGCTGAACACGTTTCAGCGCGCGTTCCGCACCGCCCCGGCCGCGCTCCTCGCCAGCCAGCCGGCGAGCTGCACGGTATCGCGGCTGAGCGCGGCGGGCAGCACGATGTAGTGCCGGCTCGGCGCCGCACCGGGTTTGGCGATCAGCCGCGCCGTGCCCTCGATCCGCAGCAGCGCCGGCTGGTCGGCCGGCGCCACCTTCAGCGCCAGTCCGCCCGGGGTCAGCCACGCGCACGGCTGCTCGTCGAGCCAGGCCATCAGCCCGCCGAACATCGGCTTGAAGCGCAGCTCGTGCGGCCGGCCCAGGTGGGTGGCCGCATCTTCCAGTTCGCGGCGCAGGGCCGCGAGGCTCGCCGGCACGTTCATGCCGGCGCGTCGGGAATCACGTACAGCAACACGGCCAGGAAATGCAGCACGCTGCCGGCCAGCACGAACACGTGCCACAACGCGTGGTGATACGGCAACCGCCGCCACAGGTAGAACGGCACGCCCAGCGTGTAGGCCAGGCCGCCGGCGAGCAGCAGTACGGTGCCACCGGCCTGCAGGTGCCGGCTGAGCGGCTCGAACGCGACCATGCCGATCCAGCCCATGCCCACGTACAGCAGCACCGCCAGCTTGCGATAACGCTTGAGCAGACCCAGCTCCAGCGCGGTACCGGCCAGCGCCAGCGCCCACACGGCCACGAACAGGCTCCAGCCCCACGCCCCGGGCAGGGCGACCAGGGTGAACGGCGTGTAGGTGCCGGCGATCAGCACGTAGATCGCGATGTGGTCGAGCATGCGCAACGCCGGCTTGGCGGCCGCCACGGAGATCGAGTGGTACAGCGTGGAAGCGGTGTACAGCAGCACCAGCGAGGTGCCGAACACCGCGCAGGCCACCACGGTCAGCGCATTGCCATGCAGGGCCGCGAATGCCACCAGCGTCGCCAGCCCGGCAATGCTGAGCGCGACGCCGAGGCCGTGGATGATGCTGCTGGCAAGCTCGTCGCCGAAGCTGTAGCGCGGGATCACCGCGCCGGAGGTGGCGGACATGCAGGACTCCTGGGGAACGCGAGGCGCGTGGGCATACCTTAACCGGGTGTGCCCGCGCCCGCCTATCGTGGCGCATGGCCGCGCCGGTACCCGGTCACGTTATTCGATGATGAACGCGCCGAACGCCACGCCCAGGTTCCAGCCCTCGCCCTTGCCGCTGAGCGCCAGCGAGACGTTGCCCTTGGTCAGTACCTGCGCCGCGGCCGACTTCTCCGCGCCGGCATGCGCCTCGGCGTTGGCATAGTGGCCCAGCACGTCGCGCACGTTGCCGACGCCGCTGAACTTGCCCACGCCATCGGTGATCTTCGTCTTGCCGAAGGTTAGCCCACCGCCCTTGGCGCGCAACTTCACGTGCAGGCTCTGCCCGTTGCTGCAGCGGACCGTGCCGCTGCCGCTGGCGGTCTTGTAGAACACCGACCAGCCGGACAGCTGGAAACTCATCTTGCAGGAAATGCCGTCGGCCCGCGCCGGCGTGCCCAGCAGCAGGCCGCCGCATGCCAGGCCCATCACGCCTGCCCATTTGATCAGGCTCATCGTCGTTCCCCAGCGCATGCCGGCCCGTTGCCAGGGACCGATTATCGCAGGACGGCGGCGAGCGCCGGCGTGAAAACCGCCTTCACGAAGAATCCACGCCCGATCATGGCAGCTGTCATGCAAGCTGCTGCTGCGGGTGTGCGCATCCCCCGACCATCCGCCCTTACCGCCCCGCCTCCCCGCGGAGTTTTTTTTGCCTGCCGCCCCGCCGCGCCGCCATCCGGCATTTGGCCATCCAGCCGTCTGCTTGCGCAACCGCCCGCCCGGGGCATACGCTGCAGTCGCGACGGCACGATCCCCCTGCTCGCGCAGCGTGACCGCCGCAACATCCCCACCGAAGTCAGGAGGTCGCCATGTCGTCCGCAAGCCTGGCCGTAGCTCACCGTACCCACCCCGACCGTGCACGCATCGCCGCCATCAGCGCCGCGATCGCACTCAACCTCGCCGTGATCGTGATCGCCTCGCGACCGACCGGCCCGGCGCTCTTCCACGCGATCGAACAGGTCAACCCGATACCCACGATCCACTTCATCGAGCCGAAACCGCTGCTGCCTCCGCCGCCACCGGTCGAGATGACGCCCTTGCCGCATCCGCCCGCCGCGCCTGTCGCGCACACACGGCCGTTGCCGGCCAACCCGCCGGCCGTCGTGCCGGGTACCGAAGGCAACGTCGCCGCGCCGCCGGCCGCCATTCCGACCCTGCTGCCGAGCGCCACTGCGCCCGGGCCGGCACTGACGGCGCCGGTCGAGGCCAGCCTGGCCTACCGCTCGGCCCCGTTGCGCTTCCCCACCCGCGCCCTGCAGCAGCGCATGCAGGGCACAGTGCTGCTGCGCGTGCTGGTGGACGAGACCGGCAAACCGGTGCAGGTATCGGTGGAGCACGGCAGCGGCTACCTGCTGCTCGACCGCAGCGCCGCCGAGCAGGTGCTGGCCGGATGGCGTTTCCAGCCGGCAGTGGTGAGCGGACAGGCGGTGCGCGCGTGGGCGCGGGTGCCGGTGACGTTCAGCCTGCGCGAATAGCGGTCCGGCGCGGGTATCCGGTCGGCAACCACGCCGGCCGGATGCCCGTCCGCACGCCGGCGCAAGTGTCCGCAGCGATGCCGTCGGCTTACGCGTCTTTAACGATACGCATGCTCCACTGGCGCCCATTCACCCTGCCAGGTTCCACGCATGGGCAAGCACCAGCACACCTTGAAGACCCTGCGCGCGATCGCGCTCGAACATGCCACCGCCGAACATCCCGACCTCGCCACGATGGCGCGCGAACTGGGCCGCGTGGTGCATCAGGATGCGTCGGCGCTGGCCACCCGGCTGGCCTCGCTGCGCCAGCGCCGGCACGGTTTCGAACGCTGGCTGCTGGCTGAGCGCAGCAAGCCGCCGATCAGCGTGCTGGTACTGGCATGGCCGCCGAACCACGCCACTCCCGTACACGACCACGCCGGCCTGTGGGGCCTGGAAATGACCCTGGTGGGCGCGCTGGAAGTGCAGTCGTACCGCCGCGACGCCGACTCCGGCGAGCTGAGCCTGCACGGCCGCAACTGGCTCGGCCCGGGCGACGGCGTCTGGTTCGAAGGCGACCGCGGGCAGGCGCACCGCTGCCGCAACCTGTCGCGGCACGACACGGCACTCTCGCTGCACGTCTACGGCGGCGACCTGGCAGAATATTTCGCCTACGAACAGGCCGAGCCCACCGGGCGGTGGGTCGCGCAGCCACAGCGCAGCGTCATCGCTGGCCGCCTGCCCGGCTGACCTGCACGACACCACACAGGGAATTTCATGTTTCGACGGGTCGCCATCATCGGCGGCGGTGCCGCGGCCGCCACGTTGCTCAGCGAGCTGCTGGAGCGCGAGTCGCTGCAGCCGCTGCAACTGGACTGGTTCACCGGCGGCGACACGCCGGCGCGCGGGGTCGCCTATGGCACCACCTCGGAGCGCCACCTGCTGAACGTGCGCGCGGCCTCGATGAGCATGTTCGCCGGCAAGCCGCGTGGCTTCCTGGACTTCGTGCAGCGCGACGACCCCGCCATCGCCGGCACCGACTTCCTGCCGCGCCGCCGCTACGGCGACTACCTCGAAGCGGAAGTGGCGCGCGCGCTGCTGCAGGGCAAGGCGCACGGGCACCACGTCAACATCATCCCGTTCGCGGTCGACGCGCTGGTGCCCGAGCGCGATGGCGTCACCGTGATCCATGGCGAGGAAAGCCATCCGGCCGACGCCGCCGTGCTGGCGCTGGGCGCGCTGCCGCCGCAGCCGCTGGCCGGGGTCAGCGCCGCCGCCCTCGCCAGCGGCCGTTACGTGGTCGATCCCTGGCGCCTGCTGGCCAACACCGGCGCGCTGCAACCGCCGCCGCGCAAGGTGGTGCTGATCGGGCTGGGGCTGACCGCGGTCGACGTGCTGCTGGAATTGTCCGCGCAATGGCCGCAGGCCGAATTCGTCGCGATCTCCCGCCACGGCCGCTTTCCCGAGGCGCACCTGCACGCCGCCGCCGCACCGGCCGATGACGGCGTCGCGCTGGTCGAGGCGATGCGCGACGCGCCGGAGATCCGCCGCTGGATGCGCCTGCTGCGCGAGGCGATCGCCCTGGAAGGCACCGAATGGCGCGCCATCGTCGACAGCCTGCGCCCGCACCTGCCCAGCCTGTGGGCCGAACTGTCGCCAGAACAGCGTGCGCGCTTCATGCGCCACGCGCGCTGGGCGTGGGAGCGCGTGCGCCACCGCATGCCGCCGCAAATACATGAAGCGATCACCGCGCTGGAACGCGACGGCCGGCTGCAACGCCAGCGCGGCCGCGTGCACGCGGTGGACGTCGCCGGCACCACGCTGCAATTGACCGTGGGCCACGCCGGCGCGACCCACCTGCTGGATGCCGACCTGGTAATCCAGACCGTTGGCCTAGATACCGACCTGCGCCGCAGCAACCATCGGCTGGTCAGCCAGCTGCTCACCAATGCGCACATCGCCCCCGATCCGCTCGGCCTCGGCGTGCAGGCCGACAGCGACGGCCACCTGCGGCACGGGGAGCAGTACTGGCCGAACCTGTTCGCCATCGGCAGCCTGCTGCGCGGCACGCTGTGGGAATCCACCGCGATGCCGGAAATCCGCCAGCAGGCGCGCCACCTGGCCGACCAGCTGTTGAGCTGAGCGGCCCGCCGCGCCTGCGATGAACGCCAGCGCACTCACCGCCTGCATCGCCCTGCTGCACCTGCTGGGCATGTTCGCGGCGATGCACGCGGTGATGCACACGCGCACGCCGCAAGGGGCGATCGGCTGGACGCTCGGCCTGCTGCTGCTGCCGTACGTGACCTTGCTGCCGTACCTGTACCTGGGCTCCAGCCGCTTCCTCGGCTATCGCGCCGGACACCATGCGCCGCTCGCGTGCGCGCTGCCCGCGACCGTGGGCGCCGTGCCGCCGGTCGACCCGGGCTGCGCCCGCTACGCCGCCATCTGCGCGTTGCAGGGGCGGCCGTTCCGCGGCGGCCATCGGCTGCGCCTGCTGATCGACGGCGAGGCCGCCTTCGACGCGATGCTGACAGCGATGGCCGAAGCCAGGCATTGCCTGCTGGTGCAGTTCTTCATCATCCACGACGACGCGCTGGGCCAGCGCCTGCAGCAGGTGCTGCTTGAACGCGCCGCCGCCGGCGTGCGCGTCTGCGTGCTGTTCGACGGCATCGGCAGCCATGCGCTGCCGCGGCGCTACGTCGAGACCTTGCGCGCGGGCGGCGTGGCGATCCATCGCTTCGCCACCCACCGCTGGCGCAACCGCTTCCAGCTGAACTTCCGCAACCACCGCAAGATCCTGGTGGTGGACGGGGCACGCGCCTTCGTCGGCGGGCTCAACGTCGGCGACGAATACCTCGGCCTGAAGCCGCCGCTGGCGCCATGGCGCGACACCCAGCTGGAACTGCGCGGGCCGGCGGTGGCCGACCTGCAGCAACTGTTCGCCGAGGATTGGCAATGGATCACCGGCGCGCCGCCGCCGCTGCTGCCGACACCGCCCGGCGACGGCGACGCCAGCGCACTGGTCGTGGCCAGCGGCCCGGCCGATCCGCAGGAAACCGGCTCGCTGTTCTTCGCCGCCGCGATCAACGCGGCGCGCCAGCGCGTGTGGCTGAGCACGCCGTACTTCGTGCCCGACCACGCGGTGCGCGCGGCACTGCAGCTGGCGGTGCTGCGCGGGGTCGACGTACGCGTGCTGATCCCGTCGCGGCCGGACCACCGCACCGTGTTCCTCGCTTCCACGCTGCATGCCTGGCACGCCGTGCGCACCGGCATCCGCGTGTTCCGCTACCAGCCCGGCTTCCTGCACCAGAAGGCGCTGCTGATCGACCGCGACACCGCCGCGATCGGCAGCCTGAACCTGGACAGCCGCTCGTTCCGGCTCAACTTCGAAGTCGCCGCCATGGCCGTCGACCCCGCCTTCGCCGTCGATGTGGCCGCGATGCTGACCGAGGACTTCAGCCGCGCCCGCGCCATCGACGAACGCGAATACCGCGAGGCGCCCTACCTGCGCCGGGTGGCGATGCACGTGGCACGGTTGTTCGACCCGCTGCTTTAGGCGGGAGCGGAACAACGCTACCTGCGCCCACCGAAGCGCCGGCGCCAGTCGCCGCTGCACAACGCCCAGCCCACGTAGATGCCGGCAGCCACGCCCAGCAACTCGCACAGCGCGCGCAGGCCGATGCTGTCCGGGTCGTGCACTTCGGCCAGCTTCACCCTCAGCAGCTGCAGTGACTGCAACTGGCCGTAGTTGAAATAGAACAGGTTCCACAGGTCGCCGCTGGCGGTCAGCGCGGTCGCCAGCAGGAACGACCAGCCGATCTGCGGGCCGTAGCTCCAGCCGTTGCGCCGGCCCAGCCAGTGGAAAACGAAAAACAGCAGCAGCCCTGCCGCCGCGGCGATCAAGCCGGCCTGGAGCCCGCCGACGATCCCGTAACCCATCCATGACTGGTCGTACTGCATCGCGCCCCCCTGAACCGTGTTGCCACTGCATCGCGCATTATGGGGTATCGCCGTGGACGGCGCGCCGCGCGCTAGACTTCGCCGGAGCCTCCGCGCAAGCCTGTCCATGAACCAGCCACTCTCATCGCGCATCGCACTGATCCTGGTCGACGTGCAGCCGGACTTCATGCCCGGCGGCGCGCTGGCCTGCCACGAAGGCGACGCGATCGTGCCGGGCATCGACGCGCTGCTGCGTGCACGCCGTTTCCGCCACGTGGCGGCCACGCAGGACTGGCATCCGCGCGGGCACGTCTCGTTCGCCAGCTCGCATCCCGGCCGCGCACCGTTCGAGCAGATCGCGCTGTACGGCCAGCCGCAGACGCTGTGGCCGGAGCATTGCGTGCAGGGCACGCCGGGCGCCGAACTGCACCCGGGCATCGACTGGTCGGCGCTGAATGCGGTGATCCGCAAGGGCAGCGAACCCGGCGTGGATTCCTACAGCGGCTTCCGCGAAAACCACGGCCCGCGCGGCAGCCGCCCCAGCACCGGCCTGGCCGGCTGGCTGCGCGAGCGCGGCGTGGACGAGGTGGTCGTATGCGGACTGGCGCGCGACGTGTGCGTGCTGTGGACCGTGCAGGACGCGCTCGACCTCGGCTTCCGCGCCAGCGTGCTGTGGGATCTCAGCCGCCCGGTCACGCCGGCCAGCGACGACGCCGCCCGCGCCACCTTGCAGGCACAAGGCATCGGCATCGTCACGTCGGCGGAGCTGGCGGCCGCCTGACCTTCAGGCGTCGTTCTCGCCGGATGCACGCACCTGCGGCTCGCCGTCCGCGTCGATCTCCACGCTGAGCGTGATCGGCCGGCAACACACCTGGCAGTCCTCGATGTACTGCTGGCTGGGGATCGAGGCGTCGATCAGTATCTCGATCGGCTCGCCGCAATACGGGCAGTCGATGATGCATGGCGTGAGCATGGACGTGTTCCACTGGGCGGGTGGGCGAACCAGTCTACGCCGCCGTCGGCCGCCTTCGTCGGCGTGACGCCGGTTTCGTCGCATGTCGGGGGATTTCCGCTACCGCGCCGACTATTCTCGGCAGCACTTCCCGAACAGCGTGACCCGCACCGTGATCAAGCGCCTCTTCTCCGTGGCCCGGCTCGTGCTCGCCTGGTACCTGCTGTTTCTTGCGTTGTACGCGGTGGCCGACTGGTTCTGGTCGCCGCTGGGTGACGCGGTCACCCTGGTGGGCCTGGTGACGATCGTGTTCGTCGTCATCCGCGCGTACTCGCACCTGGGGCGGGTGCAGTTGATCGATGGCAAGCTGAGCGCCGCCGCCGCGCTGGCCAACCGGCAGATCCGGCAGATCGAGGTGCCGTTCGAGGCGGACGAGGCGTTCGACCTGCTCGACGCCGCCATCCGCGAGCTGCCCGGCGTCGACGCGATCGACAGCGTGCGCAGCCACCTGCAGATCCGCGCCAGCACCCGCTATCTCGACCCCTACGGCATCAAGCTGCTGGGCCGCTACAACCCGCTGAGCTGGGTCGTGAGCCAGCACAACCGCATCCTCGCCAGCGTGGTCCGCGGCGACGGCACCAGCCGGCTCGTCCTGATCTGCGAGCCGGCATTCGCGCCCTGGAGCAACTGGCTGCAGGTGGACGACGGCATCAACCTGCAGAACGCCGAGGCGATCACCCGCACCATCGCCCTGCAGCTGTCCCAGCGCCGGCGCAGCGAGCAGACCGCCGCCACCCAGACCGTCACCGAGAAAGAGCTGGCCATCGCCAGGCTCAGCCTGCTGCAGGCGCAGGTCGAACCGCACTTCCTGTACAACACGCTGGCCAGCGCGCAATACCTCACCCGCACCGACCCGGCCAGCGCCGATGCCATGCTCGGCCATCTCATCGAGTACCTGCGCCATTCGCTGCCGCGCACCGACCGCGCCCTGTCCACGCTGGGCGAGGAACTGGAGCGCTCGCGCGCCTACCTGGAAATCCTGAAGATCCGCATGGGCTCGCGCCTGAACCTGCAGCTCGACGTGCCCGACGAATTGCTGCCCACGCCGTTGCCGCCGATGATGCTGCAGACATTGGTGGAGAACGCCATCAAGCACGGGCTGGAACCGCGCCCCGGCGACGGCACCATCTGGATCTTCGGCCGCCGCAACGACCGCCAGGTGGCGGTGACCGTGGCCGACGACGGCCTGGGTTTCAGCGGCGAAGCCGACGGCAGCGGCATCGGCCTGAAGAATGTGCGCGAACGCCTGCGCCTGGTCTACGGCACCGCCGCCACGCTCACCCTCGCCGCCAATTTTCCCAGCGGGGCCGCCGCCACGATCAGCGTTCCCGCCACCTTCGCCCAGGACGCGCCACATGTTTGAAGCCATCGTCGCCGAGGATGAAACCCTGCTGCGCAAGGCCCTGCTGGAACAGCTCGGCAAGGCTTGGCCGGAACTGCGCATCGTCGCCGAATGCGAGGACGGCGCCAGCGCGCTGGAGGCGATCGCCGAACACCGGCCCGACGTCGCCTTCCTCGACATCCGCATGCCCGGCCTGACCGGCCTGGACGTGGCCGCCGCCATCCCCGAGATCAGCCCCGCCACCCAGGTCGTGTTCGTCACCGCCTACGACCAGTACGCCATCGACGCCTTCGAACGCGGCGCGATCGACTACCTGCTCAAGCCGATCGTCGCCGACCGGCTGGCCGCCACCGTGCAGCGCCTGCAGGCGCGCGCGGCCGCCGGACCTGCCGACAGTGCCACACTCGCCGCGCTGGTCCGGCAGCTCGGCAGCAGCCTGTCGCCGCGCGCGCAGCCGCCGCTGAACTGGGTCACCGCCAGCGCCGGCCGCGAAACCCGGCTCATCCTGCTCGACGACGTGGCCTACTTCCGCGCCGACAACAAGTACACCACGGTGATGACCGGCGACGGCGAGGCGCTGCTGCGCACGCCGATCCGCGAACTGCTCGAGGTGCTCGACCCGGCCGTGTTCAAGCAGATCCACCGCTCCACCATCGTCAACATCAAGGCAATTGCCTCGATCGTGCGCGACGACACCGGCAAGGGCGTCGTGCGGCTGCGGCAACGGCCGGAAACGCTGACCGTCAGCCAGCCGTTCATGGCGCTGTTCCGCAACATGTAGCCGGGCCGCCACGCGGCCCCACCGACCAGGGCAGGTTACCTATGCACTACCTCATCGCCGCGCTTTATTTTCTTCTCGCGCTGATCGGCAGCGACGGCTGGGGCGACCGCACCGTCGTCACGCGCACATCCGCCGACGGCACCGAGGTGCTCTACAGCCAGACCCGCATCGTCGCCGGCATCGCCCACTTCGCCTGCATTGCCAGCGTCAGCGGCAGCTGCCACTACGAACTGTTTCCGCGCGACTGCACGATGGCGCCGCCGGCCGCGCCGTGCCCCGCCGACCTCGTCAGGCAGTTCGCGCTGGCGAGCGGAACGAGCCGGGACATCACCGGCCTGCCGACGGGCTTCCGCTTCTGCGTCAGCCACGACGCCCGGCCCGAGACGCCGGACTGCATGCCGGCGCGAAATCCGCAGGCATCGGCGCCATCACGCTGACCGGCACCGGCGCCTGCACGGACCACGCCGCATCAGCACCCGCCCGGCAACCAGTCCTGCGGCAACAGGATTGCAAACAGCCCGGCGCGGCGTGTCCGGCGATCGAGCTTGAGCAACTCCTTGTCCTTGCTGAGCAGCCAGCTGGCCCGTGCAGCCAGTGCCAGCTGCAGGAATTTCTGGTCGTCCGGATCGGCGCAACGCGGCAGGCACGCCTCGTCGGGCGCGCCGGTCGCCGCGGGCGGCAGCGACTGCAGCAGCGCGTCGTACGCGGCGCGCAACCCCGACCGCATGGGTTCCTCGATCGGCAGCTGCGGATAGTGCAGCACGCGCTGCCATTCCTCGCGGCAATCGTCGCGGGTCACCGCCTGCACCGTGCCGGCCTGCAGCGCCGCCAGCAGCCGCGCGCACGAGGGATCGCGGAACAGGAACAGGTCCAGGCACACATTGGTGTCCAGCACGATGCGCGGCGGCGGCGACGGGTCGGCAGTCATCGCGCCATGATGAGGCAAGCGGGCCACGCGATGCACTGCACGCTTTCCGACCGCAGCGCGGACGTGGCTGCGGCCGCGGCGGCGACCACCGCCGCCGCGACCGCATTCTTCCGACCTCCCTGGCGGAGGATTCAGCGCCCGCTGCCCCAGAACAATTTGACGCGCGTGCTGACATAGACGTCACCCGGGTCGGCCGGCACCTGGGCAAAGTGCTTGCGCCCGAAATACAGGCGGGTGCCGTCGGCAGACAGCGTGGCGCGGGTTTCCGCTCCGTCCATCGTGTTGACGGCGGTGTTCTCGATCCGACCGCGTATCGTCCACGGCGAGGCGGTATTCGGCCGCGTCGCATACCAGATGTCCTGGTTGCGCGGATCGGCGCTGGCGCGGTTGCTGCTGAACACGATTTCCAGACCGTCCCTGCGCACGTTGGGCATCAGGTCGGCGGCATCGGTACTCAGCTCGGCCACGCGCACGCCGGGCCCGAAGGTGCCGTCGGCGCGCAGGCGACTCATGTAGATGTCATGGCTCTTGCTGTCCGGATAGCCGTCGCTGGAGAAGTACAGGAAGGTACCTTCGGCGGTTTCCACGACCGACGGGCTGTATTCCGAACCCTTGGTGTTCGGGCCGCCGTCCGCATAGCCGCCCAGATCCACCGGCGTCGCCCAGCCGTGCGCGGGGTTTTCCCGAGTCAGGAAGATGTCGCCGGCCGGCGGGCTGCCGGGCGGCGGCGGCGGCATCGCCTTGCACCCGACGCAATCTTCGGAGTTCTGCCGCGAGCTGACGAACAGCAGCCACTTGCCGGGCAACGGCGTGGGGCAGTAGTCGGCGGCGGTGGCGGAATTCACCGGCGCACCGAGGTTGGTGACGTTGTCCCAGCTGCGCATCGCGACATTCCAGGTTGCGCGCCAGTTGTCCAGGCCGCCATTGCGGGTGGACATGAAATACAGGTTCTGCCCGTCCGGCGATTCGATCGGGCAGCCTTCGGCGGCCGCGGTGTTGATCCCGGGTGCGGGCACCGCGTTGCCCCACGCGCCGTAGTTCTCGGCATAGGTATTGGCGGACAGGATGACGGCAATGGCCAATGCGCATTGTTGGTATTTGCGGTTCATGCGTATCTCCCTACACATGTGGTGTGGATGACAGCGGAGAAGAACCCTTCTCAGCGGGCTTGCTGCGCAATGGCGACGATGCGTGGCTCGCCTTGCGGAAGCGGGTGCGGCGGTTCACGGCGACCTCCTCGACTGCGCGCCGGCGAATGCCGGTGCGCTCAGGTTCGGGGATACGGCGCCGCGGGTCTTGAGGCCGCCGCTGGGAAAGCACTGGACTTTGCTTGGATTCCTTGGGAAAACATTGGGGCCGCCCGCAGCGCCGGTTTTCGTCCACCCAAGTGCGCCGCCCGCCACAGGACGCCATGGACCCGTCAACGCCCGCCCCGCTCGCCTTCGACGCATCCGCGATCGACTTCGCGGGTCGGCGACTGCTGCGCGACGGAATCGAACAGCCGCTGGAGCCCAAGGCCTTCGCCGTGCTGGCGCTGCTCGCCGGTACGCCCGGCCGGGTCTTCACCCGCGACGAGATCCTCGATGCCGTCTGGGGCCATCGCAACATCACCCCGGGGGTGCTGAACCGGGTGATGACCCTGCTGCGGCATGCGCTCGGGGAGGACGCGCAAGCTGCGCGCTACCTGCACACCGTGCATGGCGTGGGTTACCGCTTCGACCTTCCCGGACCCGCGCCCGGCACGCCGCCGCAAGCCATGCAGGCATCCGGGCCGGAAGCGCCGACGGTGCCGGCGCCGCCACCCACGCGGCGGCGCGCCATTTCGCGCGCCATGCTGTGGCTGCTGCCGCTGCTGGCGGTGCTCGCCTTCGCCGGCTGGAAGTGGTGGCCGCGCACGCTGCCCGCGCCGAAGCCGGCAATGGAGCGCAGCATCGCCGTGCTGCCACTGGTCAATGCCAGCAACGATGCGCAGCAGCTGTACTTCTCCGACGGCCTGTCGGAAAACCTGATCGACGCGTTGTCCCGGTTCGAAGGACTGAAGGTGATCGGTCGCACCTCGGCCTTCCAGTTCCGCGGCAGCAAGGACGACAGCGCGACCATTGGCCGCAAGCTGGGCGTGTCCTACCTGCTCGCCGGCAGCGTGCAGCGCGCCGGCGATGTCGTGCGCATCAGCACCACGCTGACCCGGGCCGCCGATGGCAGCACGTTGTGGGCCGAGCACTACGATCGCCCGTACAAGGACCTGTTCGCGCTGCAGGACGAGATCACCTCGGCCGTCGCCAGCGCCCTGCACGCGAGACTGCTTCCGACGAACGCCATCGCGCCGGACGACCGGCCGCCCAGCGGCAACATCGAGGCCTACAACGCCTATCTGCAGGGCTTGAAGCACGGGCACGACCAGGATTTCCCCAAGGCCGCCGAGTACATGACCCAGGCCGTGCAACTCGACCCGGGCTATGCGGTGGCATGGGCGTACCTGTCGGGATCGTGGAGTACCGTCGCCGCGTTCTGGAACGAAGCTCCCGCGGTTGCCCGCGAACACGTGCGCTTGTCACGTCTCGCGGCGGACAAGGCGCTGCAACTGGCGCCCGGGCTGGGCCCGGCCCACGCAGCCCGCGCCTACCTGCAGTTCTACGGATTCGATCACCGGGGCGCCTTGGCCGAGTGCCGCCGTGCCGTGCAGCTGGCGCCGGACGATGGCACGGTCCTCAATGGCTGCGGCTACGTGCTGGGCGGCATTGGAAAACTGGGCGAGGCGATCCGGCTGCGGGAGCACCTCCTTTCGATCGAGCCGCTGTACACCGTCAACTATTACCAATACGCGAAGTTGCTGGTGGCGACCGGTCGGCTGGACAAGGCGACGAAGTACCTCCGCATCGCCGAAGGCCTGTCGCAGCCGGCATCACGCCCACGGAACCAGCTCATGTACATCGCCATCGTGCGCGGCGACGTGAAGACCGCGCAGGATGTCGCCCGAAACCAGCCTTCGCCGTGGCGGGAAATGAATTTGGCGATTGCGACGCAGATTTCCCCAGACCACGCGGCGGCGGATGCCGCGCTGGCGAACGTCCTCGCAAGAAAGGCCTGGGCGAACGACAACAGCCCTTACCCATACCTGATCGCGCAGGCCTATGCGCTGCGCGGCGACGCGGACAAGACCGTGGAATGGCTGGAGCGCGCTCCGGCCCACGACATCTTTTTCATGCTGACCGACCCGCTCATCCTGCGCTTCCGTGACGATCCGCGCCTGATCGCGTTCTGCAAAAAGACCGGCCTGCCGCCGCCGAGCGAAAGCGAAGCGTTGAGCATCGACCAGATCCGCGCCGCCAGCAGCGCCCGGAGCCGTTGAGACGAGTCCGCCCGTTCTCGCCTTCGACTGCAGGCCGTTTTGCGGATCTGCGCCTGACTCGCCGCCCCGCACTCCGGCAACGATCGCCCCAGCAGCGCTCTGCGCCGGTCGGCCCGCCCGGCCAGGTACGCGAGGCAAGCGCGGCGCGCTATACACTGCACGCTTTCAGAGCGGAACCGACGACCATGGCCGAGCGCGAGTTCGACAACTACCTTGCCCGCTCCGGCGCCACCCTGGAAGGCTCGCGCTACGCCGCCTGGCTCGCGGTCACGCCGCGCCGCCACGGCTTCCCGGTGTACTACGCGATCTGCGAGAACCGCAGCTTCCGCGACAAGGGCCTCGCCGAAGCCGCCGCCGCCAAGGCGCTGGCCGACATGACGGGGTTGGAGGCGGACGGCACGCCGATCTTCCCCGAGGGCTACACCGGCTTCGACGACTAGGGAAAGTCAGAACAAGCCGTCATCCCAGCGAAAGCTGGGATCCAGTGCCTCGGCAATTCCTTGAAGACACTGGATTCCAGCTTTCGCTGGAACGACGAGCAAAGGCTTGTCCAGACTTCCCCCCAGGTGCGACGGCGAAGGATGTCCGCCCTACGGCGTAGCGCCGGCCAGCTCGCGCAAGCGTTCCACCGCCGCCGGGATCGCGGCCGGCGCGTCCACCGTGAGCACGTGCGGCTCGTCGGCGCCGAGGCCGTTCTCCAGTTCGTGCGCCCAGGTCACGTGGTACGGCAGGTGCACGCCCCAGCCGCCCAGGCGCACCACCGGCTCGATGTCCGAGCGCAGCGAGTTGCCGACCATCGCGAACTGCGCCGGCTGCAGCGCGAACTCGCCGAGCACGCGCTGGTAGGTGGTGGCGTTCTTCTCCGACACGATCTCGATGCGGCGGAACAGGTCGGCCAGCCCGGACTCGGCCACCTTCTTCTCCTGGTGGAACAGGTCGCCCTTGGTGATCAGCACCACCTCGTACCGCTGCGCCACCGCCTCGACCGCTGCGCGAATGCCCGGCAGCAATTCCACTGGATGCTGCAGCACGGTCTTGCCCAGCTCGACCAGGCGATGGATGTCGGCGGCGCTGATGCGGCCGTCGCTGACCGCGATCGCCGTCTCCACCATCGACAGCGCCATGCCCTTGGCGCCGTAGCCGAACAGCTTGAGGTTGCGCTGCTCGGTGGCCAGCATGCTGTCGTGCACGTGCTGGTCGCCCAGGTCCACGTAGTGCCCCATGATCGCGGCGAACGCCTCGCTGGCCGCGCGGTAGTAGCCCTCGCTGTGCCACAGCGTGTCGTCGCCGTCGAAACCGATCAATTGCAGCATGCTTGTTCCGTTCTCCGTGTTTCGCCGCTCAGCCCACGTCGCTGCCCAGGCGCAGGTTGACGTGCAGCGCCGTCGCCAGTTCGCGCATCGGCTCGTTGTCGCGGGTCAGGGTGATCCAGCCGGCATGGGAATCGTCGTCGGTCTCCCATACCCACACCGTGTAACCAAACTCGGCGAGGCGGTCGTAGGCGACGCCGAGCAGGGTGCCCGCGTCGGTGTCGTCGAAAAAGTCGTCGTCGTCCGGGTCGCCGTTCCAGTCGATCGACAGGTTCCAGCGCGCGCTCAGTTCGTCCAGCGCCTGCACCAGCGAACGCAGGTCGCCCGCGCCGACCATGAAGCCGGAGTGCCAGTCGATCACCCGCGCGACCAGTTCGAGCGGCTCGTCGCCGTCGTCCTCCGCGGCCTCGCGGTAATCCGCGAACTGCTGCAGCGCGGTTTCCTCGTCGCCGGGATTGATCAGCAGCAGCAACTGCCAGACCTTCGCCTCGACCGAGTCGTCCTCCTCGTCGAAGTCCGGGCCGGCGTCGAAATCGTCGTCGTCGCGCATGCTCACGCGCCCACCCGCCGCCTGACCGCATCCATGTCGCGCACCGGGCGGATCTCGATCGCGCCGGTGCGCACCCACGGAAACTCCGCGGCGATCCGCACCGCCTCGTCCATGTCGGCGGCCTCGATCAGGTTGAAGCCGCCCAGGTATTCCTTGGTCTCGGCGAACGGCCCGTCGACGACGCTGCTGCGCTGGCCGCGCACGCGCAGGGTGCGCGCCGTGGCCGGGTGTTCCAGCTGCTGCGAGCCGAGCAGGCGGCCATCGGCCTGCAATTCGTCGGCGTGACCGAGGCAGCCGCGCATCAGGGTGTCGAACTCGCCTTCCGGCAGCGCGTCCAGCAAGGCGTCGTCGCAGTAGATCATCACGAGAAATTTCATGGCGTCCTCGGCGGGGGAAGGTTCACGGAACCATGGGGGAGGCGGGCGAACGTGGATAATGCCGCACATGACCACCGTGCACGATACCCCCGGCGCATTCTCCTGCCATCCGATCGCGTTCGTGCGTTCGCCGTACGCGCGGCGCATCGACGCGCCGCACCAGTCCACCGTGGTCGCCGGCACCGAGACGCAGGCGGCGGCCGAGGCGGTGATCGAGTTCGTGGCGGACTTTCCCGCGGCAGCCTGGCGCGATCTCGCCGGTTTCGAGCGGATCTGGCTGCTGTTCGCCTTTCACCGCAGCGAAGGCTGGAAGGCCGAGGTGCGCCCGCCGCGCGGCGGCGGCAAACGCAGCGTGCTGGCGACCCGCTCGCCGCACCGGCCGAACGCGATCGGCCTGTCCGCGGTGGAGCTGGTCGCGGTCGAAGACGGTTCGCTGCGCGTGCGCGGAGTGGACCTGCTCGACGGCACGCCGATCCTCGACATCAAGCCGTACGTGCCGTACGCGGACGCGTTCCCCGCCGCGCGCGCCGGCTGGATCGACGCGATCGACGCGGCGCAGGGCCGGCATTCCGCGCCGGGGCCGCGCAAGCCGCGCCCGGCGCGGCCACGCGGCACGGACGACGACGTCAACGCATCATGAGCAGCTGCCGCAGCACGTGCTGCCGCCGCTGACGTGGATCTGCCGCGGCTCGGATACGCGGACGGCCTCGTAACCCGCGTCGTGCAAAGCCGTGATGACCTGGCTGGAGGTCAACTGCGCCGCCACGTCGATCTGTCCCGCGACGGGATCGCCGGTGACCTGCGCGTTGGCGTCATGGGCACGCAGGATGGCGGCGATGGCGCCGGTGTCACCGGCAAGATCCTTCACTTGAAACAGCATCGGTACGGTCTCCAGGGCGGGACATCCGCCGACGGCGATGATGGCGGCCGGCCCGGCCGGGCGCCCTGACCGGGATCAGGGCAATCCCAGCCCGTGAGACCTACGCTCGGCAAACTGCCCGGGCCGGTGCGGATCACTCCGTCGCCGGCACCCGATGCATTGGCAGTGGATCGGTTCAAACCTTGGCCGCGCCCGGCCCTCCCGCCGGCGCGGCTTTTTTTTCGCTTCAGGGCGGCGTCGCGGCCGCCGGCAGCCATGGCGATACGCGCGGGCGCCCCAGCGCGGCGAGCAGCGGCGGGTCGCGCTGGTAGATGTCGGGGCGGAAACCGACCCGGCCGTCCTCGCGCAGGTCCACCGTCCAGTACGCCAGCAGCAGCGGCACCGGCTTGCGCAGCATCACGGTCTGCGTCTTCAGTGTGTCGATCGTGCGGTCGATGCCCGTGCGATTCCAGCGCGCGGGGTCGTCCAGCAGCAGCTCGGCCAGTTCGCGCGGGCGCTCCACCCGGATGCAGCCGGAGCTATTCGCGCGCTGCTCGTTCGCGAACAGTTCCTGGTGCGGCGTGTCGTGCAGGTAGACCGCGTAGTCGTTGGGGAAGCGGATCACCAGCCGGCCCAGCGAATTGCCCGGCCCAGCGTCCTGACGCAGCACGATGCCGCGCGGGTTGGCCCAGTTCACGCTGGCCGGCGACAGCTCGCGGCCCTGGCCGTCCAGCACGCGGATGCGGTTGGCGGCGAGGTAGCCCGGGTTCTTGCGTACCTTCGGCAGGATGTCGTTCTTCAGGATGGTCGGCGGCACCGTCCAGGTCGGGTTGAGCGTGAGGTAGGTGATCTTCGACTTGAACACCGGCGTGCTGCGGTACGGCTTGCCCACCTGCACGCGCGAACGCCACACCGGCTTGCCGTCCTTGTAGTAGGCGACCTGGTAGCCGGCGATGTCGACCACCACGAACTCGCCCTGCAGCTGGTGCATCAGCCAGCGCGCGCGCTCCAGGTTCGCGCGCAGCTGCTCGATGCGCGCCGCGACCGGCACGTTCAATGCGGCCAGGGTCGCCTTGCCCAGGTGGCCGCCCGCGGCCAGGTATTGTTCGCGCTGGAATAGTTTCAGCGCGGCCTCCAGCGCCGGGTCATACAGGTCGTCCGCACCGTCGCCCACCGCATGGCCGACCAGCTGCAACCGCTGGCGCAACACCGGCACGCGCGGATCGTGGCTGCCCGGTCTCAATGTGGGGCCGTCCGCGAGCAGCGGCCAGCCACCCTGCGCCGCCACCTCGCGCAATTTCGCCAGCGCCGTGCGCAGCTGGCCATACAGCGGGTTCTGCGGGCGCGCACGCGCGAACAGCGGGCCGATCGTGCCCTGTGCCAGCGCGTCGCGCACCGCCTTGAGGCCCTGCGCCTGGTCGATCTGGCGCGGGTCGAAGTTCCAGTGCGTGTCCAGCGTGGCCGGATCGACCTTGCCGCGATACAGGTGCATCAGCGCAGCCAGGCAGGCATCGGTGGCCAGCACGTCGAACTGCGCGCGCTGCGGCGGCGTGGCCTGCGGGTCGCTGAGCACGGCGCGCCGGCGCTGCAGTTCGCTCAGCCCATAGTCTCCCGGATCGAGGCCGTCGCCGGCCACATCGCGCAGCGCGGCCAGCAGCTGGTCGAGGTCGCCCGGGCGCGCCCATGCCGGCGCGAACCGGTTCTGTTCGTAGAACACCGCCACCGCGTCGCCGGGCACCCTGGCAGCATCGGCGTCGGCATGCGCGCCGCGCCACTGCTCGACCCGCTCGCGGATCTGTTCGGCCACCGGACCCAGCGGTTGCTCGGCCGCAGGCTGCTGGGCATGCACGACGGTTCCCAGCAGCAACCCCAGCAGGGCGATGACGTGGACGACACGGGAAGGTTTGAGTGGCACGGCACGATCCTGCGCAGGGTTCCGGCCTGTCATAACACAGCCGCATGTCGGCGCAAACGCGCGCGCAGCGCCGCCCCGCCGTGCTGGACGCGTTCTTAACAGGGGGCTGCTAGGATCGACGGCCGCATGCCTGATCCGACACGCCAAGCCATTCCGATGAGCCGATTCCTGCGCCACGCCGCCCTCCTGATGCTGCTTTTCGCCGGCTGCTTCGCTGCGGCGCATGCCGCGGAACCGTCGCTGCAGGACGCGCTCAGCAAGCTCGCGCCGCACGCGGACCCCAAGGTGATCGGCCTGGCGCTCGCCGCCACCGAGTGCGCCGCCGCCCAGGGCCAGCCGCCGTCCGATCGGCTGGCGGTGATCGACTATTCGAAGCCCTCGACCGAGCCGCGGTTGTGGGTGTTCGACCTGGCCAAGCGCAAGCTGCTGTACCACGAGCTGGTGGCGCACGGTCGCAACACCGGCGAGAACCTGGCCACGGCATTCTCGAACACGCCGGAGAGCCTGCAATCCAGCCTGGGCCTGTTCCGCACGCTGGAC
This sequence comes from Rhodanobacter sp. LX-99, assembly GCF_018599185.1. Taxonomy (NCBI): domain Bacteria; kingdom Pseudomonadati; phylum Pseudomonadota; class Gammaproteobacteria; order Lysobacterales; family Rhodanobacteraceae; genus Rhodanobacter; species Rhodanobacter sp. LX-99. Next base: position 85,203 of record NZ_JAHFVL010000004.1, on the reverse strand, counting down.
ACCTACGCCGGCCGCAACGGCTACTCGCTGCGCATGGAAGGACTCGAACCGGGCATCAACGACCACGCGCTGGCACGCGCGCTGGTGATCCACGGCGCGTCCTACGTCAACTCCGCCCTCGCCCGCCAGCAGGGCCGCATCGGCCGCAGTTACGGTTGCCCCGCCGTGCGCAACGCGATCGCGCGCCCGCTGATCGACACGCTCAAGGGCGGCCAGTACGTGTTTTCCTATTATCCCGATGCGCGCTGGCTGCACGCCTCGCCGTACCTCAAGTGCAGCCGCAGACGCGCCATGACCGCGAGCCTCAACGCGCACTGAACCGCGCGTGCCACGGCCGGCCGCGCCTGCACTACCCTCACGGCATACGTCCTTCCGGAGGCATCGCATGAAAAACTTCCTGTGGCTGCTCCCGCTCGTGCTGGCCGCCTGCATGGCGGCACCGGAGTCGGACACGCAAGCGGCCGTGCCCACGCCGGCCGGCGATGACCTGCCGACATCGACCCACACCCTCACGCGCTACCACTGGCAGCTGCACGACGCCGTCGACGCCGGCAACCAGCGCCTCGACGCGCTGTTCGGCAAGACGGACAAGCCGCCGCTGCAGCTCGACTTCACCACCGACCAGCTCAGCGTGCACAACGCCTGCAACGCGATCGGCGGCAGTTACAAGATCGTCGACGGCCACCTGGTCATCGGCTCGTTGCGGCAAACCATGATGGCCTGCACCGACGCCACCCTGATGCAGCGCGAAACCACCATCAAGGCCGTGCTGCGGGAGCGGCCCTCGCTGATCGTGTCGACGCCCGGCGGCACGCCGCTGCTCACCCTGGCGGCCGCCAGCGGCCAGACCTTGACGTTCGCCGGCCAACCCACCGCCGAGACGCGCTACGGCGGGCCCGGCGAGACGGTGTTCCTGGAAGTGGCGCCGCAGACGGTGCCCTGCCGGCATCCGCTGATGCCGGACAAGACTTGCCTGCAGGTGCGCGAACGCCACTACGACGCGAACGGCCTGCGCGCGGGCGAGCCCGGCCCGTGGCAGCCGCTGCAGCAGGACATCGAGGGCTACGTGCACGAGCCCGGCGTACGCAACGTGCTGCGCGTGAAGCGCTATCCGCTGAAGCGGCCGCCGGCCGACGCGCCGTCCAGCGCGTACGTGCTGGATCTGGTGGTCGAGAGCGAGACCGTCAAAACGCCGGGCGCGAAGCAGCGCTGATCCGCGTCAGGGGCACTGCCCGCCGTTGAGCGCATTGTCGCTGTCGCAGCGCAGGTTCCTGCCGAGCGGCGCCAGCTGCCCCTGGACCGGACCGGTACAGCGCACCTCCGACTCCCTGCCGTCTGCGGTGGTGACATGCACGCCGGCGCTGCGCCGGTCGTTCTCGGTGTAGTCGAACACGGCGTAGTCGGCGTCCACGTGACTGAAGGTGACCTCGGTGCGCTCGACCTGGAAGCGCGAGTAGTGCGCGTAGCCGAGTTGCCGAGCGCCCGTCGCCGGGTCATCGGGAAACTGCAACTCCACCTGCGCGCCCTTGCCGTAGCGGTACTGCAGGTTCGACGGCAGCGTGCCGCACAGGCTGACCGTCGTATGGCGTGTGGTCCGACAGCTGAAATACGTGGTTTCCGGTGCATGGCACAGCGAGCCGCTGGCGGGCTGGACGGAATAGGCACATGAGGAAACGAGCGACAGTAGCAGGAAGCCAACGATGGATCTCATGGCTTCACTGCCCCGAATGCATGTGCCGCAAGCTGCTTCAGCGCGTCGCCCCCAGCAACCCCACGTGATAACCGGCCGCCCGCAGCTTGGCGGTCGCCTTCGCGTTCAGCACCAGCAGCACGATCAGGCTGACCAGCGGCACGAACATCAGCACGATCAGGATCACCCGGGTCACCATCGAATAGCCCAGGCCCGAGCACAGGCGAAAGGTGCCGACCAGGCCCATGAGCACCGCGCACAGCACCACCAGCAGGCCGATCGGGCCCAGGAACGTCCTTGCGGCCGCGCCGGCGAAATAGGCAAGGATCGAATAGATGATCAGTTTCTGCGCGCTGGCCACCTGCTCGATGCCGGCCTCGTTCGCCACCGGCGCCGCGATGTCGGCTTTCGGTGCCTCGTACGGATTGTAGGTATTCATTTCCCATCCCCTGTTGAGTTGCGTGAACCGGTTTCCTTCTCGCGGAGCGCCTCGATCCGCTTCCCCAGGCTGATCGCGTAGGCGAAATACATGGCAGCCGCTGCCAGCGGCACGGCGTGCCACCACCATGACGACGGGCCGCCACCGCTTCGGTAAAGATGGATGAGCATGCCGGCGCTCACGACGCAGGTGGCCGGCAGCCCGAAGAGCGACAGCGCGAGGATCCTCGAATGCACTCGGGCAAGCTTGCCGACACCGTCCATGCTGGATGCGGAAAACACCACCAGCATGAACAGGAACAGGCCCAGCATCAGCTGGGCGAGCGTGCCCACGACGACCCACCCCCATGTCATGCCTGCCCTTCCCCCGTACGGCGTCCCTCGCCGCGGGAAGTATGCCGCAACGGCGGCGTCCGCGGCGCGCGCAAGCGGGACGCCGCGGCGCCTGATTACTTCTCCTGCAGCAGGGACTGCATCTTCAGGTACACGCCGTTGCTCCAGCCGAAGCCGATCACGTTGTCCTTGTAGCCGGCGCTGATCTTCACGTCGGCATTGCCGCTGGCCATGTTGTATTTCTCGCGGATGGTGCCGTCGTCGGCGAGGCTGCGGTCGATGGTGCCGGTGAACTCGCGCGCGATGCGGCGGGCGTCGTCGTGGAAGCCGTAGGCATCCAGGCCGGCCGCCGCCAGCCAGTTGGTCGGCGCCCAGCCGAACGGCGCATCCCATTGCGCGCCGCTGGCGTGGTCGCTCATCTGCAGACCGCCCTTGCGCTCGAAGATGCCGAGCTTGCCGCGCAGTGTCTTGGCCTGCTGTTTCGACGCGGCACCGGCCCACAGCGGATAGTAGGTGGAGACGAAGTCGTAGCCCGATGGCTTGCCGGTGACGAAGTCGTAGTCCATGTACATGCCCCTGTCGGCGCGCCACAGGTATTTGTCGATCGCCGCGCGCCGCGCGTCGGCGGCGCCGGCCCAGCGTTTGGCGTCCGCATCGTTGCCGAGCTGCACGGCGAAATCGTGCAGGTCGCGCTCGTAGCGGTACAGCAGGCTGTTCAGATCGACCGGCGCGTACTGATGGGTGGAACCGCCGAACGGGCCCATGCGGAAGGTGGTGTCGAAACCCGATTCGCGCATCGCGCGATCGCCGAGGTAGTAGTCGGCGCTCAGGCGATAGCCTTTCGACCAGGCGCCGGCGCAGACCTTCGAGGCCTCGACGTCGCAGCTGGCGGTCTTGAGCCGCGCGACTTCCGCCGCGTCCGGATGTTCGGAGGCCTTGACCAGGTAGCCGGGATCCTCCGACGGGTGCGCGATCAGCCAGTCGATCACGCCGCGCAGGTAGCTGCTGTCGCGCATCTCCAGCACCGGTGCCGCGCCGCCATAGTCGTAGTAGCGCGCCAGGCCGGTATCGCCGGCCTGGTGTTCCTTGCGCGTCCAGGTGGAGTAGTCGCGCACGGCGAGCGGATACGCCTGCTCGAGCCACGCATGCGCCTCGGCCTTGCTCTTGAAACTGTCCGGGTCGTCCAGCACGGCACGGATCATCGAGCTCAGGAACGGCGGCTGCGAACGGGTCAGGTAATAGGTGCGGTTCGCGTTGAGCACCGCCCCGTAGTACTGCACCTCGAACAGCGCGTTCTCGACCATGTCGCGCGCCAGCGCCTCGCGATGGTCGGCGACCAGGCCGAGCACGATGAAATAGCTGTCCCAGCCGTACATCTCGTTGAAGAAGCCGCCCGGCACCACGTACGGATGCGGCAGATAGAGCAGGCCCTGCCGCGGCAGCGAGGTCGGCGCGATGTCGCCAAGCTGGCCGACCGCCCGGGGCAGCACGTGCACGTCGACGTTGCAGCGTTTCTTCACCGCGGCCAGGTCCGGCGGCGTCGGCAGGTTCGCCGGCAGGTACAGCACCGGCTGCGTGCCCACCTTGGGATCACGCAGGGCCGAGCAGTCGTCCATCGAACGCGTCAGCGTGGTCCACGCGTGGTCGATATAGGCCCGCGTCTTCAGCGGATCGGGCGCCTGCTTCGCCGACACCGCGGTGACGAAGACAAACGACAGGGCAATCAGGATATTTCGCAACAGTGATTTCATCGGCGTGGTCCTGCGCTTGGGGATGGAACACGAAAGGGGTGTCCACAGATTACCCGACACGACGGTTATGGCCCGGTGATAGCAGACCCCGGACGGCAACGACCACGGCCGAGCTACGCTGGACGCCACGCCACGCCGATCCTCTACGCGAGCCGCACGCCGGGACGCTGCGCATCCACCACGCGGCGCGATGCCCGCTATCCATCCGGTCGCTTCGTGGCCGAAATTCGCTGGGTTATGCTGCCGGCGTCGCGATGCAATGGAGCCGCGACATTCGACAGGGGAATCCAATGAAGTCTCGTCTGATGCTGCCGGCGCTGCTGGCCATGTCGTGCTGCGCCTGCGTCACCCATATCCGGCCAACCGCCACCGACAACCCGCCGCCGCAGGAAGCACTGTCGGCGTTCCAGCACTTCCAGCTGCAACCCGTGCTGGCCACGACCGCCGAGGTACGCGAACAGGATGCGGCGATGGCGAAGATCGCGGCCAACGTGCAGCAGAAGCTCGGCGACACCGTCACCCGCTGGGAGCACAAGGGCCAGGGAGGCCGCACACTGAAGATCGAACCGCGCGTCACCGAGTTGAAGTTCGTCGGCGGCGGCAAGCGTTTCTTCGCCGGCGCCATGGCCGGCAGCTCGGCCGTGGTCATGCACGTGCGCCTGACCGACGCGGACACCGGCAAGGTCATCGCCGACCCGGAGTTCTACCAGCGTGCCGCCGCCATGGGCGGCGCATGGAGCATCGGCGGCACCGACAACGGCATGCTGGTGCGCATCTCCACCGTGGCGCAGCAGTACATGCAGCGCAACTACGCCAGCGCGGTCGGCGGCCCGACCGGCCTGGACGGCAGCGAGGAGGAGTGACGCCGCGGACGGCCGCGCACGCGGCCGTCCTTCCGCGCTGCGCGGCCCGCCCGTGCCATCACGCCGGCGGCACCGCTATGCTACGGTCGGTCTGTTCCGTTTCGACGTGTTCGAGGAAGCCGCCCATGCGCCTCATCCACCTGCTGCTTGCCGTGGCCATGCTGTCCATCCCGTTCCAACCGGTCGCGGCGCAGACGCTGCGCGTGATGACCTTCAACGTGCGCCTGCCCAGCCCCGACGACGGCGTGAACCGCTGGGAGCAGCGACGCGACCTGATGGTGCGCACGATCCGCGAGCAGCAGCCCGACGTGATCGGCACGCAGGAGCTGTACAAGCTGCAGGGCGACTATCTCGTCGGCAAGCTGACGCACTACGCCTGGTTCGGGCGCGGCCGCCGCGGCGACGACGGCGACGAGCACATGGGCGTGTTCTACCGCACCGACCGGCTCAAGCTGGTGGAGTCCGGCGACTACTGGCTGTCCGACACGCCGGACAAGCCCGGCAGCATCAGCTGGGGGCATCCGTTCCCGCGCATGGTGACCTGGGCGATGTTCGAGCTGAAGTCCAGCGGCCAGCGCTTCTACTACGCCAACACGCACTTTCCCTACCGCGACCAGGACGAGCCGGCGCGCACCCGCGCGGCGCAGGAAATCCTTCATCGCCTCGAAGCCGTGCCGGCGAACCTGCCGATCGTGCTGACCGGCGACTTCAACACCGCGCCGGCCAGCCCCGCCCACGCGCTGCTCACCGGACTGCTCCAGGACGCCTGGCTGGACGGCACCAGCCACAGCGGGCCCGAAGCCACGTTCCACAACTTCACCGGCACGCCGGACCGGCGCATCGACTGGATCCTCTACCGCGGCCTGCACGCCGACACGGTGCGCACGGTCACCACGCAACAGGACGGCCGCTATCCGTCCGACCACTTCCCGGTGGTCGCCGAGCTGCGCTGGCCGCAGCACGATCGGGCGCACTGAGCCATCGCCTCAGTCAGTAGCTGCAGTCGCAGGCTGGCCCAGGTTGTCGACGTGCGGCGCCCTGCCGCGTTCGCGCAGGCGCAGGAACGGGCGTTCGACCAGGTAATGCAGCGCCGCACCCAGCAGCAAGACGGCCAGCGCGTAGGTGGCGAAGGCGAGCGCGCGCTGCCCCTGCAACGCGGCGCCGAACGTCACCTGCACCAGGTGGAAGGCGATCTTGTGGCTGAGATAGAGGCTGTAGGAAACCCCGGCCAGCCAGCCCGCGCCCGGCACGCGCCAGCGGCCGATCAGGCTGTGCCGGTCCGCGCCGGCAAACACCAGCAGGCCGAAGCCGAACGACAGCAGCGGCCAGCCCAGCGCGTTGGCGAGCAGGCCGGTACGCTCGCGGAACAGCCAGAACGCGAGGCACGACACCGCCAGGCCGCCGAGCAGCACGGCGTTCGAGCGCATCTGCCACCGCGCCCAGGCCTGCGCCCGGAAGACCCGCAACGCGGCCAGCATCACACCCGCCAGCAAGCCGTCCAGACGCATCCAGGTCGGGTAGTAGATGTCCTCGATGAACCAGTTGCGCGGCGGCTCGATCGCCGCGTCGTGCAGCCACACCGCACTGCGCAGGACGATGCCGAGCACCACCACGCCCGCGCACACGCCCACGCATTTCCACGCCGAGGGACGCCGCGTCAGCCACCACGCCAGCAACGGAAAGACCAGGTAGAAGTGCTCTTCCACGCACAGCGACCACGCGTGCGAGAACGCCTGGTTGTGCGTGTAGTCGATCAGCAGGTTCAGCGTGAACGTGGCGAACTGCCACCACGGCTGCAGCCCTGGCGCTTCGCGCAGCGCCGGGAAAAACACGTAAAGCGCCAGCACCACCGCGAATGCCGGCAGGATGCGCCAGGCCCGGCGCGCGTAGAACCCGCCGAACGATAGCCGCTCGCCACGCTGCAGCGGCCGCAGCACCTGGGTGCCGATCAGGAAGCCGCTGAGCACGAAGAAGATGTCCACCCCGGCCCAGCCATAGCGCGACAGCCAGGCGAAGTCGGGGCCGAGCCCGCCGACGATGTACGAGTGGAACAGCATCACCCACACGATGGCGATGGCACGCAGCAGGTCGAGGCCCGGGAGACGGTGCATGGACGTCCTTGTCGCGATGTAATGAAGGTGGCCGGGATTATTCTGTCTGGCCTTCCCTCATGCAATGCAACCAGACACCTGGCTCCGCCTGTTCGATCGTCACGCGCCGTCGCGCGTTTCCCGCAGGCACAGGATGAACACGATCACCGGCACGGCCACGCCCGCCAGCGCCCACGGCAGCCACGCGTGATCGCGCACCAGCCAGATCGACGCGGTCATCGACGGCACGATCAGCGCGACCGCACTCCACTTGGCCCGCCGCGGAATCGTGCGCTCGCGCTCCCAGCGCGCGATCGCCGGCCCCAGCCGCGGCCGCGACAACAACCAGCGATGCCAGCGCGGCGACGCCCGCGACCAGCAGGCCGCCGTCAGCAGCAGGAACGGCACCGTGGGCAGCACCGGTAGCACCATGCCGAGCACGGCCAGCGCCAGCGACAGCGCGCCAAACGCGAACAGCAGCCAGCGCACGAGGCGAGCGCGGCGTGGTTCGGGGGCGGCGGGGCGCGGTGTGGACAAGAAGCGGACTCGCGACAAAAAGGCTGGTCGACTCTAGCGCATGCCACTGAGATGGATCACCAAGCTCAAGAGGTCCTGATCGGCATGCTGCCATGCGGGTTATTCGAATTCAGCGGCTGCTGCCGACCCACTCCGCCTTTCACGGAGCCGATGAATCGACGACACGACTTGGGCGATTCAATTCACTCTGTGCGAATCGCGACCACGGGCGGCACCTTGGCGGCATAGCGTGCCGGTCCCCATACGGCCAGTTGGCCGAGCAGCCACAACAGCAGCGCACCCAGCGCTGGCACGTAAAGTGGCATGCGTGGCAATTCGTAGACATGCATAAGGCCAAGATTCGCAAGGAACGCAAGCAACGCTCCGAGCACGATGCCACCGCTGACGATCAGGAAATTCTCGGTATGGAAGTAACCAAGGATATCGCCCGCTGTTGCACCGAGCGAACGGCGGATGCCGATCTGTCTGCGGCGCTGGCCAACCCAGAAGCTGCTCAGCCCAACGATGCCGCCCGCCGTGGCCAGCAGCAGCAAGCCGCAGACGATGCTCATCAGCATCGCCACGCTACGATCGTCCGCATACGCGCGCTCACGTACCTGAGCCATGGTCACGGCCCCTCCTTTCGGGGCGATGATGCGAATGCCTCCGCGCATCTGGAGTGCTTTCAGCGAGGCCGCGATCACCGGCTTCATGTCCGTGGAGTCGGTGCGCACCATGTAGACAACGCCCACAGGATCGACAAAGTGCATCGGGACCAGCACAGTAAATCCATCCATGGTTCTCGAATTTTTTAGCGGCCCCTGCAGGCTGGCGACGATACCGATGATGGCGGCAGGCCCACCCGGCAGATAAACCGTCTTGCCCAAGGCCGAACCATCGGGAAACAGCTTGTCGGCAAGACTGCGGGTGATGATGATGCCTGAAGGAGACATCTTGTCGTTGGGGCCGATAGCGGTGATTTCATCGGGACGAAAATTGCGCCCAGCCACCAGCGATATGCCCAGCGTATCGATCGCGTGCTCGTCGGAAGCAAAGAACGTAACCAATTGCGCGTTTGTCTTCTGGTCCGGGTCGAGCTTTAGGTGTGTAACGATATCGACGTTGTATCCCTCCAGCGGAAACCCCTGGCTGGAAAACACGTCATGCACGCCTGCGACATTACGCAGGGTATCCAGATCGGCGCGAATATTCGCATTGATCTGGGCCGCCGTCTGACCCATCTTCCACCCGTTACGGATAACGAAGAGATGAGCTTCGTCCGTACTGGTAGGGCGAGATAGATGGACGATGCGCGTTGCCACGATAAACATGGCGTTGGATGCCACCGCCAGCGTCAGGGCCACCTGTAGCACGATGAGCGCGGTGGCCACCTTGTGTCGACCCAGTGCAGCAACGATCGGGCGCAGCTGCATGAATGTTCTGGTGAGTGCCATGACGGGAACCTCAATTGATCTTGATTTGCCAGGCGGGCTGGGTTTGCGCCGCGCGCCACGTCGGGTACAGGGCGGAAATCACCGTGGCAGCGATGGCGACCAGCACAGTCAACGAGATCAGTGAGGTATCCACATGTACGAGGCGTGCAACGTTTGGCTCGAAAAGCCCCCCGGCGCCCCATACACCCAGTAGTGTCAGTGCCGCGCCGAGCAGGCCGCCGACGCACCCCATGGTGGCCGCCTCGATCAGGAACTGCCGGTAGATGGCCGCTCGCGAAGCACCCAAGGCTCGGCGAATGCCGATTTCCGATGCTCGCCGCATGAATCGGGCAAGCATGAGCCCGACGACGTTGACCAGAACGATCAGCAGAAAGCTGGCAGAGACCAGCATGGACAAGGTGGATGCCCTGGGCGTGACCTGCCAGTACTCAATCGTGTCCGTCAGATTGCGCAGGCGTATGTTGGGCGGCCACGAGAAGCGCCCGAGGCGTTGCTGCTCAGCGGCATAGTTGCGTAGGTATTCGCGGTAGCGATCCGCGTCGGCGGGTGTCGCCAGCTCCACCCAGGCATCGATCCGGTCACATTCGCTGTGCAGGTAGGCATCCCAGTGGGACGTATCCGATTGCCATGACGCCGTCGGGCAAAAGACGACTTTGCTGTCCTTCTTCATGTCGGTCGCGCGGGTGAACGGGATGTAGATATCCCCCGCGTCATCGAAATTGTAGACAGTTCCATGACTGCCGGCGTCAAAAAAGCGGGGCCTCGGATTCCAGTCCTCCAGCACACCGCCGATCCGGAAGATTTGGCCATCCAGCCGGATCTCCTGCCCAACACTGTTTTGTCCGTCAAACAGCATTTCGTTCAAGTGCCGACTGATGACAGCCACAGTGGCGTGCCGTGCATCGTCATCCGCCACCCACCCGCCGCCAAAGCGAAATGGCACATCGAACATCGAGAAGAAATCGGCGGTCACCGCATCGCCACTCAACGACATGGCTGGAATCGATGGATTATCCGATTCCACTTGCCATGTTGCGGCGTAGACCAGCGTTTGCCGGCTCGCCTTGCGTGCCTGCCACAGCGCGATCGCATCGGTGTAGCTCAGCGACCAATGCGGTTCGCCCTGATCGTTGTAGGACGGACCAACATTGTCGATCAGCGGCCAGTAAAGCCGGGAAGACTTGGCGGGGAGTGGGTCGCTCGTGGTCGCACGGAACACGGCATAGGACACCATGCAGGCCGACACGCCAAAAGCCAGCAGCGTGATCACCAGCGCTGTCAAAGCCTTGCTTCGTCCACTGCTTCGCAACGCCAACGCAACGTAATACCCCCACATAACGCCCCCTGTGACGTCATCGGATTATCGGCAAATGCCTAGTCTGCCGATCCAGAGAGTATCTGATTGGCGAGTTCACTCGGTCATGAAAAATCGCGTCAGGTTCACTTAATCCATGTCAATCACATGATGGCGAGAAGGCAGGGGCTCGCTGAGCGATGGATTCGCGCACTCGGCCGGCCCCACTTCTGATGACCGGCAGCTCCTGGCCGGCAACAATCCCTTGCCACAGTATCAGCAGATCCGCCGGCGGATTATTCCAAACCGGTGGCGGTGGTCAGTCCGTTCCGGTTCCATGATCAATCTATCCCGACGCTCGCGCTCCAGCGCATGCCGACACGCCGGGACGTGCCGCCCCTGCCGCGGCCTACTGCTGCATCAGCCGATCGACGCACTCGCGCATGACCTGACCCAGGCATTCGGCATTCGCGCCGCAGGCACCGCGCCCCGGAGCAGTCGACCGGCGTTTGTTTCATCGCGCCGGCGCTGCTGCAGCTATCGCACAAAAAAACCGCCCGGATCGCTCCGGGCGGCTTCGTTTCCAGCGGATGGTTCCGGATCAGTCGACCGCGCCGTCCAGTCCGCGCCGCTTGAGCAGCGGTTCGATCTTCGGTTCCTGGCCGGTGAAGTCGCGGAACAGCTGCAGTGCGTCCTTGCTGCCACCCTGCGAGAGCAGGGTGGCGCGGAAGCGGTCGCCGTTGGCGCGGGTGAGGCCGCCGTTGGCCTTGATCCACTCCACCGTGTTGGCGTCCAGCACTTCCGACCAGATGTAGGCGTAGTAGCCGGCCGCGTAGCCGCCCATGATGTGGCTGAAGTACGGCGTGCGGTAGCGCGGCGGCACCGGCGCGTAGTCGGTGCCGTTCGCCTTCAGCGCGGCGGCCTCGAACGCCGTCACGCCGGCGGCGGCGGGGATCTTGTCCGCTCCGGCCTGGTGCAGGCTCTGGTCGAGCATCGCCGAACCGAGGTACTCGGTGGTGGCGAAGCCCTGGTTGAACTTCGAGGCGGCCAGCACCTTGTCCAGCAGCTCCTTCGGCATCGGCGCGCCGGTCTGGTAGTGCCTGGCGTAGTTCGCCAGCACGCTGGGCCAGTCGGACCACATCTCGTTGACCTGCGACGGGAACTCCACGAAGTCGCGCGGCACGCTGGTGCCGCTGAAGTACGGGTACTTCACGTTCGAGAACATGCCGTGCAGCGCGTGGCCGAACTCGTGGAACGTCGTGGTCACCTCGTCCCAGGTCAGCAGGGTCGGGCCGCTGGCCGGCTTGGTGATGTTGAGGTGGTTGGCCACCACCGGCAGGTTGCCGGTCAACGCGGACTGCTCGACGTAGGAGTTCATCCACGCGCCGCCGCGCTTGGACGGGCGCGCGTACATGTCGGCGAGGAAGATCGCCAGCTGGCTGCCGTCGGCGTTGTACACGTCGTACACCAGCACGTCCGGATCGTAGACCGGCAGGTCGGTGCGCTGCTTGAAGCTGAGCCCGTAGAGCTGGCCGGCGGCGTAGAACACGCCGTTCTCCAACACGTTCTTCATCTCCAGGTAGGGCTTCAGCTGGCTCTCGTCGAAGTCGTACTTCTCGGCGCGCACCTTCTCGGTGTAGTACGCCCAGTCCCACGGCTGCAGCGCGAACGTCGGCTCGCCCCTGGCCGCCTGCTCCTTGTCGATCATCGCCTGGATCGCCGCGCCCTCGTGCTTCGCATTCGCCACCGCCGGCGGCGCCAGCTTGGTCAGCATGGCGTTGACCGCTTCGGGCGTCTTCGCCGTCTCGTCGGCCAGCACGTAGGCGGCGTAGGTGGGATAGCCGAGCATGGTCGCCTTCTCGGCGCGCAGCTTCAGCACCTGCGCCACGATCGCGGTGTTGTCGTAGGCGTTGCCGCGGCTGCCGCGGGCGATCGACGCCTCATGCAGGCGCTGACGCAGCGCGCGGTTGTGCAACTGGGCTTGCGGCGGTTGCCCGGTGGTGTTGAGCAGGGCGATCACGTACTTGCCGTCCGGGCCCTTCGCCTTCGCGGCGGCAGCGGCAGCGCCGATCTGCTCGTCGGTGAGGCCGGCGAGTTCTTCCTTCGTGTCGACCACCACGGCGGAATCGTTCACCTCGGCCAGCACGTTCTGGCTGAACGTCGTGCCCAGCTTCGCCAGCTCGCCGTTGATCTCCTTCAGGTGCGCCTTGTCGGCGTCGGACAGCTTGGCGCCGGCGCGCACGAAGTCGGTGTGGTAGCGCTCGACCAGGCGCACGCCCTCGGCGTCCAGGCCCAGGCTGTCGCGCGTGTCGTACAGCTGCCGGATGCGCGCGAACAGCTTCGGGTCCAGCGAGATCGCGTCGCGATGCGCGGCCAGCTTCGGCGCGTACTCGGCCTGCAGCGCCTTGCGCGCGTCGTTGGTGTCCACGCCGACCAGGCTGAAAAACACGGTCGAGGTGCGGCTGAGGATCTGCCCGGATTTCTCCAGCGCGACGATGGTGTTGTCGAACGTCGGCGCCTCGGCGTTGCCGGCGATCGCCTGGACTTCCTTCAGGTGCTCGGCCATGCCGCGGTCGAAGCCGGGCGCGAAATCGCTGTCCTTGATCTTGTCGAACTGCGGGTAGTGCAGCGGCAGCGGGCTTTCGCTGAAGAACGGATTGCCGGCGTCGGCGGCGACCTTATCGGTCTGCGCCTGCGACGTGGCGGATTCGCTCTTGCCGCTGCCGGCATCGGTGCAGGCGGCCATGGAGCCGGACAGGGCAATGGCCAGGGCCAGCGCGATGGGATGCTTCATCGGTGAGGATCTCGTCGTGGGGTAAACCCCGATCCTACCCAATGCCCGGCGTTCTCATCCATGACTAAAGCCATGGTCCGAGGCGATTCGCCGCGGCCTTCCAGGCGCGCACGCGTCCGACGCTTCAGCTCACCTGCGCGACCGGAACGATCACCGCTGCCTTGTTCGCGTGGGCCAGCTGCACCGAGCCCGGCGTGGTCGTCAGCATCGCGCCCATGACCAGCGCGCAAACGGCGAAGCAGACGGCGAACAGGCTGGCCAGGATCAGCGATTCGAATTTCATGACGTGTCTCCAGTGATGGGTGATGTTCCCTGTAATGCATGGAGAGCAATCGCCGTGCCAACCCATCACGAGCACACAAATCACTGTTCCTACTGCGTCTTTCCAAACATTCCTGAAGCAACCCGTCCGTCCGCGGACAGCCGGCGAGGCGGTGCCGGACACAGCCGGACATGCGGATGCAGGCCCGCGCAGAGCGACTACCGCCCCGCTACGCCGACAACCACTGCCGCATCGCCCGGGTGACCGCGGCGGGCTGCTCCATCGGACTCATGTGGCCGCTGTCTTCGACCACCGCCAACTCGGCCTGCGGCATCAGCGCCGCCATCTCACGGTGCAGCGCCGGCGGCGTGAGCACGTCGTGCCGGCCGCACAGCACCAGCACTGGGCAGGTCAGGCTGCGCAGCACCGCTTCGCCGTCCTCGCGACGCATCGCGTTCTGCCGGATGAACACCTCGCGGCCCTGGCGCAACGTCATCGCGTTGATCCGCTGCACCAGCACGGTGTCGTGCAGGCGCTCGGCCGCGATGAAGCTCGGCAGCAGCTGCTCGGTCATGCCGCGGAACTCGCCGGGCAGACTGACCGACTTGCTGGCCGCCCGCCGCTGCGCGATGCGTTCGGGCGTATCGGCGTGGAACGAGGTGTCGAGCAGCGCCAGCCGCCCGATGCGCTGCGGCGCCTGCCGCGCGATTTCCTGGGCGACGTAGCCGCCGAACGAAAAGCCGGCCAGCGCGAAGCGCGGCGGCGCCGTCGCCAGCACCTGCCGGGCCAGCGCGGCGATGCTGTCGCCGTGGCCCAGGTCGGCGACACGGCCATCGGCGACATCGGCAAGACCCGTCAACTGGTCGCGCCAGAGGTCTTCGTCGCACAGGAATCCGGGAAGCAGCAGCAACGGCGGCCGAGGGTCGGTCACGGGCATGCCAGGCAATCAAAGGGGGGAGCATTATCGGCGAGCGCGCCGGTTACGGCACGACGACAACGCCGCTCTGCAAACCCCGCGCCTGGAGCCGGACGGATCAGGTCGCGTCCGTCCACGTCGCCTCGATGTCGGCCTTCACCAGATCATCCAGCGCCGCCGGCGCCACACTTTGCATGTCGAACATGCATCCGTGCCGCATGCCGGCGTAATCGCCATCGCGGCGGAACGTCGCCGTCCAGACGATGCGGCCGGCGCTCGCCTGCTCGTAATCGCCCTCGTAGGTAAATCCGTTCTTCGTCTTGCCGGAGACCGTGGTCATGGCGGGAGCCTCCTGGCGTGATTGCTCCGCCAGCATAGCTCTTTACCCGCGCAACAAGGCGGCGGACTCCCGGCAGCGGCCGACCACATACTCCCGGCATCAGCCGGCGGCGGCCAGTGGCGTGTCGCCCGCGGCGACATCGAGCGCCTGCAGCGAGACGGTCTTGCGTCCGCCATGCAGTTGCTGCCGACCCACTTCGCGAAAACCCAGCCTGGCGTGGAAACGTTCGGATGCCGGGTTGGGCGGTTCGACGTCGAACTCGCAGGTGATCAGCGGCACCGCATCGTGCACCGCCAGCGCGTAGAGCTCGCGGTAGAGCCGGCTGCCGGCACCACGTGCCTGCGCGCTGCCGGCCACCACGATGCGATCCACGTAGAGGAAGCGCGGATAGCGCTGCGCGAACCAGCGGTAGTTCGGGCTGTCGTAGTCCGCCCCTTCGCGGAACGCGAGCAGGAATGCCTCGACCCGCCCGTCCCGCTCGGTCACCCGATGCAGCGCCGCCTGCGCATGCAGCCGCGCCAGCCGCGCCTCGTCGAGCGGACTCAGCACCGCCACGAACGCCTCGTTGAGGGCGAGGATGGCAGGGAAGTCGGCGGGAGTGGCGTCGCGCAGCATGGTCATGCAGGGTTCTGAGCCGCAGGAGAATCATGGTATCCGGAATGAATGGCACTTACTTGGGGGCCGCCCCACTCCCAACCGTTCGCGCTGAGCGTAGCCCGCGCAGCGGGCGGAGTCGAAGCGCCGCCCGACATGGCCAATCCATCGTCGGTATGCCCTTCGACTTCCTCGCTCCTCGAAGCCGTGGCCATCCATTGGCCACTCCCCGCGTGCGGCCTTCGGCCTACGCTCAGGACGAACGGGCTCAAGTAAGTGCCATTCGTATCCGGAACGATGGCGGCCGCGTGAACCCTGCGCGAAACCGGACAGCTTCAAGCCACGGCGGAACTTCCGATGAGAGCCGCCAGCGGCGGCGCGCCATCACGCCGGCGCGCCGCGCGGCACTCCCGCAAACCTATTCGGCGCCGCCCTGCGCGTACTTCTCGTGCAATGCCACCGGCGCCACCTGCCTGCTCGCGCGCCGGCGGATCCACAGGTTGATCAGCTCCACGAACACCGAGAAAGCCATCGCGGCATAGATGTAGCCCTTGGGAATGTGCTGGCCGAAGCCGTCCGCCATGAGCACCAGGCCGATCATGATCAGGAAGCTCAGCGCGAGCACCTTGACCGTGGGGTGGCGCTCGACGAACTCGCCGATGGGCCGGGCGAACATCAGCATGAAACCGATCGAGGCGAGGATCGCGGTGACCATCACCCAGCGCTCGTCGACCATGCCGACCGCGGTGATGATGGAGTCGAGCGAGAACACGATGTCGAGCAGCATGATCTGCGCGATCACGCCGCCGAACGTCGCCGCCGCGCCCACCGTCACCTGCTCGGTGGCGCCCTCCAGCTTCTGGTGGATCTCGTGCGTGGCCTTGCCGATCAGAAACAGGCCGCCGCCGATCAGGATCAGGTCGCGCCACGAGAACGCATGCCCGAGCAGCGAGAACAGCGGCGCGGTCAGCCCGACGATCCAGGCGATCGCCAGCAGCAGCCCCAGCCGGGTCACCGCCGCCAGGATGATGCCGACGCGGCGCGCCTTGTCGCGTCGTTCCGCCGGCAGCTTGCCGGCCAGGATCGAGATGAAAATGATGTTGTCGATGCCGAGCACCAACTCGAGCGCGGTCAGCGTGGCGAGGGCGATCCAAGTTTCGGGATTGGCCAGCAATTCCATGGGAAGTCTCTTCGATGGACGAGGGGTGGCGCGCCATCACGCCATGGGCGGCGTGACGGCGCGGTGGTGGATGGCGCGGAAAAACGGAACCGTCGCCCGATCAGAAATCGAACAGCTCCCCCAGCAGCGACTTGCGCCGCCGGGGCCGATGCTCATGATGCGGGTGATCGCCACGGCGGTCGCCGCGATGCGGCGGCGGATAGTCGCGATTGAACGGGGCTGTCTGCGCAGGCGCCGGAGCGGTCCGTTCAGAGCGCTCGATGAGCCGGTCGAGCTCGCCGCGGTCGAGCCAGATGCCGCGGCAGCCGGGGCAGTAATCGATTTCGATGCCCTGACGATCGGTCATCGAGAGGTGCACGTCTTTGCAGGCAGGACACAGCATGGGGTATTCCTCGGGTGTTGCATGAAGGGTTGGCGCCAGCCACGCGGATGCGCGGGCCAGCCTGCCGGGGCAAGTCCCGGCAAACGGAAACGATGAACGCGCGCAAGCGCGCTTCACGACTTCGTATGGACGTCCAGTGGCATGCGGATGCTCCAGCAAGGCTCAAAAGGCCACGGCCGGAAAGGCATCTGTGATGGACGCACCTTCGCCGTGGAACGGCGAAGGTCTTGCTCGCAAACCATCGGGTGGCTTGCTGCTGCACCGGAGCCAAAGCCCGTAATGACGGCGACAGCGATCGGGAGCTACTCCCCTTCAGCGCCCGATGCTAGCACAGCCATTCCGCGCAGCGCAGCCAGGTGCCGTCGGGCAAGGCGAGCACGATTCATGGAAGCCGAAGGCGCCCACGAGCGGCGTGTCATGCCGCGCCGCTGGACTCAGTCGAGGCGCTCCGGAATCAGTGCGGACAGATCCGTCACGCCGACGTCGATGCCGAGCTGGCTGAACAAGGTGGTGACCTGGCCGCGGTGATGGGTCTGGTGGTTGAAGACGTGGCGCAGCACCAGCCCGGACAGTTTGGTGTGCGATTCGCCGGCGCTGTTGACGTAGCTCAGCGGACGGGCATACAGGTCGTCGCTGGCCTCGCAGGTGAAGTCCACGATCGCCGCGTCCATCGCCTCGCGTTCGCTGCGCAGCCGCGCGAAGTCGGGAAACGTGATGCCGCGGACCGGCTCGGGCAGCGGCAGCGCGCGCACGTAGTCGAGCGAGGCCAGACCGGGCATGGCCTCCGCGAAGCGCTTCAGCCAGTGCGTGTCGGCAACGAGGATGTGATCCAGCGTGGCGGCGATCGAGCCGAAGAACGCGCCCCGGTCCGCATGCAGTTCCGTCTCGTCCAGCTGCGCGGCGGCCGCATAGAGCCGCGCATTCATCCACTGGTTGTAGCGGGCCATCAGTTCGAAATCGGGCTTGAGCGACATGGGATGCCTCGTGCGTTGGACCCGGGCAAGAGTGCGGTTTTCTCCGCTATCGCCCTGCGGAAATGCACGCCGCGCCGGATTGGTTTTCGCGGAACGATGCAAACGGTGGTTACATATGCTCCACCGGCAGCACGCGGCGACGGGCGCGCTCGCGCAGGGAGCAATCGCGGAGCGTTTCGGCCATCGGCTCCAGTCCGGGGATGCCGTACAGCGAGACCGACGACATGTCCTGGTCGGACGAGTGCAGATGCACCCGGCACTGACCCAGCAGGCGCATGCCGAACGGCTTCAACACGTCGAAGTGGTCGACCCGGAACAGTTCGAGGTTGTCCTTGGCCTTGGAGAACAGGCCGCGCTCAACCTGCACGCGCTGCGTGGTGATGGTGAACGTGGTGCCCAGGCT
Organism: Rhodanobacter sp. LX-99; assembly: GCF_018599185.1. Lineage (NCBI taxonomy): Bacteria > Pseudomonadati > Pseudomonadota > Gammaproteobacteria > Lysobacterales > Rhodanobacteraceae > Rhodanobacter > Rhodanobacter sp. LX-99. The sequence continues at coordinate 66,929 of NZ_JAHFVL010000004.1, read as the reverse complement.
GCGGATCCAGTAGACCAGCAGGGCGACGCCGAGCGTGCACACCGCCAGCACATATTGGCTGAAGGTGTAGATGACTTTCGGGTGCCCCGAAAACAGCTCCTTCTCCACCGTCGCTTCGTGTGCCGCCACGTAGCTGTCGATGTCCGTCCCGCAGAACCGGCATTTGTGCGCAGCCGCCTGGATCTCTTCCGCGCACGCCGGGCATCGCTTGGTTGCTGACTCCATCGCCGTCTCCACCCGTATCTCTGGACCAGGCCCGTAGATTAGCCGCGTTGGCGGCCGCTGCATCATGCCGGACGACACGGACGCGGGTGCGGCGCTTGCGGCCGGCACCGCTTTGGCGTTATCTACGCCGACGCATCCCCAGGGGCCGGCATCATGGCGATCGATCGTCCGCAGTCGAGAATCGGCATCTTCCTGTTGCTCACCTTCGCCCTCAGCGCGGTGTTCTACGCACTGATCATCGGCGGCGGCCATGTCGGCGGCGGCATGGGCTTGTACGTGACCGGCCTGATGTGGAGCCCGGGCACGGCCGCGCTGCTGGCCTGCCGGCTGACCGGCAAGCCGCTGGCCGAGCTGGGCTGGAGCTGGGGCCGCTGGCGCTGGATCTGGATGGCCTACCTGCTGCCGGTTGCCTACGCGGGCACGGCCTACGTCGTCATCTGGCTTGGCGGCATGGGCGAGTTCGGCAACCCCGCGTTTTTCGAACGCATGGCCAAAAGCCTCGGTTGGCCGGCCGCGCCGGCCTGGCTGATCGCCGGCGGCTCGCTGCTCCTGCTGGGAACGGTGGGCATGGTGCGCAGCGTGTCCTCCGGACTGGGCGAGGAGATCGGCTGGCGGGGCTTCCTGACCGAGGAGGCGACGCGTGCCTTTGGCTTCACGCGCGGCACGCTTTTCACCGGGGCGATATGGGCGGTCTGGCATCTGCCGATCCTGCTGTTCGCCGACTACAACGCCGGTACCCCGTGGTGGTTCTCGATCCCGTGCTTCGCGGTCATGGTGATGGCGTTGAGCTTCGCCTTTGCCTGGTTGCGCCTGCGCTCCGGCAGCCTGTGGCCGGCTGCGATCCTGCACGCCAGCCACAACCTGTTCATCCAGACCTGGCTCACGCCGATCACCGGCCCGCACGGCCGCATCACCCCTTACGCGATCGACGAGTTCGGCTTCATGCTGCCGCTGGTGGGCATCGTGGTGGCGGTGGTGTTCTGGCGTCGCCGCGGCGAGTTGCGGCCAGCCTGAGACCAGGCTGCTGACGCCGGCATGTGCTGCCGAATCAGCGCCCGGCCGCCACCCCCGCAGGGTGCGCCAGCGCGAAGTCGATCGCCGCGCAGACCGCCGCCGCCTGCGCAGCGTTGCATTGCTCCGGCGTCGCCCGCGGGCTGTCCGGATAGACCTCGGTGGTGGTCCTGTACGGCGCGCTGGTGATGCCGGCGCAAAGGCCGAGCCGCTTCAGCGCGTACTCGATGACGCCCGGCGCGACCGTCGGCGAACCGATGATCTCGCCCTTCGCATCGGCCGGCGCGATGTGGGTGACCTTCGCCACCGCCGCGATGATCGCGCGCTGGAACGCCGGCTGCGGATGCTCGCTGTCGTCGACCAGGTAGAAGCCGTCGGGAATCTCCCCCGGCTCATACGCCTTGCCGTCGCGGGCGGCCAGCGCCGGGCGGAATTCGGACTCGTCGGTATCGGTGGTTTCGTGCAGGTCGATGTGCGCCAGCACGCGGTCGCGCAGCGGCGCGACCAGGCGCATCAGCGCCGCCGATTCCGGCGCCGGGCTGTCGTCGCGGAACGAGCGGTTCGGATCGAGCGCGTCCGGGTTCCAGCGGTGGATGCGCTCGTAGCCCCACGGGCTGACGCACGGCGCCACGAGCAGGTTGACCCGCCCCGCATAGTCCGCCGCATGCCGGTCGGCGAACTGCAGCGCCCCGTGCACGCCACTGGTCTCGTAGCCATGCACGCCGCCGGTCACCAGCACACAGGGAAGCTCGTCGCGCCAGTCGCGGCTCTTGATCGCAAACAGCGGGTAGCTGTCGGGCGCGTAATCGAGCCGGCCGTACTCCGAGACGTCGAAGCGCGAGCGCAGGGTCTCGATCACGCCCAGCACTTCCGTTTCGTAGCTGCGCCGCACGGCCTGTCGTGACCGCCAGGCAGCGATTTCCCCCGTCCCCCAGGGACGTCCGGGCGTGCCGATCGGATAGGGGGCGTCAGTCATCACGTCACTCGCTCTGCATGGACATCGATGCCTGCGACTTTAACACCGGACTGAAACGCCAACCGCCACGGCGCGCCGAAGCGAGACGCTGCCGCAAAGAACATCGCCATGGCCACGACGTTGCGGGGCCAACGGAAAGTCGGGCGCATCGTGCGCTCCGTCGATGGACAAGGTGCGTGCCGAAACACGGCATCACTCCACCAGCTTGCGCTCGCCGATGGTGCCGCTCGTGGCCGGGGCGCCGGGCGTCTTCCCGACCGGCGGCAAGCCTGTCGCATCCGCGGGTTCGCCGGCCTGATCCGGGTCCCACACGAAAGTCGCCACGCTCTGCGGCGGCAACGTGTACTGGAAACGGGTCTGCTCCTGCGTCACGGTGACACGGCGCGCATCAACATGGCTGTTTACCATCACCAGGACGACCGATCCGCCGGAAGCGTTCTGGAAGGCCACATTGTTGATCTCCTTGTCGGTTTCGCCGGACCCCACGCGGACCGCACCGGGCAGGACAAACCGGCTGAAATGCGCGAACGCGTAATACTCGTCGTTGCGGCTCACCTCGCCCGTGCGCGAGTCGATCGTGACCACGCCCTTGCAGAGGTCGCACCCGCCGAGATGCGGGCCGTGCTGCTCGTCGAGCACCAGGTTCCAGTACACGACACCGCGCGCCCAATGCCTGAGCCCGGCAAGCAGCAGGTCGCGCGCGAACCACATCAGCTCGCCGTTTCGCGCGGACTCCCAGTCGCCGCCCGAGCACTCGGTGATGTAGGCATCCTTCCCGGGATACGCGCGATGCACATCGCTCTGCGCAGACGGGGTGCCGCTGTAGCAGTGCCAGGCAATGCCGTCGACATAGCGCGCCGCATCGGGATCGGCCAGCACGCCCAGGGGTTGTTCCGGCGCATCCCAGTTGTGGTCCCAGCCGAGAATGCGTGTTCTCGGCTTGCGGCTTGCCAGCGCCGGGCCGAGATACTGCGCGATGATGCGCGCCCGCGTGGCCGCGGGCACTTCCATGCCCGGGTAGGTCACCGGCACGAAGCCCGGCTCGTTCTGCAAGGTCAGGGCGAAGATGGGGATGCCGTACCCGCGGTAGGTGTCGAGGTACTTGACGAGATAGTCCGCGTACGCGCTTTCGAACTGCGGCAGCAGCTCCCCGCCGATCAGGTTCGCGCTGGTCTTCATCCACGCCGGGGCGCTCCATGGCGACGCGATGATGCGCAGCTGCGGGTTGACGGACAGGACCTCGCGCACGGTCGGTATCACGTCGCGCAGATTGGAGGCGACGTTGAAATGCAGCAACTGCGGATCGACCTCGCCGGCGGGAAGATCGTCCAGGGTGTAGTGCTGCAGCGAAAAATCCGAGGCGCCGATGGTCAGGCGCGCCATGTTCAGATTGAGGCCGGGCGGTGGACCGAACAGTTCGCGCAACAATGCATCGCGCTGCCCCTCGTTCAGCTTGTTCTGAAGCAACCACGCCGACGAGTCCGTCAACGCTGCCCCGAAGCCGACGATGGATTGGTATTTCTTGCCGATGTCGATGACCACGTCGGTGGGCAGCGACTCGCCGGCACTCTTCTCGATGTCGGGCTGCCGCGCCAGGCGCAGCCGGCGATCCGCCGTGCTCAACCACAGCCTGATCGGGGCCGCTGCCGGATGCGGCGTCACGGTAACTTCGGCCCTTACCGTGGAAGGCTCGCGGCGCGACGCATAAAGGGCCACCAGCGCGAGCAGGCTGATCAGGGCGATGCAAGCAATGGCCATCCAGCCGGGAACGCCTTTGTGCTCATCCATGGTGCGCACTAAGCCCATCGCCCACGGTGCGGTTCAGTTGCGACAACCCCACGCTCACGGAGCATCCAGGCTTGCGCATGGCAAGTCGGTACGTCCATCCCTCGTGCCCGCGACGATTTTCACGTCGGCAAACGCGGCGGAAAACGGCGGCGCTGCCAGCACGCCGAACGGCACGTCGACGCGCGATAGGTCGGCGCCGCTCTTGACGAAGCACTCCAGCGGAATCGATACGGTGTGGCGGGCGCCGTTCGCGTAGGTGGCGAAGGTGTGCGCAAGATCGACACTCCCCGTGCAGCGGTCGCCACACCCCATGTACACCTTCACCGGCCCTTTGGCGGGCGTGGCGATCACCACGTCGAACTGCAAGGCGGCGTGGGCGGACACCAGCGGCATCAGGCTCCTTGGCTGGGCGCTCCGCGCGAAGAACCGGCCGGCGCCGAGCCAGGTGACGGACTTGGCGTCCTGCTGGGTGTTGACCTGGACCGTGCGCAGGCGCAGCACCGGATGGCCGGCCGGCCACTCGGTGACGGCGTTCAGATCGGAACCGATGTCGTGCGCGGGATGCTCCGGGTTCTCATCGGCCAGGTAGAGCGAGAACGGCGGCACGGCAAGCGTGTGAAACACCGACAGCACCGACGCTCCGGCGCACGCGTCGACGGCGGGATAGGTGGGCAGCGTGGCCATCTCATGCTTGCCGGAATAATGCAGCCCGTAGCCGGGCGCGAACAGCCAGCGGGTCGCCTTGATCCCGCTGTCGCCCGCGTCGGGACAAGGTACGCCCGGCCACGGCATGGCGAGTGTTCCGCTGAAGTCGTAGGCACCCGCGCCGGAATGGCCTGAGAACAGCACGTCCGCCACGCCCTCGCCTTCGGTCCCGGGCAGCCAGGCGGCCACGAACGCGTCGGAGAGATTGAGCAGATTGTTGACGTAGAGCGGGCGCCCCGCCACCAACACGGTAACGACGGGCTTGTGGCCCTTGGCCACGGTTTGCAAGACGGCCAGGTCCTCCGGGTAGCGGTCGCTGTGCCGCAGCGTGGCCGACGGCATGATGTCGCCCATGGTCTCCGCGTACGGCGTCTCGCCGATCACCGCAATGATGGCGTCGAAGGGCGTGAGATCCACGCCCTGTGCCGTTTCGCTGTAGGTGACGTTCGCCGGACCGGCCGCCTGGCGCAGCCCGGCCAGGATCGTTTCGCCGTGGGGGAAGTCGGCATTGCCGTTGCCCGTGCCCTGCCAGGTCAGCGACCAGCCGCCGGTCTGGTTGGACAGGCTGTCGGCGCTCTTTCCCACGACCAGGATCTTCGACCCCGGCTTCAAGGGCAGCACGCCGTGATTGTTCTTCAACAGGACCAGCGATTCGCGAACGGCACGCCGCGCCAGCTCGCGGCTCTGCAATGATCCGGCGTCGCCGGCGCCTGCCCGTTGCGACGGCCGCTTGCCGAACAGGCCCATGCGCAACTTGGCGCGAACGATCCGGCTGACGGCGTCGTCGATGCGCGCCATCGGGATCTCGCCGTTCTCGACCTGGCGGGTGGTGTTCGCGATGAAGGCCTGCCAGTCATCGGGCACCATCACCATGTCGATGCCGGCATTGATCGCCTGCGGGCAACTGGCATTGGTGCATCCCGGCAACTGGCCGATGGCATTCCAGTCGGAAACGACAAAGCCCTGGAAGCCCATCTTGTCCTTCAGCGCACCCGTCAACAAGGCGCGCGCACCCGACATTTTTCCGTAGTCGACGCCGGCGGCCACATCGTTCCAGCTGCTGTAGGACGCCATCACGCTCTGCACGCCGGCCTCGAGCGCGCCGAAGTAACCCGCGCCGTGCACGTTGATCATGTCGTTCTGGCTGACCCTGGCGTCGCCCTGGTCCGTGCCGTTGTGCGTCGCGCCGTCGCCGATGAAATGCTTGGCGGTCGCCATCACGTTGTGGTCGCCGAAGCCGCCCTGCAGCCCGGTCACGTAGGCGCGCGCATACGCGCGCACCAGCGGACCCTCGGTGGAAAAACTTTCGTAGGTGCGGCCCCAGCGGGCGTTCTGCGCAACGGCGAGGGTCGGCGCGAACACCCATTCGACGCCGGTGGCGCGTACCGCCCTGGCGGTCGCCGCGCCGATGGCTTCGATCAAGGCCGGGTCGTGCGCCGCACCCAGGCCGATGTTGTGCGGGAACATCGTGGCCCCGAACACATTGTTGTCCCCATGCACGGCGTCGATGCCCCAGATGATCGGCACCTTGATCGCCGCGTCGGTCGCCATCGACGCATCGTAGTAGCGGTCGGACAGCGCCAGCCAATCCCCGATCCCGGCGTGCTTGTTCCCACCGGGCCAGGAGCCGCCGCCATTGAGCACCGAGCCGATGTGGTATTTCGTCACCTGGGCCGGCGTGATCGACTTGATCTCGGCCTGCGTCATCTGACCGATTTTCTGGGCGAGACTCATGCTCGCCACAATCTTTCGCACGCGTGCTTCGAGCGCGGGATCGGCCGGCAATCGGCTCTCGATCGCCGGCCAGTCCGCATAGTGCGTCGGTTCCGGCACGCGCTCGCTGAAGGATGGCGCCGCCGAAGACCGGGCGTCTTTCGCCGCTTGCGCGTCGGCTGCCTGCGCGGCGCCGCCGCCGTCGACCGTGGCCAGCACGACGCACATCAACCACAACCATCCGCTACGGACCATGGGGAGCCTCGACTGTCTGGAGCATTCGCCTGACACTTTACACGCGCGTGATTTCCGCCGAGGCACGCGGACTGCGCCGATGTCCACTCCCCCGGCACACATGCTACTGCGGCACAGGCCCGCCGATGGGTGAAGCAGCGCGAACGGCGTCACATCAGGCGAGACAAGGCGCCGCGATGTGGCACCTTGCGGGCTGCAACTTGCAGTTGAAGCCGGGCAGCACGACGCGCCCCAGGGGCCGTAGTATTCCAGCGGACGAGCAGGGGGCTCTGACCCGGTTCGCACCCTGACATGGAGGAATCCTTATGCACCCGAAACCAATTTCCAGCGCAAGCGCGAAGTCCACTTCCACGCATTATCGAACGGTCATCACCACCGGCAGGCACGACCTGGTTGCCGACGAACCCGCATTGCACGGCGGCCAGGATGCCGGCCCCGCGCCCTACGACTACCTGCTGGCGAGCCTGGGGGCGTGCACGGCGATGACCCTGCAGATGTACGCCGAAAAGAAGGGCTGGGACGTGGGAGAGATCCACGTCGACCTGGAGCTTTCAAAAAGCGAGGACACGGGAACAAGCATCCGGCGCGTGCTTGCGACGTCGAACCCCCTCAGCGACGAGCAATGGGCCCGCCTGCTCGACGTGGCAGGCAAGACACCGGTCACGAAATCCCTGCTGGCGGGGGTGGCGATCACTTCCCGCCGTGAGCCGTGATCACTCGACGATCAACGGCGGCAACAGTTGCCGCCCAGCGATGCCCCCTCAAAGCTCCCCGGCACCCTTGCGCAGCCAGAGATCGATCAGGGATTTCTCGTAGCGCAGCGAATCCTGATCCACCGGCGAACCGCGGCTGAGAAACGCCGCGTCACGCAATTTGCGGCTGCCCTGGCGCAGCACCTTGCCGTCGGCGCCGTACAAGGTGAAGTTCAGGTCGATGCGCGGCGGATAGACGTCCTTGATGATGCGCACGTCGTCGAAGTCGGGCCCCCGCCAGCGCTCGTATTCGCCGGCGCGATCCACGTCGGTCACCTCGATGTCCAGCCGCTGGCCGGGCGCCAGCACGCGCGAGGCGCGCTGGGCGATGTAGGTCCTGAGCGGCTCCAGGTAGGCGTCGGGTTGGGTCAGGTGCAAGCCGAAACTGCGCTTGGCCTCGGTGAAGTGCTGGGGATCCTTGTAGCGAACGCTGACGTTGTCCGGTGGCGTCACCGCCCATGCGCTCACCGAAACAAGGGTCAGGCAGGCGAGGCACAGCAGGCGGAACAGGGAAGATTTCATGGCGGATCTCCCGTAGCGGAACAGGCCGCCTGTCGCGGCGGCGGAGCAGCGGGGATCAGTATACGTCCGGCCCGCAAGGCAGGTCGGCGGCTTTCCCGTTGCGGGGACTCCACGTGACCGACGGCATATCGACCGTGCGGGCATGCACCGACAGAATGTCCCCTGGCATTTCGGGAGACCGCGGATCATGACTGCCGGACCGATACTGATCCTCGCCGCCTCGGCGCTGACGATCGTTGCGGCTCCACTGGCGTTGGGGATGGCCGGCGTCGTATCCGCTCGCCGCGCACATGGCGACCATGCCGCCACCGCCGGAAGCTGGCGGCTCACGGCGGCGTCGACGCTGCTCTATGTGCTCGCGTTCAACCTGACGTTCTTCATCCAGGAACTGCTCCTGGTGCTCCCCAAGGCACTCACGCCGGGCCTGCGCCCCACCCTGTACCACAACAACCACAGCTGGGAAGGCACGAATCCGCTTGCCGGCCTGTTCCAGGGCACCGGCGCGCTGGCGACCCTGTCCGTCGGCCTGTTCTGCCTGTGGCTGCTCGGCCGGCCGCGGGAACGATCGGACGGCATCCGGTTGTTCCTGTACTGGATGGCGTACTGCGGCTGCTTCATGGCGCTGCCGCAGGTCGTCATCGGGTCGCTGAGCCCGGGCAGCGACGTCGGCATGGCGATGAGCTACCTGCACTTCGGCGAAACCGCGCGCATCGGCGCGGGCCTGCTCGTCCTGGGCCTGATGCCGGTCATCGCGTTGCAACTGCGGCGTCCGGCGATCGAACTCGCCCCTGTACGCGAGCACATCGAGGGCCCCGGCTCCCGCACGCGTTTCGTGTTCCGCGTCATCACGCTGCCGGCGCTGCTCGCAACGGCGCTGGTCATCCCGTTCCGCATTCCGCGCGAACTGCTCGAGGTCCTCGTCGTGCCCTTGCTGGTGCTGCTTGCCGGCGTCCCCTGGATCCAGGCGGGAGCCTGGCGCGTGCGCGAAGCGAGGGCCAACGGAACCTCGGCCGCCCCGTCGCTCGCCTACCTGTGCGCCGCGGCCCTGGGGTTGCTGCTGATCTTCCAGTTCGTTCTCAGGCCGGGCATCCGCTTCTACTGAAGACGAACGGGGCGCCGATCCGGCCAGCTTCTCCAACCCGCCTGGCCCGCCCGAAAGGCACACTCCGACTTTGGCTCGACCCTAGTTCCTGCCCGCGGCGCTGCTGCGGCTGAGCGCGGCGGCACGGTTCATGGCTCGCCGTGCGTGGCGCTCCTCGCCCAGTTGCCGGTAAGCGCGGGCCAGTCCGACGTAGAAACGCGAGTCGCCGTCATAAAGGCGGATGGCCCGCCGGTAGTGCTGCACGGCACCCGCGTAATCGCCCTGCCGCTCATTGTCCTCGGCCTGCAGGAACTGGAAGTACGGATCTTTCACCTGGACCTTCTCGAGACGCCGCGCATAGATGGCGCGGCGCGCCTCGTCGCCGTTGTTCCGGTACAGCGCCACCAGGTTCATCAGCGCACCCGCGTTCGCCGGGTCGAGCGCCAGCGCCTTCAGGTAATCGCGTTCGGCCCCTCGCGGATCGCCCTCGCGCAGGCGCAACACGCCGGCATTGGCCCAGGCGCTGGCATAGCGCGGGGCCAGCTGCAACGCCATGGCCATGTACGGAGCGGCCGCCGCTGGCGAGGCAGCGGCAAGCAGCTCGGCGGCGCGGTTGTTGTAGTAGAGCGCCAGCAGGTGCTGGTCGGAAATCGGCTCGGGTGGTTTGCGCGACATCACCAGATCCCGCGCCACGTCCACCGTGAGGCGCGAGCGACCGATGGTGATGCCCGCGTTGACGTGGTTGAACCGGTAGACGATGTCGTTGCCCACGCGCCAGGCCACGACGTCGTCAAGCTCCTGCCCGTAGGCCCGCAAGCCGGACTCGTGCGCCAGCGCCACGGTCAGCAGGGTGAAGGTCAGGCAGTTGGCCTTGCGTGTGCGGTAGGCCTGTTCGACGGTCAACGTGGCGTCGGCCGAATACTCCATGCCCAGGCCCGACTTCTGGAACAGGAAGCCCACCAGCCGTTCCAGTCGCGACCTTCCGGAACCGCTGGCATCGATGACCTGTTGCTGCAGCAGCGCACGCAACTCCGGCGGCACCGCCATGACCTGCTCCGGGCGCGGCATCGGCGACACGGCCGGCGCGACCGGCGCAACCGAGGGGACCGGCGCAACCGACGTGGCCGGCGCAGGCATGGCAACAGACCATGCCAGGAGTGCCGCGTACGCCCAGGTCACCATGCCGAAACCCTCCACGCCCTGGGGCGGGAACGTTTACCAAGGCCAGTCTAGTCCTTTCGCAGGAGGCCGGATCAGTCCGGCCATGGGCAAGCCGGCGCCCGACCGCCATACCGCCCCCGCACGCCAACATCCTTACCCCCCGCGCTTGGACGAACGCAAAGGTTGTACCTTGCGTCCGGGCCTGTGGCCTACGCGCCATCACGGCAGCCCTTGTGCGCCGGCAAAAAACTCCGGAGCGCAAGGCCTGAAGCATCGGATCGCGAAGGTCGCCAGCGTCGGTTGCGAGACGCATAGCTGACATCTTTTCGCGCAGAAATTGTCCTTGGCACCTTTTCGCGATGACCGACGAGTGCTTGGCAAGCAACAAGGGCCGCTGGCGCGGCCCTAACCAGGACGGTGACTGGCATGAAACACAGCTTGGCCGTATGGCCAGCGCACAAGGAGCGTCATGGAGTTCTCATGTTCTGTGATGCATATCACACACGGTGACGTGTAAGCGTGCCATTTCACAGACAGTCATAAAGGGGCAGCTCGAAACAACCACCGGGACGGGCCGCAGATCCGATCCTTTGCGTGACGCCAGATCCTCGTACCACCCCGCCCGGGAGGCATCCGCAGACAGGGAGTTCAGCTATGGATGCTACCCACTCCAAGAGCGTATTCGTGTACGGACAAGTCAAATGCGCCCTGCGGTCGGGGCGCTACGCGCCCGGGCAGCGGATCGATCCGGCCACGGTCGCCGCGGAGTTCAACACCAGCCCCACGCCCGTTCGATTCGCCCTCTACCGGCTGGTCGGCGAAGCCCTGCTGGTCGATCATGCCCGCAGCGGACTGCACGTCCCGTTGCTCAACGAAGTCGCCATGCGCGATCTCTACGACTGGATGGAACGCCTGTTGCTGATGGCATGCGACATCGACGCAGCACCGGCAGCCCGGAAGATGGAGCAGCTGGAGCCTGCGTCCGCTGGCGACGACCTGGTCAAGCTGACGTGGCAACTGTTCGACGCGATCGCCCGCGCGACAGCCAACGGGTCCCTGCATCATGCCGTGAAGCAGGCCAACGACCGGCTGGCGCCGATACGCCGGGCCGCGCAAGGATTGCTCAAGAACGGCTTCGAAGAGTTTTCGGAATTGAACCGGCACTGGCAGGCCCGCGACATGCCGGCCCTGAAGTCCGCACTGCACGACTATCACGAATGCCGCAAGCGACTCGTGCCGTGCATCGTGGCCTTGCTGAGCGACGGCAGCGATTACCTTCACTAGACCTCGCCGATGTCCCCTGCCAGCGGGTCCGCTTTGCGCGACCACAACGGTTGCCGGCTTCGGCGTTGCCCTGCCGACAACCGGGCCTCAAACAGCCGCTTTTCGGGGTCTGGAAAGATGTCCGCATTCCGGGCGCAGATTTTCATCTGCGCCGCGGAACGTGGCTCGCCCAGGCCTCAGGCCGCTTTCTTGGCAGCGGTCTTTGCAACTTTCCTGGCTGCGCCCTTCTTGACGGCCTTCGCCGGAGCCGCCTTGGGTGCGCCATCGATCAGGAGGCTCTCGGCGGTGGTACCGCGCTTCTTCAAGGCCTGCACGAACCACAGCGGCCGCTTGCCACGACCCGACCATGTCTGGGCAGCGTTCGCAGGGTTGCGATACTTGGGGGCTACTACCGACTTCGGCCCCTTGGCGCCTTTGCCGCTACGTGCCGGATACACGTCGGCCAGGGTGAGGCCGCTGCTTTTCAGCAAACGCTCGATTTTTTCCCGTACCTCTTTGACGTGATTGGCGTGAGCAGCCTGCATCTGCGATTGGGCATTGGCGATGAGTGCCTTGAGTTCGGCAGGAGACAGCGTGTCGAGATTAATGGCCATGATTGTGCTCTTGGGCAGTGGGTTAAAAATGAGAGTCTATCCGAGTGGATAGGAATTCACCTACAAAAGGAAAGGGCATTTCCTTACACGTCTCCTGCTTGCTTCACTGCATGGGTGGCGATGAGTGGGTGAATGCTCCGGAACCAACGCCGAGGAGCCTCACGTACAGCGCAGCCCGAAGCTGATCAGCACCAGCGAGTCGATCACGAGCGGTTGGTTCGGGCGATCAAGTTCAGTGGTGTGCGAATGTGCGGCTATGCCGCCAGTCGAAGAGGCGTCGAAGCAGGGCCCGGCATAACAAGGCGACCGTCATGCTTCCGGAATAATCACCGGATGACAGCGCAAAAATCATTTGAAAATCAAAATTTCTGACTCCTACGCTGACTGCGTCATGGGACAGCCATGACGCGAACGTAGGAGATCGAAATGAACACGAACGAGAACATCCGTAACGACACGCCGGAAGAGGTCATCGTGCTCGGCGTCGCCAGCGTCGAAACGAAGGGCGGTACTGGCCAAAGCGAGGCGAACGGCTTCCCCGTTATTCCGGGCATTTCCGAAGACTGACCCCCAGGGGCGCGCTGAAAGGCGCGCCCCTCCTGCAGGGGAAGCCACGATGATTCAGCATCTGAATACGGACATATCGTTCTGTGAGCTGGATGGTCGGTTGTTCTTCCTAGACATACAGAACGACCAATACTTCCAGCTGTCTAGAGCGCTCGAGCGCAGCCTTCTCAGCTACCTGAAAGCCCCTGATGATGCGGGCGTCGACATCAGTAGGCTGGTCAAACACAACCTCATCTCGCTAACCACGGCGGCACCGTACGACGGGTCTGCAACAGGCGTTGCCCTCCCTAGCGAAAGCGCGATTGAAACGCCCTATCCCGATAGACGGATTTCTTTCGATGTGGTGCGAGACGTCTTTCTTATGGTTGCCATGATGCGTTGGCAACTGAAAATACGGCGCCTGAAGACCGTTCTCCAAGCCCTAAGCGACTACCGCCATAGCAGAGTATCGCCGCTTGTCCACGACCAAGCCAAATTCCGGCAGCGTTTGTCGGAAGCTGCGACCGCCTTCAATCTTGTGCGCCCCTACGTACCCATCGAAATGTGCTGCCTGATCGACTCATTGTCGATGGTCAGGTTCCTCGCCAAGCGCGGCCTACATGCCCACCTCATCATGGGAGTGGCCAGCGATCCGTTCTCCGCCCATGCCTGGGTGCAACACGGCTCGCTGGTATTGAACGAAACCGTGGGAACGGCCCAGGCCCATGTCCCAATCCGGGTGATCTGATGTGCTACCGCTACGTCGCCTTGTCTGGCAACTTTGCCGGCAACCCGAAAAACTCCGGATGGTCGCTCGCAGATCCGTTGCGGACCCTGGGCATGGAACTCCGTGGCCACGTAGGTTGCGTGGCACTATTTGCGCCCAAAGAGACTCCGACCTTGCGTTTACCTAGGGGCGGCATACTTCTCGGCGACCTATATGACGAGGACGGCAGGCCGGTCAAAGATCTGGCGGGCCTTCGACATCTGCCGACGCAGTCGGCACTTCGACAATATCTTCTCGATCGCTATTGGGGCGAGTACCTGCTATTCCAGCCTGCCGACGAGGGTACCGATAGCATCACCCTTATGCGGGACCCATCCGGTGGTATGGCATGCGCCTATTCGCTGCAGGCCTGCAACGGATTCATCACCTCCGACTTGGCAATCGCATCAAGCCTTGGCCTGCATCGTGACCGGATCGACTGGGATTTCGTGCAGCACTGCCTGGTCTATCCGCACGTGAAAATCTCCCGTACCGGCCTTGCCGGCGTCCACGAACTGCTCCCCGGCTGCATGCTTGCACTCGATGGCGAGACAACGCACGCCGCGCTGGCTTGGTCCCCTTGGACCTTCGTCGCCCCTACCCAGCGGCGTAGCGACCCCGTGGCGTCGGCAAAAGGGCTTAGAGAAGTCATAACCATGGCGGTTCAGGCCATGGCTGGAACCGACCGATCGCTGCTACTTGAACTCTCGGGTGGCGTGGATTCGTCGATCGTCGGTGCCTGTCTTGCGGGGACGCGAGCACGGATCACCTGTTGCACCGCAATCACACCAGTGCCCGGTGCCGACGAACGCCGATATGCGAGTCAGATCGCGGAGCATCTCGGCGTCGAGCTCCTGAAACGGCGACTCGACCTCAATGAGGCAGACATCGATTTTCCGCTGCCGAGCCACTCATTGAGGCCTGCAGTCTGGATGCTGGGCCGAGCCATTGCCCGCGCCATGGACAAAGAGGCAGGCTTCCAGGATGTTCGCAGCCATTTCTCCGGCAGCGGTGGCGACACGATCTTCTGTTATCTGACATCCGCCGCTCCAGCCGCCGACGCCTTTCGGGAACGTGGTGTGGCCGCGGGATGCCAAGCCGTCGTCGATCTGTCCAGGCTTCATGGATGTACGGTGGCAAAGGCCACACGGCTGACGCTAAGGAAGCTGTACCTGCGCCCCAAGCCGGCCTGCAAACCGGACTATTCATTGCTGGCACAGACTGACGTGGCTCTTCCTCTGGAACTGCACCCATGGTTCGATGCGCCAACCCATGCTCTTCCCGGCGATCGGGAACGGATCTTCGACCTCGCCGGCAACCAGATGTTTGCGGATGCCACACTTCGAGCGGGTCACCGAAGAGTACGCATGCCACTGCTCTCTCAACCCGTGATGGAGGCTTGCCTTCGCATTCCCTCCTGGATGTGGATATCCGGCGGTCAGAACCGGGCCGTCGCCCGATCCGCATTCGCCGCACAGCTTCCGAAAGACGTGCTGGAGCGGCGGAGCAAGGGCACCTTCATGAACTACAACGCCGGTATATACCGCAGAAATAAAGAGACCATCCGCCGATTCCTGCTGGATGGCCGTCTCCAGTCCCGAGGCCTGTTGGATCCGCACAAGCTGAACCTGTCCCTGGACAAGCCACTGTCCTCTGGCGATCGTTCCTTCATGCGTATCTTCGCCCTGTGCATGATCGAGAACTGGACCCGGAAGCATGCCTAGTACCTAGCCCTAACCCTTGCAGTCGGGAGCCGAGGACCGTGCGGGCGTTGGGCGCCTTCGCAGTGCACGCCAACGCGCGTACTGGTCAGCCTTGGAAGGATCACCAACTTCATACCTCTGCAACCAGAAGCGAAACCATTCCAGGTTACGCATGTAAGCCGCGAGCTTGTGTTTGGGTTGAAATTTCTGGTGCGGCTCGTTGGGGAATGCGTAAAGGTCCGCCATGTTCTTCCTGATCATGGGGATGACGTAGTCGGTCGCCTGCATATATTCCTGCTCGGGCATCTGAAAGAGGATCGGAGCAGATATTCTGTCCAGGTTGTACGCCGGGGAAAGCACATGCCAGCGCGCCGGTGTTTTTTCAGGCGAACCAAGTCCCCAGAACTCTTTCAATCCGCTCGCAAACGGGGCCCCTTTGATGGATCCAAGCAGATAGTAGTTGGGCGACATCGACACAGAACTGATTGAGGCAGCCGCCAGAAGTCGCGACTTCATTGCGACCCACATCGTGACTTCACTTCCGAAGCTCAATCCACCCATCCCAACTTTGGCGCAATCAATCTCGCCATTTGCCGACAACAGCGTGACCGCGCTTTCGACGGCCGCTAGTCCTTCGTTGTAGCGATCGACAGGATCGAGAAGATAAGGTGCGGCATTGATGCAGAGTGCAGATATTCCGTGCGCCGCCAGGCTTGCGAAGGGCCATTCATCGCCGAAGCCACCACGCACGAATCCCGTGCACCGATAGTAATTCACGAACAGCGGAGGCTTGGCTCCAGAATCGCTTTTCGCTGGATAAAACTGTCCCGTTAACAGCTGGCCTTTCGCATCCTTCCAGCGCAGCAACCTTACCGAACTGGATTTCGCCATCGCCTGCGCGAGTGCCGTATTGGGTTCAAAGAGCACCCGACGAATTCCCGTCTTCAGATCGATCCGTTCCAGGCGCGGTGGCTGACTGGCTGTCGCGCTCACACATACCATCGCGGTATGGGAGGCCCCGCATTTACTGGACGGATCCCGTCCACCATTGAGCAGACCCGACGAATGCGCCACCAGTAGCACAGCCCCGGCCCTGACATTCCAGCGATAGATGGATTGCGCCCATCCTTCCAACGGATCCGTTACGGTAAACAGTACCTCATCGCTGTGGGGGCGCCATTGGATCGAGGTGATTGCCTTTCCAGTGCATGCCGCGACCTTGCATACGATCTCTTGCGGCCCTTCGGGCAATGTCGCAGACAACTTGACATCCGGCTTGTCACGCAAGCCGTTCCTTTTGCCAATTCGGGTCAAGATGGCTACACGGTCATCTCCTGGTGAGCGCGACAGGAGCCAGGCCTCGGGATACCGCCTGTCTGCATTGGATTCGTCACCAACACCACTGGCTTCGGCAGCATCCAAGTCCCGCGTTACCTGCTTCTGCAGATACACTGCTTTCCAGTGATCCGGAACATCGGCCAGCAACGGAACACGGTCGAACCAAACTTTGCCGTAACGCTGCGTCGCCATACGCCCCCCTACGAAACCGGAGCGAAATAGCGGCTGGCCTATCGGTACGGAAGCGTCGATGTGAATGCCTTGGTCGTACTCGGCACGCTCCGCCGACCGCACCTCCTCGCGAGCGGCGCCGACGCTGTACCTGAGGACACGGCCGCCCTTGCCCAAGACGAAATCGCGCACGTCCGCCGTGTCGTGCGTTACGGGTTCCACGCCCGAACCGTTCGCCGCCGCGCGCCACACATCGATCTTTCCGTCGACCATGGCGCGGTAATAGATCCAGCGCCCATCCGGAGACCACACGACAGTAGCTGGCAGAGGAATTCCTGCAGAGTCACGCAGGACCACGCCACCGTCCGCGATCCGGTGGGGAAGCGACACCCCGTCGACATCCTGCACATACCAGAACGCATCGTAGGTGTTGCGTTCGACCGAAGCCTGCTCGACCCGAAACGCCACCTGCTTTCCATCCGGGGATACGACAGGACCACTGAAGTCGGCCACCTCCAGCAGGTCGCGAGGTTCAACCGTCTGGGCATGGGCGACATACGAGAGCCCGCTCATAAGCACGATAATTGGCAAGATCCTCATTGCCGTCACCAATGCTTGGACAACGACAGGCTCAGGAGGCGCCCCACCGCCGAGTAGTTGGTCGAATCGTAGGGCGCGTAGCCGTTGGCGTAGTTCACCGAGGTGGCGGCGTACAACGGCGGCGCGCGATTGAGCAGGTTCTGGGCCGACAACTCCAACGCCAAATTCGACCATGCATCCTCGCGCGCGCCGGTGTCGTAGCGCAGCGTGGCGTCGAAAGTGGTAAACGAGGCGCCCTTCCTACCATCCGCAGTATTGGTCACCCCGCTCGTGTAGTTTCCAAACAGCGAAGCGGTGAATCCGCCCTGCTGCCACATCGCCCCGATTCGGCTTTTGATTTTGGCCGGATGGGCCAATGTGCCAGCCAAGTCGTAAGGGCTCTGCGCCACCGTCAGAGATTGTGTACTGGCCAACCAACTGGTCGAGCCCCGGACCATCAACCGCCCTGAGCTCAGGTCGAATTGGTACGACCCTGACAGGTCGATCCCCTTGATCCGTTGCCGGGCTGCATTGACATACCGGCCATCGAGGATCGCCACGACCTTGCTGGCGTCATAAGGTGCACCAACAAAGTTGAAGAAGTTGCTGATGTTTACGTTTGCAAGCGCCGTCGCCTGCGCTGCCTCGGTTGGATCGTAATCGACAAAATCCGCGTAGACCGGATTGCCTAGCACGTTGAAATCAGTGAGCGGTTGCAGAACACGGTCGGTGTAGTCGATATCGAACCAGGTCAGCTCCGCCTCAAGGCCGGTTAGGGCCTCCGGATGAAATGCCAGCGAGGCACTCCATGTCCGGGCCCGCTCGGGACGCAGGTCCGCGTTGCCGCCCGACAGCCACAACACCGCGGCACCCGTGGGGTAACCGGGGCCAAATGTCGCCGCCGGGTAGTAGATGGCGACTTGGGCGAGAGAGAGCTGATCAAGTGTGGGCTCCTTGAACGACTTGCCCCATGAGGCTTTCAACGAGAAATCGGCACTGGGCGCATAGATCAGACCAAACTTGGGCGAGGTCACCCTTCCGTAATCGCCATCTTCGGTGCGGACCGCGCCTGTCAGCGCAAGTAGCTCAACTCCGCCGATGCCCTGCTCCGGCCCGATTAACGGCACGCTCAACTCGGCATAGGCAAAGCGGCTGCTCTGATCGCCACTGGCGCCGACCGTGCCGCGGCTGGTGATCGAGTACAGAAAGTCGTTGTACCGGTAGCCTGCACCCGTGGCCAGCCTCGCTTCACCGCCGGGCAGTGTGAACAACAGCCCTTCCGCGCCGATCTCGTAGGTCCGGCTTTTGTTCCCGTACGCGACGCCGCCAGCAGTCACCGCCCCGTCTGTTCTGCTTACCGTCGGTTGAGAAATAGAACTCCTCTCCTTTCCCACGGCCCCGCTGAGCGTGAGCGTCCAGTCGCCCGGCAGCCATATTTCGAGACTGGGCGCCAGCAGGGTGGTCTTCGTCTCGACGTTGTAGGGGTAGTAAACGCTGGGGTATGCCGACGATGTCGTGATGTCCCGCTCGTTCCTGAGCGCATCCAGATGCAGTTCCGCAGCGTCCCCCAACGACTGATGCAAGCTGAACAAGCCGCTGCGCAGATCGTTGCCCTGCCACAGCGTCGAAGGCCGGTACATCGATTGGGTGTAGTCACGCTGGTCGGAGTAGATCGGATCGTTGGAGGTTTTGTTCCCCGCCGCGATCAAGCCGCCCGTAGCCCAGGTGGTGCCGGCAGTCGCCGTGTACTCACGCGTGATCAGCCCACCCTCGGTGGCTCCGCCATAGCGCGCGCCCACGGTCACCCCATCGAAGTCGGGCTTGAGGATCACATTGGCCACGCCGCCCACCGCATCCGAGCCGTAGATGGCCGAAGCGCCATCCGGCACGACCTCCAGGCGCTCCACCGCCTCCACAGGAATGGCGCTGATGTCCACCGCCTGGGAAAACCCACCGTAGGACATGCGACGACCATTGAGCAAGGTCAAGGTCGCATCCGGCCCCAGCCCGCGTAGATTCATGCCCGAGCCGCCGGTGATGTTTTGATTGCTTGGCCCACCTCCCCCTGCGCCTTTCGCGACTCCAGGATTCTGTCCCCCGGAAAAGTTCTGCGGCACGCTGCGAATGACCTCGCCGAGATCCGCGAAACCTTCCTGCTGGATCTGCTCGCTGCCGATCGTGATGACAGGCGATGGCGTACTGCCGCCGCGAATGCGCGTTCCCGTGACCTGTACGCTTTCCAAGTTCGTGGCGGCGGGTGCCGGATGTGTTGCGCTTGATGTAGTGACCGTGGAGCCTGCCGCGCTCGCCTGCCCCACCGCGTGCCGGATGGCCACAGTCCGGCTGTCGAGCACTTCGTATTCCAGGCCCGACTCCTCAAGCAGCTGGGTCAGCGCTTCGCGCCAGGTCATGTAGCCGAGAACCGCCCTCGCCTGCCGGCCCGCAACCAGTTCGGGTAGATAGTCCATCTGCAGGCCGCTTTGCATACCGAACGCATTGAGAGCCGCGGCAAGCTTGCCCGCAGGCAGATCGAAGGCGGTTTCTACCTGCGAAGCGGTCGTCGCGGTTCGGCCCGGCCTAGTTGTGTCTATCGTGGTCTCCTGGGCCAGCGCCAGGCCGGTCGAGCCGGCGGCGACGGCGAGCAAAACGATGGAAATGGCGTTGCGTAGCGTGCTTGGCTTCATGTTGCGTCCTTTGTTTTCCCCTGGGTTAGCCCTCTTTGCTTGCCGGCCTATCTACGGACACGGCCTCTACTGAGCAGCACCGCGGGCACTGCACACATGTAGAGTTATAAAGAGTAGAGTAATAATCTGTAGAATTCAAGGCGGTAGACGGACAGGCTGGGCACATGCCCTCCCAGTCCAAGCCCAAGCGCAAGCCTGCACCGCTGTCGAGCCCTCTCGGCCACATCGCTGTGAACGTTCGCAACCGCCGCAAAGCCATGGACCTGACCCAAGCGGAACTCAGTGAGTTGGTGCCGTGCCACCCCACGTACGTGTCGCAGATCGAGCGCCGCGTCACCAACATCTCTGTCGAGCGCTTGGAGGGGTTCGCGAAAGCCCTTGGAGTGGATGCCCTGTCCCTGATGCAGCCCCCGAAGTAGAGAAATCGCGCCCCTAGTAGCTTCAGGGAGCGCATCAGTCACGGGGGAAAACTGCGATCCACCGGCACAAATTTAGTGCGCAAGGCTTCAGCCTTCTTGCGTAAGGCAGTGCCGCGAATCATCAGCACACTACGAGGGAACTGCTTGGTTATTAGCAGTAGAGTTATACTCTGTAGAAGGCAACCCGGTAGATGGTCAGGCTGGACGCATGTCGTCCAAGTCCGCCCGTCCATCACTACCAAGCGCCCGCGAACGCGTGGCGACAAATATCCGTCACCTACGCAAGGCTAAGGGGCTGAGCCAAGAACAGTTGGCCGAGGTTGCCGAGTTTCATCGTACATACGTGTCTCAGCTTGAGCGTTGCGTTACTAACATCTCGATAGATGGCCTAGAGCGGCTAGCTCTAGTATTGGGAGTGGATATCACCGATTTGCTGCAGGTGCCTGACTCGGGAAAACGGTGAGGCGATGAACGACGCCGACGCCACTTCATCTTTGACTACCCGCTCAGTGGAGCGTGGGAATACCTGACCCAGTCGTCGCAAGCGCCTACAGAACACCGATCCAGCCGCTGATATCCACGACGACCAAGCTGCGGGAGCATGGCAGCCATGGACGAGCATATCGACATGGATAGCCCACTCTCGCGGGCCTACTGGTGCGGCAACTTCTGCTGCAGCGATGCAGAGCTGGCCAACGCAGTACGCATCATGGACAGCACAGCAGTGGGCCTTGTCGGGCTCTACTTGGCCACGCGCAGCTCAGAACCCCGTGACGTCAATCAGCATGATCTTGCCGTGGATGCTTGACTGATAGGTCAGCAACCCTATCTGCAGACCCTGTAACGGCCAACGAAGGCTCTGAAACTTTCGGTGGGCTACTGCTATGCCGGAGATAACGAGCTCGCGTGACTGATCAAAGACCTCACGGTCTCCAACACTTGCGATTCGTGCCACGCCATGAATACGGCTTCACCACCTCAAAGCGACCGCCGGTCGACGGTTATGACTCGGCCAGTCATCAGGCAGGCATGCAGCTCGGCCGAGTCATGGCCATCCTCGTCCTCTTCGATGGAAGCGAGCCAGAACCAAGGAGGTCTGCAACTGCATTGGTGGCCGCAATCGTCTTCATCGTCCTCGGGAGGAGCCAGGATGTCATTGCAAACGAGGCACCGCACATGAAACCGCCCGCAGCGATCACATTTCCCGACGTAGTGCACCGACGATTGGTGCACCGGCTCTGAATCATCAAGCGGCCGGAGGACCACGGTGAGTTCGGGATAGCCGTCCCAGAAAACGCGACCGTGCTTGCAGCCCTCCCTCTGGCAACGTGGCCATGTAGAGGGGTCGAAGTCCTCCAGGCGATCCAGCGGCACAATGCGAATGGAGACGGCGGCTTGGGCTCTCTTTCCCGCGGCCTTGGTGTAGCCGGCCGGACTTACAAGGTAACCGTGGGTCGCACCGACATCCTCCATGAGCCCCCTGAAACTCTCTACATCCTTGACATCTATCTTCCGCGATCTCTTCTTTGCATCCACGATGATGCGGCGACTGTTGTCGGTGTCATGCCGTGTCTCGATGAGTACATCGATCTGTCTGCGTACACCGGTTATCCTGCCGACGATATACGCGTTTGGCGTAACGCAGAGGTCGGTTTCTAACTGCTCGACAAGCATGCGCGCCACCAGCCGCTCGTATAGCTTCCATTCGGGCATCTCCTGGTTCATTGGCTCGCTCCGAGCTTGTTGGTACAGAATTTGATACGGACTGGTTACAACCGAGCCCAAATGGACACAGTTTCACCAGCCATCCGTAGCCGGATGATGAGCAGAATCCGGGGTAGCGACACCGCCCCCGAGCTGGCTGTGCGCTCCTGTGCACATAGACTCGGATTACGCTTCAGGCTGCATATACGCAACCTTCCCGGCCGGCCTGATCTCGTGTTCCCAAAGCACAGGAAGATAATCTTTGTTCATGGCTGCTTCTGGCACAGACACGGCTGCAAGTGGACCACCACGCCGAAGACGCGCCAGGAATTTTGGCGGCAGAAGTTCCTGGCCAACCAGTCGAGGGACCGACGGAACATTGCTGCGCTTGAAATCGATGGCTGGACCGTGCACGTGATCTGGGAATGCGAGACCCGAGATATGGCCGCATTGGAGATCAGGCTGGCAAAGCTATTCGGTCTTGACACTCTGCCTGCCTCTGTATCGCGTCAGACTCGGCCAACTCGACGGCCTTCAGGTGCTCCACGATCGTCTCGATGACTGTTGCGCAGATTCCGTTGCCGCACAGTTTGACCTTCTCACGCCGCGTTCCTACCGGAAAGGCGTGGGCATCAGGCAGCGACATGGCTCTTGCCAGTTCCGAGGGTTGCAGCATCCGGATCATGTACCGCCCACGCCGCTTCCGGACGAGCGCGAACCGGTCGATCGTGGTAACCGTCCGCAACGGCTGATCCAGAGTCTGCCAGCTCCGTTCCCCGCCGGATCCGTAATAGACGAGCAGGAATTCCGCGTCACGACCCAGTGTCCTGATAGCATTCCTTGCTCTTACCACGGTGTTCGCCGCACGTCCCGCAACGAACAGGGGTTGCTCGGGCCACGTCCCGTCGGGGTCGAGAATGTCCCTGACTGTCCTGACAGGCGTACAGGGCAATGGAGTAATCGCTGGGGGGAGCATGTTCAATCCACCGATCAGGAACAGCCTGACTCGCGCCTGCGGGGCACCAAACTGGGCAGCATTGATCACTTCCTCGCGCACCTGATAGCCGAGCGCCGACAATGTGTTGTGAAGCTCCCGGTAACGTGGCCAGGCCCTCATTTCCTTGACATTCTCCATCACGAACCAGCGCGGCCTGAGCGCTGCGATCCATTTGATCGTATGCAGTGCGGTCTCGCGGCTGCCCTCATCCCTTATAGCGGCCCCCTTCGCAACTGAGTGGTTCGTGCACTCGGGCGACGCAAGCAGGAGGTCCACCCCCCCCGGCCTCGCGTACTGCAATGGGTCGATCTCCTCGATGCGGCGGTTCAGCACTGTCGCAGACGGGAAATTGTGGCTGTAGGTCTGACAGGCGATATCCCACAGATCCACGGCAACCAGTGGCTGCAGTCCCGCATTGACCGCCCCCCGGGCGCCAAGCCCTCCGCCACAGAACAGATCCGCAAATGTTTTCACGATGGATTCATCTTGTACATTATTAGGAGCGAGCCTACCAGGCTCGTTTCGGCCTGACCAGGTGGTAACAGGGGCATTGTGATCGGTTCCGCTCCCGGACCGCCAGAGACTGCCATCAGGAGAGGCAATGCCCAAACTTCGGCCACGAGCCAGGATTGTCAGAACCATCGGTGACCAGCTGATCAGCGGTCCCGAGGCCGCGTTGATCGAGCTGGTCAAGAACGCCTTCGATGCCGATTCCCCGTCGGTCCGTATCACGATTTCGCCACCGGCTGACGGTATCTGGACAGGCGACAACGGGACCATCACCGTCTCCGACGCAGGCCACGGCATGTCCGGCAACGACCTGCTGGAAAAGTGGTTCGAGCCAGCCACCAGCGACAAGGTCGAGCGACGGCTAAGCCCCAAAAACCGCACGATGCTCGGCGCCAAGGGAGTCGGGCGTTTTGCCACAGCGCGACTCGGCAAGCGGTTGCACCTGCGAACCGCCAGGAAGATCCCCGGCCATCGGCTGGAGATCAGCGAGATCGACGTGAACTGGGATCGCTTCGAGCAAGCGACGTATCTCGATCAGATCGACATCCCCATATCAACCAAGCCCGGTGGACGTGGGGAGGCCCAGGGAGTGCGCCTGGAAATCCACGCCCTGCGCGACAAGTGGACGAAAAAACAGCTTGAGCAGCTGATACGCGAGCTGCGGAGGCTTGCCTCCCCGATCAGGACAAGGGAAGACGAATTCCGGATATACCTGGATCTGTCCGGTTTTCACGAGGAGATCCACGGATTCGACGGTCAGTCCCTCGTATCCGGCCTGCTGGCGGGCATCGAGGAGGAAGGCGGGCAACCGGACCCCACCGAGATCCGACCATTCGGGATCGACCGCGTCTTCCATTACATGGTCAAGGGGACCTTCGATTCGAAGGGCCGCTTCAAGGGTACCCTCGTCAACCAGCGAGGAGATGCCAAGGCGCAGCCGATCGACATACCTGCCTCCGAGCTCCAGCCGGAGGAGGCTTCCTGCGGCAAGGTAAATCTGCGTCTGAACATCTATGACCGCGAAGGGAACGCCATCGTCGAACTCTTCGAGAAACTTGGCCTGGGGGGCATCGGCCGACTCGATGCTAAGCGCGTGCTCGACGAGAACATAGGCATCGGCATATACAGGAACGGATTTCGCATCAGACCTTACGGCGATGCCGAAACCGACTGGCTCGAACTGGAACGGATGAGGGTGCAGAACCCTTCCCGCAAACTCGGACTGAACCAAGTCTGGGGGCTGGTGGAAATCCAGGGGGAGAAGGAATCCGGGTTGGTCGAGCGCAGCAGCCGCGAAGGGCTCGAACACAATGGGGCCTTCGAGCGCCTGAAGCGTCTTGTAACCGAACTGCTGGCCCAAGTCGAATCCATCCGCCAGGACTTTCGCCAGACGGCCGGACTGAGCCGCAAAAGCACCGTCGATACCGGCGAAATGCGGAACCGGGCGAACCTGAGGGCAACCACCCGCGCGGTCGCCGACCTTCCCCTTCGTTACCGCAACCGGATCGAGCGGGCCATCAAGCAGGACAGCGTCGCACTGAAGACGTCCATTGCGGAGCTCGAAACCTACCAGCAAGTGCTGGCTTCACGCTCCACACTGGGCCTTGTCGTCTCCCAGGTACTTCATGACGGACGGCGGTACCTCTCGGATATCTCGACCCGCTCCAAACGCCTGGCCGATGGTGCGCCGCGGCTGGAGGAACAATCCGCATTCGGCTCACATTTCAGAGCCAGCTTCGGCAAGGAGGCGAAGTCGGTCCACAGTTCGGCGGGACACCTCAGCAAGCTCTTCAAATCGCTCGATCCCATATCGGGGAAAAAGCGGGGACGTCCCAAGATCTTCAGCGTGGAAGAGATCATCGATCGTTGCATCAACCTCTACGGCGATGCTCTCGGCCAGCTGTCGATCGAATCGGACATTCAGAGCGCCGGCAATACCGCACTCGTCACCGGATACGAATCCGATCTGATGGCTGCGGTGCTCAACATCATCGACAACGCCGTGCACTGGCTCGGAAGCAGTCCTGTGCGTCCACGCAGAATCAGGTTCGCTATCAGCCAGTCCAAGCAGTATGTCCGCCTTGCCATATCCAACAACGGCCCGGTAGTTGCGGAAAGATTCCACGCAAACCTGTTCAATCCGGGATTTTCCCTGAAGACGGAAGGCTCCGGCATCGGCTTGGCCATAGCCCGGGAGGCTATGCGGGCAAGCAAGGGAGACGTCGCCTTTGACTCCGAAGCGGAAGAGACGACATTTGTGATCGAGATGCGGAGAGCCCCAGCCAAATGACCGATGTCGCCCACATCCTGAAGGTACTCATCGTCGAGGACGACGACTCTAAGATCGACGAGTGGAACGACGCCATCGCCGCACACAATGCCGATGCCGGGAACAAGGGATTCCAGGTCGAACACGTCGTATCCAAATCCGTGCCGGACGCAAAGCGAAAGCTCGATTTCCACCGGTTTGACGCTGCGGTGGTCGATCTCCGATTGCAGGTCGAAGAAGGTGTCACGGAGAACAACAGCCACGGCAACGAGCTGGTCCGCCACATCATTGCCACACAGCCTCTCGGTGTGGTTGTGCACACAGGACAGCAGTCCGAAGCCGACAGGGATGGCTATGGTGTTCCCCAGGTCCAGATCATGGACAAGGGAGATGGCCTCGACCAAGTCTTCAAATGGCTGGCCAAACACATGGACATGTTCCTCCAGCTTCGCATGGTCAGGGCGGCATTTGACCGGGAAACGGCGAGAGTGTTCTTCCAGTCCATCTGGCCTCGCTGGAAGCACTGGACCAACGGTGGTGCGGAGAACGGGATTGCATTGGCAGACATTGTTGCCCGTCATGTCGTCGCCCATGTCCATGATGCCCTGCTGAGTGCGGGCGGGGATGCCACTCATCCCGAGGAGTCGTATTTCGTTCCGCCCCTGAAGAGTCGTCTGGATACAGGCGATCTCCTCGATCGCGACGGGAAAACATGGATCGTGGTCAGCCCTCGCTGTGATCTAGCCAACGAAGGAAAGGTCAACACGATCCTTCTCGCCGCCTGCGATGACATCTCTGCGAAATGGAGGGACTTGACCGACTCGAAAAAGGAAAAGGAGTGCGCCAACCTGATACAACACGCCCGATCGCCAAAACAGCACTTCCTGTTTCCCTTGCGTGACCTGGACTCCAACCAGCGCGGCCCGTGGATGATCCAGTTCCACGACATATTGGCTCTTCCTGCGGAACAGGCATTGAAGGAGTTGCCTAGCCTCCGCTTCGCCTCGCTCTCTCCGCTCTTCGTTCCGTCCCTGGTCGAGAGGTTCGGCGGTTACTTCAGCCGCATCGGCACCCCGAGCTTTTCAAGCGATTGATTGGGTCACGAACTTGGCAGAAGCATGACCAAGTCCCGTCGTCCGCTCACCAGTCTCCTTTTGGTGGAGGAACGGCTTCTCGAAGCCGAATACTTCACAGGCCTGATGCGAAGGCGTGGAGGCGCCGAGTTCGGATATTGCCTCAATGCCTTCGTATCCGCCTCCCGAAGCGTCACCTTTCTGACCCAGAAAGAGATGGCGCGAGTTCCCGGCTTCGACACATGGTGGGCCATGCAGCAGACGGCAATGTCGCGTGACCCGGCAATGCGATTCTTCCTGAAGCTGCGCAACTATTCGCAGAAGGAAGGACGCATCTCGCTGGTTGGCGTCAGCCGTGGCCATGGCGCATCCCGACGCTGGAGCCACTGCTTCGCTGGGACCGAGGATCAGGTTCCGGACACACTTCTGCACAGGGATGTCACCGACTGCTGCAGGGAACATATCGCCAAACTGGCACAAGTGGTGATTGCTTGTACGAAGCGATTTCCCTTTCATGCCTGCCCTCGGTCCGCGCTCACCCCGGAAGGAATGCAGGCATTGGGGTTTTCCGTAGAAGAACTGGGCTCGCTAGTCGGGCTCGATCCTTCCTGGATCAGAACTTCGGAACTGCCACTGGAAGACCTGCTGCGGATCCTGAAAGAGCAAGTCGATGGCCTGGACATCCGGGAAATCGAACGGCTGGCCCGATGGACTCCCAGAAGAACTGGCGGCACCTTTGCAACGGATCCTTTCGGCGAGGAGCTGCAGAGGCGACTGGTAGAGCAATTGGAGGGCTCAAGACGGCAAGTGGACGCCTCTGTCCTGCTCGGTGAAATGCTGCTGCATGCATGGTGGAACGACCGTAATGGTGGGGGCCACCCACAAGGCGATTAGCTGCAACTCGACGTCCTCTTTAATTTCTTCTGCCGCTACGGCCTCGTCGTGCAGATGCTGGCCACGTCGGCGCCAAGCTGTCGCAACGACCCATTCGGCGATGGCGTGCGCACGTGGGCCATTCCGACTCTGCCCACGGGTTGCGGACCGAGCTATGTGTGGACCGCAAGCACGGCACCGACGTGATCTGGTTCGCCATCGACAGTATCGGACGACAGGCTGGGCGAAAAGTCGGCGCTCCACGCAATGGGGAGGCGCCGCGCCGACGCGGTATGTCGTGGATCCCCAAGCTGTGAAAGTTCGCCGCCGGAGATTTGCTGTCTTCTTCTCACCGGTGACGCCTACGCTTAGGCTAGAGCCCTCGCTCCTTCGTATTTCGCATGATTCCGAATGTCGAGCCGGCGCGTGATCGAGCCGATGGGCTCGCGAAATCGGGACCGAAATCGGGACGGAGGAAGTTAAGCAGAAGGCCAGAGCACGATGAACTCAGGAACCAAACGATTTAACCTCCTCCGTCCCGATTTCGGTTTCGGGGATGAGCGGACCACGACTGTCCTGCTGGAGTCGGGATGGCGCGTTGCAAATGTATGGGGGTGCAGCCTCAAAGGTCCCGCCAGGCTCCCCGAAGACGAAGTAATCAGACAATGCCGAGCATTCCTGCTGTCGGAGGAGGCTATATTGATCAATATCCGGGGAGCGGCCAGAACGCATGAAGAGTGACAACAAGATTTCCAGGGAACCTGCAGACCTGCATTCCCTCAGCGACGTACAGCTTATGGAACTACGTGCCGCTGTTGACACAGAGGCGAGGAAACGCGGCCTGAATTTCAATGTCGGGGAAATCGGCGAAAAGCTTGCCATCTCTTTGTTTAAAGAGCGACCGGACCTCTCTTTGCTCGCCGCCGCTCCCCGCGGCACCAAGAACATCGATGCTATATCTCGGGAAGGAAACCGCTACTCCATCAAAACTCTCCAGAAAGCCAGGAAGACGGGAACCATTTACCCGGATCCGTCAGACAGAGATCGGCAGCTGTTCGAATTCATCCTCATTGTGCTGGTTAATGACGAGCTCGCTCTGGAGCGCGTCATCGAACTTGACTGGCAACAATTCTGTGCTGCTCGAAGCTGGGATATCAGAATGAACGCATGGTATGTCGCCCGCTCTAAAAAGGCGTTTAGTGCCGGGCGCCAGATCTATCCTAAACTGGGTACTGCGACTCTCTCCTCATCAACCAGCCCCGCAGAAGAACGTCCCCCCGCGATCACGATGCCGGCCGTTCGAAATCGGGACCGAAATCGGGACGGAGGAAGTTAAGCAGAAGGCCAGAGCACGATGAACTCAGGAACCAAACGATTTAACCTCCTCCGTCCCGGTTTCGCACACGTTGTGGACGCTGCTGCACGAGACAAGCTGTCCGCGCTCGGGTTCACGCTGCCGGTCAGCGTCAATCCGGCTTTATTCTTCCGTTGACGGATTGCAATCATGTTCAAGGCACTCATCGGCGACCTCTTTACCAGCCAAGCGCAAGTCTTGGTGAATACGGTCAACTGCGTGGGCGTCATGGGAAAAGGTATCGCGCAGGAATTCAGGAAGCGCTACCCGGCGATGTTCAAGGACTATGCATCCCGCTGCAAAGATGGCCGGGTGCGCATCGGCGAGCCGTACCCGTACCGCGACGCGACGGGTGCCTGGATCCTCAACTTCCCAACCAAGCGCCATTGGCGCTCGCCCTCGCGCATCGCCGACATAGAAGCAGGCCTGGATTACCTCGCTGCACACCTCGACAAATGGGATATCCGCAGCATCGCCCTGCCGCCGCTCGGATGCGGCAATGGCGGCCTGGGCTGGGAAGAGGTCGGCCCACTGATCTATCGCAAACTCGCCTACCTGCCTGTCGACGTGGAAGTCTACGCGCCCTACGGCACGCCGCGTTCGCAGCTGGAACCCGATTTCCTGGCGAGTCCGTCGCAAATGACGTTGGATGGCAAAGGTCGGAGACACGAGAGGGCGAATCCATCGTGGACCGTGCTGATGGAGGTCTTGCTACGTTTGCAACGGCAGCCGTACGCCAATCCGGTGGGGCGGACGATCTTCCAGAAGATTTGCTACGTCGTCACCGAGATGGGCGTACCTACCGGATTCCAATTCGGCAAGGGCAGCTATGGCCCCTTTTCCGATGATGTGAATCCCGCCTTGGCCGATCTTGCCAACCGCAACTGGCTGCACGAACAGCCGCTCGGCCGGATGATCTCGCTGCGGGCAACGCCCCAGTACGAGAAAGAGCGTGCAAAGCTTGAGGTCGCCTATCGTCCCTACGAACGAAAAATCGCCAAGACAGTAGACCTTTTCAGCCGCATCAAGAGCACCGAACAGGCTGAAGAGGTGATGACCGTTCTGTATGCCAGCCGGCAACTCAAGGCAGCGCACCCGAACCAGAAGGTCAGCGAGCAGCAACTCTACAGTTATATCCTTGAATGGAAGAAGGCTTGGGACTCGGATGAGAAGCGACTCGCTGTCGCCCATGCGATTCGCAGCCTGGTACTGCTTGGCTGGATGGGCTTGGATCTGAGCGATGACTTGCCGGAAGCCGCGTGACTGCCGAAACCAGTGGGCGCGAGTTAACTCTGAAGTGCATCGCCTGACCGTGCGAGGAAGCTCGGGTGCGTTAGCCTGAGCGGCCTCACCGATAAGTGAAAACTTACCGCGAGGAATTGCGCAAAATAAAAAGGGCGGCATGACTGCCACCTTTTGCTCAATTCGCTCGTATGCGCACATTCACCCGCACTTCGAATACCCACAATTCAAGCAAGTCTGACACCCGTCCATCAGCACCAGCGCCTGCGTATTGCACTTCTGGCACAGCGTGGCGCCGGGTGGGAAGCCGTTGGATTCGGTATCGCTGGAGGCTGTCGCGGCCGAAGCCGCCTTGCTCACGTCAGAGTTTTTTTTTGCGCCGGCCTGCTCATACGCCGCACGCTTCTCGGCAATCAGCTTACGCGTCGCCTCGTCCATCTCCGGATCGTGGATCAGCCCGATGTTCTTCATGTGCTGTTCGATCACGCCGCCGATCTCGGCGACGATGCTGGGCATGTAGACGCCGCCGGCCTTGAAGTAGCCGCCGCGGGGGTCGAACACGGCTTTCAGCTCTTCCACGATGAAGGTGACGTCGCCGCCCTTGCGGAACACGGCGGAGAGGATGCGGGTGAGCGCCACGATCCACTGGAAGTGGTCCATGTTCTTCGAGTTGATGAAGATCTCGAACGGGCGGCGCAGCTCATGCTTGGTGCCGGCGTTGAGCACGATGTCGTTGATGGTGACGTACAACGCGTGCTCGAACAGCGGCGACTTGATCTTGAAGGTGGAGCCGACCAGGGTCTCGGGCCGCTCGACGCTTTCGTGCATCTGGATCACTTCGGCCGTCGGCGCCTCTTTCGGCGCGGCGGCGGCGACCGGGGTGGCGGCAACCTTGTCTTCGGGTTTGACCACGTTGTAGCCGGTGATCTTCTTGTCGATCTTGATCGCCATGGTGTTCGCTTCTTTATCGAGTGTTGGTGCCGGTGTGGACGCGGCGTGCTGCGAAAAGCATGCGGCCCGGCGCGTGGCCGGGCCGCATGCGGTGTCGCTCACTTCCGTTTTGCAGCGGCCTTCTTGCCGGCAGGCTTGCGCGCTGCCGACTTGACGCTCGCCTTCTTGCTGGCAGTGGACCTCTTGGCCGTCTTGGCGACGGCTTTCTTGCTGGCGGACTTCTTCGCTGCCGCCTTTTTCGGTGCGGCCTTCTTGCCGGCCGTCTTCTTGCTGCTGACCTTCTTTGCGGCCTTGGCGGCTTTCTTCTTCACCACCTTGGCGACTTTCTTCGCGACCTTCTTCACCGCTTTCTTCGCGGCGCCGGCCTTCTTGACAACTTTCTTGGCTGCCTTCTTGACGGCCTTCTTCGCGGCGGTCTTCTTCACCGCCGCTTTCTTCGCGACCTTTTTGGCGACTTTCTTCGCCGCCTTCTTCACGGCTTTCTTGGCGGCAGCCTTCTTCGGCGCGGCCTTTTTCGCCGCAGCCTTCTTGGGCGCTGCCTTCTTCTTTGCAGCAGCCTTCTTCGGCGCAGCCTTCTTGGCCGCGGCCTTCTTCGGGGCGGCCTTCTTCTTCGCTGCCGGCTTCTTCTTTGCCGGCGCGGGTGCGGCAACCGGCGGTGCCGGCGGCACTTCCGGCAGAACCGGCAGGACGACGGCAGGCGCCTCGGCGGCGGCCGGCGTGGTGGTGGTGGTGCTCGCTTCGGTTTCGTTATCGATGGACATGCTGGTGTTCCCCTCCGGTGGACCGCTTGAGTTGCCGCACGCGGGGGCGTGCGGCGGTTCAGAACTTGCCGTAGTAGCCTTCCTTCAAGGCATCGAAGAGGTTGGCGGCGGAGTGCATTTCGCCGTCGTATTCCACCTGCTCATTGCCTTTCAGTTCGACAACGCTACCGTCTTCGAGCTCGAAGCGGTAGAGGGTGCTTTCAAGGTCCGCTTCCTTGACCAGCACGCCCTGGAACGCGGCGGGGTTGAAGCGGAACGTGGTGCATCCCTTCAGGCCCTGCTTGTAGGCGTAGAAGTAGATGTCCTTGAAGTCCTCGTAGGGGTAGTCGGTGGGCACGTTGGCGGTCTTGGAGATCGACGAGTCGATCCACTTCTGCGAGGCGGCCTGGATGTCCACGTGCTGTTTCGGGCTGATGTCGTCGGCGGAAACGAAGTAGTCCGGCAGCTTGTTGGCCGCCTCGTCGGTGGACACCTTGGCGTCGGCGTTGATCAGGGCGCGGTAGGCCAGCAGCTCGTAGCTGAGCACCTCGATCTTTTCCTTGGACTTCTTGCCCTCGCGGATCACGTTGCGCGAATAGCTGTGGGCGAAGCTGGGCTCGATGCCGTTGCTGGCGTTGTTGGCCAGGCTCAGGCTGATCGTGCCGGTGGGCGCGATCGAGCTGTGGTGGGTGAAGCGCGCGCCGGTCTCGGCCAGCTGCTCGACCAGGTTCGGCGCCACCGTGGCGATGCGCTGCATGTAGCGGCTGTACCTGGCGTGCAGCACGCGGCCGGGGATGGCGTCGCCGACCTTGTAGCCGTCCTTCGCCATTTCCGGGCGCTTGCGCAGCATGTCGCCGGTGACGGTGTAGTCGCGCAGCAGGATCGGTGCGGCGCCCTTTTCCTTGGCCAGTTCCAGCGCGACTTCCCAGCCGGCCACGGCCATCTCGCGCGAGACGTCCTCGGTGAAGCTCACCGCGTCGGCCGACCCGTAGCGCATCTTCAGCATGGTCACGGTGGAACCCAGGCCGAGGAAGCCCATGCCGTGGCGGCGCTTGCCCATGATCTCGTTGCGCTGCTGCTCCAGCGGCAGGCCGTTGATCTCGACCACGTTGTCGAGCATGCGGGTGAACACCTTGACCACCTCGCGGTACTCGTCCCAGTCGAAGCGCGCCTTCGGGCCGAACGGATCGCGCACGAAGGTGGTCAAGTTGATCGAGCCGAGCAGGCACGAGCCGTACGGCGGCAAGGGCTGTTCGCCGCAGTTGTGCGCGTGCAGGCCGTTGCCGTCGAAGGTGTTGATGCCCGGCACCTGCACGTCGTAGACGTCCTCGACGCCATCAGCCTGCAGCGAGGCCACGGTGGCGACGAAACGTGCGCGGTTGAGGGTGCGCTTGTAACCGGACAGGGCCGCCTTGAGGCGCGTGGCCTTGTCGGTGTCAGCGAAGCCGATCAGCTCGGCGAAGCGCTGCAGCGACTCGCCGGCGACGACCAGCTCGTGCTGGGCCTGGGTGGCGTATGCCCGCGTGCCGCCGTGGCCGTCCGGCAGTCGGCTTTCGCCGGCCGCGCGGCGATCGCGGTAGATGCGCGACGGCATGCCCAGGCGCAGCAGCATGCGCTGCACCGCTTCCAGCCGCGGCAGGTCCGACTGCGCCAGGCGCACGGACACGCCCTTGGCTTGGCTGCCCTGCACCGAACCGTCGGCGTCGAAGAAGCCGCGCAGGAAACCGCGATAGGCCTCGCTCGATGCCTGTTCCAGCGCCGGGGTGATCGCCTTGTCGCCGACGTCCATGCCGAGCTCGAAGGCAAGATCGCGCAATGCGGCGGACTTCATGCGGAACTCGCCACGGCCGGCCACTTCCGACCAGCCGGCGAAGTCGGCGCGATGCGGCAGCGTCTGCGCGCAGCGCAGGGCTTCGGCCATCAGCGCATGGGTGCCGCGATTCACGGAGCCGTTCACGACGGCCGCCTGCGGCCACGCCGACAACACCGCGGTCTCGTGCTTGAGCGTGCCGTCACCGACCAGCAGGCCGAGCAGGTAGCCCTGCTCCGCGGTCAGCGCGCCGGGCCACTGCGCGTTGGCGCGATGGTCGTTGAGCAGCACGCGGTCGCCCGGCCGCAGCGCGCCAGCGGCGCACCATTCGGTGTCCACGCTCCAGCGGGTCAGGCGTGAGACGCGGCGCACGCGATGGTCTTCGGTCAGGCGCAGGCGGTGGCCTTCCTCGGTCTGCAGCGCCAGCACCGGCTTGGTCGCGGTGCGGAAGAAACCCTCGGCGCCGGTGGCGTGGTCCTGGCCGTCCACCCGCGCCATGAAGCCGCGGCCGAGCAGGTCGGCGACCTGGCGCGGGCCTTCGGCGGTCTGCACCCAGGTGTCGGCGGTGACGCACGGGTTGGTGGCGCGGATGTGCTCGCACCACCAGTTGTTGTTCATCTCGTTGACCTTGTCGATCAGGATGAAACCGGGCTCGGCGTAGTCGTACGTCGAGACCATGATCATGTCCCACAGGTGCCGCGCGCGGATGTGGCCGTAGATCTTGCAGGCGACCAGGCCGTCCTCGCGGTCGACGTAGTTCTCGTGGGTGGGCCACTCGCGCCAGACCACCTGGGCCGGGTCGGCCAGGTCGATCTCGTCCTGTTCCTTGACGTGCACCGGGAACACCAGCGGCCAGTCCTGGTCGTGCTCGACCGCGTCCATGAAGCCGTCGGTGATCAGCAGGCTGAGGTTGAACTGGCGCAGCCGGCCGTCCTCGCGCTTGGCGCGGATGAATTCCTTGGCGTCGGGATGGCTGATGTCGAACGTACCCATCTGCGCGCCGCGGCGGCCGCCGGCGCTGGAGACGGTGAAGCACATCTTGTCGTAGATATCCATGAACGACAGCGGGCCGCTGGTGTACGCGCCGGCGCCGGACACGTACGCGCCGCGCGGGCGCAGCGTGGAGAACTCGTAGCCGATGCCGCAGCCGGCCTTCAGCGTGAGGCCGGCCTCGTGCACCTTCTCCAGGATGTCGTCCATCGAGTCGCGGATGGTGCCGGAGACGGTGCAGTTGATGGTGGAGGTGGCCGGCTTGTGCGCCAGCGCGCCGGCGTTGGAGGTGATGCGGCCGGCAGGGATCGCACCGCGGCGCAGCGCCCACAGGAATTTTTCGTACCAGAGGCCGCGCAATTCGTCGCTGGCTTCCACGTCGGACAACGCGCGCGCCACGCGCTGGTAGGTCTCGTCGATGGTGGCGTCGACCGGCTCGCCGGACTTCGCCTTTAGACGATACTTCTTGTCCCAGATGTCGTAGGACGCCGGTTGCAGCGGGATTTCCACGGCGGCATCACGGTTGGCGGCTGGATTCATGGTTGAACTTTCGTTCGCGCTGGGGACTGAACTTGTGGCTGGCGCACGCACTGTGCTCATCGGCTTCCTGACCTCTCGCTGCGACCTTGCGGCCGGCGTTGTTTTTTATTCGATACGACAATGTCGCTCATGCTGTCGATGGCAACTCGACGGACCACAGGGGATTGCCCCCCGGCCCATGCGCCACCTGGTTCCCGACGACAACGACTCCCCCTCAAGAGTGCGACGGTCGATACCAGTGCTTGTCTCAGCGCTGGCTTGTGAACACAAGATGTTGTGGTTGATATCGGGTAAGCAAGTTAACCCCGACGTCGTTGGTTGTAAAGTCCCATGACAGCATTCGGCCGGACGGAACCGTGGCGCCGCGCTCCGGTCGAAGCAGCGCCGCTTCCACCGCCTTCAGGAGGACTCATGTCGCCGTTGCCTTCCCGCCTCGTGCCCTGGCTGACTGGCCTGCTGGCCGTAGCCGTCATCGCCCTCGGCAGCGCGCCGGCCGGCAGCCGCGCGGCCACCTTGCCGGCCGCGGTCGGCGGGCAACCGCTGCCGTCGCTGGCGCCGATGCTGACGCGGGTGACCCCGGCGGTGGTGAACATCTCCACCACGACCCGGGTGCAGGTGCGCGATGCGTATTTCGACGACCCGATGGTGCGCCAGTTCTTCGGCCTGCCGGCGACCCCGCGCGAGCGCGTCGAGCAGAGCCTGGGCTCGGGCGTGATCGTGGATGCGGCGAAGGGCTACGTGCTGACCAACAATCACGTGGTCGGCGGCGCCGACGACATCAGCGTGACGCTGCAGGACGGGCGCACGTTCAAGGGCAAGCTGCTCGGCACCGACCCGGCCACCGACGTGGCGGTGGTGCAGATTCCGGCGCAGAACCTCAAGGCGCTGCCGCTGGCCGACTCCTCGGCGCTGCAGGTCGGCGACTACGTGGTGGCGGTGGGCGACCCGTTCGGCCTCGGCCAGACGGTCACCGCCGGCATCGTCTCGGCGCTGGGCCGCTCGGGCCTGGGCAGCTCCAATTCGGGAAGCTCCGGCTACCAGAACTTCATCCAGACCGACGCCTCGATCAACCCCGGCAACTCCGGCGGCGCGCTGGTCAACCTGCGCGGCGAACTGGTCGGCATCAACACGATGATCTTCTCGCCGTCCGGCGGCAACGTGGGCATCGGTTTCGCGATTCCCAGCAACCTCACCAGCGAAGTGATGGCGCAGTTGCTGGCGCACGGCAAGGTGCAGCGCGGCAGCCTGGGCGCGCAGACCCAGACGGTCACCCCGCGCATCGCCCAGCTGCTGGGGCTGAAGGACAGCAACGGCGTGGTGGTCACCGGCGTGGCCGACGGTTCGGCCGCCGCGCACGCCGGCCTGCAGCCGGGCGACGTGCTGACCACGCTGAACGGCAAGTCGCTGCACAACGTGCAGGAACTGAACAACGCCGAGGGCCTGCTGCCGCTGGGCAGCACGCTGCGCCTGGGCGTGCTGCGCGACGGCAAGCTGCGCGAAGTCAGCGCCACGCTCACCGCGGAGAAGCTGGCCAGCATCGACGGCGGCCAGCTCGATCCGCGCCTGGCCGGCGTGCGCTTCACCGAGCTGAGCCAGAGCCAGCGCAACCAGGGCTGGTACGGCGTGGCGATCAGCGCGGTGCAGCCGGGCAGCCGCGCCGCGCGCGCCGGGCTGAGCACCGACGACGTGGTGATCGGCGTGGGCAACCAGCGCATCACCAGCCTGCACATGCTGCGCGGGCTGGCCGGGGTGAAGCCGCGCCAGCTGGTGCTGGTGGTCACCGACGACGACGGCACGCGCTACGTGGTGGTCAACTGAGTGGCCGGGAAACCCGTCCAGGCGCACCCCGAATAGCTCTGCTTCAAGCTCGCCATCCCGGCGAAAGCTGGGATCCAGCGACTCCAAACCATCGAAACGCAACGGCACCGGATGACCAGCCCTTCGGCTGTTGCGAAGCCCCTCCGGCTTTCGCTGGAATGGCGTTTCACCGGAAGTTTTTCGAGAAGCCATTCAGGCGAAAGCGTGGCCGGGATCGCCTTCGGGTCGTGTCCCGGCGCACATCCCGCGTGCCGCCGCCGCGCAAATCCATGAAAGCGCTTGATGTTCTGCATTCAGGCCGATGAAATATCCTCATCGCTTCACCTTGTGTGCGCCTGCATGGCGCCATACTCGCGCCTTTCCGTCCACACCTAAATCATGCCGGGGCTCCCCACCACCATGTCCGTCCGTCTTACCCGCCTGCTGTCCGTCGCCCTGATCGGGGCCTGCCTCACCACCCCCGCGTTCGCCAAGAGCAAGCCGAAGGCGCACGCCAGCGCCCCCGCCAAGAGCAGCCTGGTCTGGCGCGGCGACGTCGCCACCGCGAACGGCGTGGTCAACGAAGTGGCGAAGGCGTGGGAGAAGACCGGCCACGGCAACATCGAGCTGCAGCCGTTCAACACCGCCTCGGGCATCGACGCGGTGGCCTCGGGCAGCGCCGACCTGGCCGGCAGCGCGCGCGCCAGCGACAACAGCGCGCAGAACGCGAACCTCACCTTCACCCCGGTGGCGTGGGATGCGCTGGTGATCATCACCCAGTCGTCCAACCCGGTCCGCAACCTCACGCTGAAGCAGGTGCACGACATCTACTACGGCAAGATCCACAACTGGAGCGAAGTCGGCGGCCGCAGCGCGCCGATCGACGTGTACGCGGTGGCCAGCCCCGGCGACGGCGTGGAATACAGCCTGCGCAGCCTGCTGTTCGGCCGCGGCAACCAGCCGGTGGCGGCGCCGCGGCTGTACGTCAACACGCGCAAGCTGGAAGAAGGCATCGCGCTGAACCCGAACGGCCTGGGCGTGACCACCCTGGCCAGCATCAGCGGCAATGCCAAGCTCAAGGCGATTCCGATCAACGGCAAGCCGGCCACCGTCGCCAACATCGCCGACGGCAGCTACCCGCTGTTCATCCCGCTGTACCTGGTGACCAACCCGCGCAGCCCGAAGGCCGCCCAGGCGCAGGCCTTCATCGACTTCATGCAGACCGAGCCGGCCAAGGCGGCGCTGCGCAAGCACGCCGTGCTGCCGTACCAGGACGATGGCGCGCTGGTGGCGCTGGACGCCTCACGGCGCAGCCGGATCCTGGCCGAAGTCGGCGCGCGTCCGGTCAGGGGCACGCCAGTGTCGGCACCGGGCGCCACCTACGCGGCACGCGCCGCGATCGCGCCGACCTCGCCCGACACGCTGGCGGCGCGGCAGGCGCTGGAGCAGCGCCGCGCCGACGCCAGGGACACCGCCCGCTTGAGCAAGGTCCAGGGCAGCGTGAGCGACGTCACCGTCACCGGCGTGGCCCATGCGAACGGCAGCGCCACCACGGTCAGCCGGACCGAAGGCAAGGACTTCGGCAAG
Organism: Rhodanobacter sp. LX-99; assembly: GCF_018599185.1. Lineage (NCBI taxonomy): Bacteria > Pseudomonadati > Pseudomonadota > Gammaproteobacteria > Lysobacterales > Rhodanobacteraceae > Rhodanobacter > Rhodanobacter sp. LX-99. Next base: position 28,220 of record NZ_JAHFVL010000004.1, on the reverse strand, counting down.
GTCACCGCGAACGCCACCCAGGCCGCGACCACCTACAAGGTGGCCAAGGGCGACACGCTGTCGACGATCGCCAAGCGGCATTCGGTCGAGGTGACCCAGCTGCGCGAGTGGAACCACCTGAAGAACGACCAGATCAAGCTCGGCCAGGTGCTGCGCATCCGCAACCGTTGAGCCGTGCGGGCGTGCCGATACTCGCGCTGACGCTGGATCTGGACGACACCTTGTGGCCGGTGTTGCCGGCGCTCGAACGCGCCGACCAAGCGGTGGACGCCTGGCTGCGGCGGCATCATCCCGACGTCGCACGCGCGTGGCCGATCGCGGCCATGCGCACGCTGCGCATGCAGGTCGCCGCCGAGCGGCTGGACCTGGCGCATGACTTCACCCGCCAGCGCCAGCTCACCCTGCGGCAGGCGTTCGCCGCCTGCGGCGTGGACGACGCGCCGATCGAGACGCTGTGGGAAATCTACTTCGCCGCGCGCAACAGCGTGGAGCTGTATCCGGACAGCCTGCCCGCGCTGGAACGGATCACCGCGCGCTGGCCGCTGGCCAGCCTGACCAACGGCAACGCCGACCTGCAGCGCATCGGCATCCACGCGCATTTCGTCCACCACGTCTGCGCGCGCGACAGCGGCGTGGCGAAGCCCGACCCGCGGATCTTCCTGGCCGCGGCCGAACGGCTGGGCGTGGCGCCCGGGCAGATCCTGCACGTCGGCGACGATCCGGCGATGGACATGGCCGGCGCCCGCGACGCCGGCCTGCGCACCGCCTGGATCAATCGCGAAGGCCTGCCCTGGCCCGCCGAACTGGGCCAGCCGCCCGAGCTGGACCTGCGCGACATGACCGCGCTCGCCGACTGGCTCGAGGCGCAGGCTCCTGCGACCAAAAGCCGATAGGCAGCCCGGAGCAATGCGCGCATCATTGGCGGTTCGCCATCCACGGCACGCCACGCGCCGCGCCACCGCAAGCCAGAAGGATCCCGCATGTCCGCCCTGATCGAACGCCAGCCCGGCACCCGCCGCAGCATCGCCATCGAGACCACCGACGCCGCGCATTACGCCGCGACCCGTCGCCGGCTCACCGCGGCGCAGCGACGCTGGCTGGCCGACAGCGGCTTCGAGGCGGCCGCCGGCACGTTCGCGCTGCTGCCCGATGCCGCGGGCAAGCTGGTGCGCGTGCTGGCCGGCGTCGACGCACGCCAGCCGCTGGCGGCGCTGGCCGCGCTGCCGTGCAGCCTGCCCGAGGCGACCTACCACCTCGCCGACGAAGGCGTGCTGGGCGATCCGGCCCGGGCTGCGCTGGGCTGGGCGCTCGGCGCCTACCAGTTCAACCGCTACCGCCAGCCGAAGCGCGCGCCGGCCCGGCTCGCCGTGCCGGCCGCGCAGCTGCAGCAATTGGCGCCGCTGGTCGAAGCCACCGCGCTGGTGCGCGACCTGGTCAACACGCCGACCGAGGACATGGGCCCGGAGCAGTTGGGCGACGCGATCAGGCAGCTCGGCAAGACGCACAAGGCGAAGGTGCGCGACTGGGTCGGCGACGAGCTGCTCAAGGCGAACTTTCCCACCATCCACGCAGTCGGCCGTGCCAGCCACCGCGCGCCGCGGCTGATCGAACTGAGCTGGGGCAGGCGCGAGCATCCCCGGCTTGTCCTGGTCGGCAAGGGCGTGTGCTTCGACACCGGCGGGCTCGACCTGAAACCGTCCGACGGCATGCGCTGGATGAAGAAGGACATGGGCGGCGCGGCGCACGCGATCGCGCTGGCCGGCCTGGTGATGCAGGCGCAGCTGCCGGTGCGGCTGACCCTGCTGATCCCCGCGGTGGAAAACGCCGTGGCCGGCAATGCGCTGCGCCCGGGCGAGGTGGTGGTCACCCGCGCCGGCCACGCGGTCGAGATCGACAACACCGACGCCGAGGGCCGCCTGGTGCTGTGCGACGCGCTGGCCTACGGCGCCGAGCAGCAGCCGGACCTGATGCTCGACTTCGCCACCCTCACCGGCGCCGCGCGCGTGGCGCTGGGCCCGGACCTGCCCGCGCTGTTCGCCAACGACGACGACGCGGCCGCCGCCGTGCTGGCCGCCGGCAGCGCGGTCGACGATCCGCTGTGGCAACTGCCGTTGTGGCGGCCGTACCGCAAGATGCTCGATTCGTACCTGGCCGACTTCGCCAACGCCGGCCCGTCGCGCCATGCCGGCGCGATCACTGCGGCGCTGTACCTGGAACGCTTCGTGCCGGACGGCACGCCGTGGCTGCACCTGGACACCTATGCCTGGAACGACGCCGACCGCCCCGGCCGGCCGCGCGGCGGCGAGGCGATGGGGCTGCGCGCGACGTTCGCCTTCCTGCGGCAGCGCTACGGCGGCTGAGCCGGCGGCATGACTTCTGGCGTTGTCGCGCCGGGGTGAAAGATTGCATCCTGCGGGATTCCCCGACCGGAGCCCGCCATGCCTCTTCGCCCGCACCTGCTTGCCGCTTGCGTGGCGCTCGGCCTCGCCGCCTGCACCAGCGTACCCGTCGCCAAGACCGCGGCCGCCATCCAGCCGGCACTGACCGCACAGACGCTGAATTCGGGCGGCGTGATGCCGGCCGAACAGGCGCGCGTGCACTTCGATCATGCCGAGCTGCATTTCACGGTCGACCCGGCCACGCAGAGCATCGACGCCAGCGCGACATTGAGCTTCACCGCTAAGTCCGCCACCGACACGCTGTTGCTGGACCTGGACCGCAACCTGCCGGTCAGCGCGGTCGAGCTGGGCGGCCAGCCGCTCGCTACCGGTGCGTGGAGCAACCCGGACGGCCGCCTGCGCATCCAGCTGCCCGCACCGCTCGCCGCCGGCGGCAAGGTGAGCGTGACCATCCGCTACGGCGGCAAGCCGCACGTGGCGAAGAAGGCGCCGTGGGACGGCGGCTTCGTGTGGAGCCACACCGCGGACGGCCAGCCATGGGTCGCCAGCGCGGTCGAGGGCGAGGGCTGCGACTTGTTCTGGCCGTGCATCGACCAGCCGCAGGGCGAACCCGACCTGGTCGACACCTACGTCACCGTGCCGAAGACGCTGGCCGCGCCCGGCAACGGCGTGCTGGTGGGCATCGCCGACGCGGGCGACAGGCACACGTACCACTGGCGCGCCAGGCACCCGGACACCTACGCGATCTCGATCAACATCGGACCCTTCGACGAACTCAAGGCGGACTACAAAAGCCGCTACGGCAACACCATCCCGATGCAGTTCTGGTACCTGCGCGGGCACGAGGCAGAGGCGAAGGAGCTGTTCGCCGGGTTCCCGCGCATGCTGGATTTCTTCGAGCAGCAGATCGGCCCGTATCCCTTCGGCGACGAGAAGATGGGCGTGGTGGAGACCCCGCACCTGGGCATGGAACACCAGACCATCAACGCCTACGGCAACCAGTACCGCAAGAACGGCTACGGCTACGACAGCCTGCTGCAGCATGAATTCGCGCACGAGTGGTTCGGCAACCAGGTCACCAACGCCGACTGGGACGACATGTGGCTGCACGAGAGTTTCGGCACCTACATGCAGCCGCTCTACAGCCAGTACCTCAACGGCGACATGGACTATTTCAGCTGGCTGCACGGACTGCGCCTGATGCTGCGCAACCACCACCCGATCGTGTCCGGCAGCAGCAGGACCGAAGAACAGGTCTACGACGAGACGGCCGGCCCCGGACAGGACATCTACAACAAGGGTGCGCTGATGCTGCATACCTTGCGCCAGCTGATCGGCGACAAGGACTTTTTCGACAGCATCCGCCGTCTGGTCTACGGCCGCCCCGACCCGAAGCCCGGGAACTTCAGCCCGCGCTACGCCAGCACCGGCGACTACGTGGCGATCGTCGACCAGGTCACCGGGCGCAAGCTCGACTGGTTCTTCGACGTGTACCTGCGCGACGCCGCACTGCCGCGGCTGGACCAGCAGCGCGACGGCGACACGCTGAAGCTGCGCTGGGTGACCGAACACGGCAAGCCGTTCCCGATGCCGATCGAGGTGCAGGTGGGCGACACCGTGCACACCTTGCCCATGCGCGACGGCAGCGGCCAGCTGCACGTGCCGGCCGGCAGCCTGCTGATCGTCGACCCGCGCTCGAAGGTGCTGCGCGAGATGCCGCACGTCGAGGCGTACCAGCAATGGATGAAGCAGCAGCGGACAGCGCGGTCCGCGCGGAAATAGTCGCCACGGCACGGGCCGGCAGCCGCTGCTGGCGTCCCTATAATCATCGGGAACATCCAGCAGCGGACCTTCCCGATGAACAAGCCGCCACCTGCCACTCCCGCGACTTGCCGCGTGGCAGCGCGGCGACATGGCGATGGCCGAGCAGGCTTTCCAGCAGTTGCTGGAAAGCCTGCCCGATGACGCCGAGGCGCTGCAGTTCCTGGCCACCCGCCAGCTTGCGGGGCTATATGGAACGCGCTGGCGCATGCGCGGCTGGAGGCTGCCGTCGACGTGGTACGCGAAGAGCTGCGCGCCGTGCTCTCGCACGCGCAGGACGATCTGGTGCCGTTCCTGGGCACCAACTCCGGCGAGGCCGTGGCGGCGCCCAGTTGCTGGGTTCGTCAGGCATGCAAGAGGCGGCCTGGGATGCCTTTTTCTTCTACCGGCACGGCGTGCGCCACGACATGCAGTGCGCGCGCTGCCCGCGCACCAGCGCGCTGTGGACTCGATGCCGCTGGTCCGGATTCGCGACCACGCGCCGGAAACGCTGTACTCCGTGCTTCGCCCGGGCACGCACATCCTGCCGCACCGCGGCGTCACCAATACCCGCCTGGTCACCCACCTTCCGCTGATCGCGCCGCCGGACTGCGCCTTGCGCGTGGGCGGCGAAACCCACGTGTGGGAGGAAGGCCGTTGTATCACCTTCGACGATACGTTCGAGCACGAAGCGTGGAACCACAGCGACCAGACCCGCGTGGTCCTGATCCTGGACAGCTGGAATCCCGATCTCAGCGAAGCGGAACAGGCGGCGGTAACCGACCTGGTCGCGGCCATCGGCGACTTCAACCGGTCCGGCGAGACCCCAGCGCAACCCCGGTCCCAGGAGCCTTTCGGGTCGCGTGGCGGTTGATCAACGGTCGACGGTCTCCTGAGGCTTGCGTGCCAGCGGCCGCAGCAGTTGTGCGCGGGACCGTTTCTGGGAGTAGTCTTTTGCCGGCTGGGCACCGCAGGCGATCACCGTCGCGTGGCTCGGCGTGCACCCCGGGGAGGGGACTCGACACGCTCGAAGGCTGGGAACGAATACCAACATCTACTGGGGAGACCAAATGAAATACGGCATGAATCACTTGTCACTGGCGGTGCGCCTGGCCTTGACTGCGGGAATTTTCACGGCGGCGGGTGTGGCCCAAGCGCAGGCACCGCAGGCGGATAACCCGCCATCGTCGGATCAGGCCACCCCACCGTCCAAGAGCAAGGCCAAGACCCTGCAGGCGGTTGTCGTGACCGGCTCGCTGATCCGGCGTGTGGACGCCGAGACGGCCAGCCCGGTGGTGACGCTGGATCGCGCCACGCTCACCAACGCCGGCAACCTCACCATGGGCAACGTGCTGCAGCAGCTCCCCAGCATTTCCGGCAAGGCCACCAACCCGCAGAACAACAGCAACGGCGGCGGTGTCGCCAGCCCGCTGCTCGGCGGTGGCGACGGTTCATCGCGCATTTCCCTGCGCGGCTTGGGCATCGACCGCACCCTGGTCCTGATCGACGGCCAGCGCATGGCCAATCCTGACGTCAACATGATCCCGCAGAGCATGATCGAGCGGGTCGACGTGCTGGCTGAAGGCGCCTCCACCGTGTATGGCTCCGACGCCATCGGCGGCGTCGTCAACTTCATCCTGCGCAAGGATTACCACGGCGCCGAGCTCAGTATCAACGAGGGCATCTCCGGCCATGGCGACGGCCAGCGCCGCGGCTTCACCCTGACCGGCGGCCTCAACGGCGACCGTTACAACCTCGTCGGCGGCGTCAGCTTCAACAAGTACGACGCCGTGCTCGCCACCAAGCGCAAGTACTCCGCGCACCAGCTGTACCTGTCCAGCGGCGTAGCCTCGCCTGCCGGCTCCAGCACGATTCCCACCGGCAAGATCCAGGTACCTCAATCGATCGCCAGCCAATATGGCTGCCCACTCGACGCGAATGGCAGAGCCTTCATCACACTGGCGCAAGGCAGCGGCTCGAGCCAGGCTGACTACCGCTGCACGGTCAGGGGGCAGGATTCCTTCAACTACAACGCCTACAACTACATTCAGACCGCGCAGCAGCGCACCGATGCCTTCGCGCTCGGCAGCTACAAGCTGACGGACGACCTGGAGTTCTTCTTCGAAGGCTTCTTCAACCATACCCAATCGAGCGGCCAGGACGCGCCGGCGCCGACGGCGGCCGGCCTCAGCAACGACGGTTGGTATGTGTCCAAGAACAATCCGATCAACCCGTTCGGCATCACCTTCGGCACCGATCCCAGCAATCCCACCGACCCCGACGGCGGTTACGGCTTCAATGTCCGCCTGAGCGGCCTCGGTACCCGCCTGCACACCTATGACACCAATAACGTGCAGGTGAACACCGGCCTGCGCGGCGCCTTCGGCAACAGCAGCTGGAACTGGGCCACCACCGTCAACTATGCCCACGCCAACCGCCTGCAGCGCGACTACAACGAAGTCAACATCGCGGCGTTCCAGGCCGCGATCAACAGCGGCGTCAACATTTTCGACCAGGCCAACCAGACCGCCGCGCTCAGGTCCGGCGTGGATGCGCCGGTGTACGTCTTCACCAACTCCACCAAGCAGGTCCAGTTCGACGCCAATGGTGAATTGTGGGAGCTGCCCGCCGGCGCCGTGCAACTGGCCGCCGGTGCCCTGTACCGCCAGCGCACCATGAACTACACGGTGACCCCGAACGCCGTGCTCGATCTGAACACCGGTCGCTGCGAAGTGCTGCAGGAGGCCTGCGGCTCGCCCGGTCGTGGCAGCGACAACGTCAAGGAACTCTATGCCGAATCGCTGATACCGCTGCTCTCGGAGCAGCCATGGGCGTATTCGTTGAACCTCGACCTCGGCATCCGTACATCCAACTACAGCACCACCGGCACCACCACCAACAAGAAGATCGCCATCGAGTGGCGGCCGATCGCCGACCTGCTGGTGCGTGGCACCGTGTCCGAGGTGTTCCGCGCGCCAAACCTGGATGAACTCCACGACGGCATCACTCTGGTCCAGCCCAGCCCCACCGATCCCTGCGCACACCTCTCGGCCGCCGACCTCGCGCAGCACCCCGTGGCCTGCCAATACGTTCCAGTCAACTGGCCCGGCAACAGTCCTCTCCAGGTCAACACCTACTACTCGGGTGCCAATACCGTGGGTGCAAAGCTCAAGCCGGAACAGGGCAAGTCGATCAACATCGGCTTCGTCTACGACCCGAGCTGGCTGGACGGCGCGTCCACCAGCGTCGACTTCTGGCACATCTACCTGAAAGACCTGCTGACGCCGGCCGAGGCACAGACCGTGCTCAATGCGTGCTTCGCCGACGGCACCAGCCCGTTTTGCTCGTTCATCCACCGTCTCGACAACACCACCAAGCAGCCGGGCAACGTACGAGTGATCGACACGCCGGTCGTCAACCTGGGCAACCTGAGTACCAGCGGCATCGACTTCACGCTGAACTACAAGATCCCGCACTTTGACCTCGGCAGCATCAACCCCGGCGACTTCAAGGCAGGCCTCGCCTCGTCGTACACGTCCACCTACAGGAACAACCCTGCTCCGAGCCTGGGCGCTGAAACGACCGACTACGCCGGTACCTACACGACGCAATTCGGCAACATCTCGCGCTGGCGCGGCACGTTCACCCTCAACTGGCAGAAGGGCAACTGGAACGCGCAGTGGCAATCGCGCTACATCAACCACGTCGTCAACCTGCATGCCGACGTGGCGACCGGGGCCAATGCGCCGATGGGATCGGTGGTCTACCACGCGCTCCAACTGGGTTACCACGTGCCCTCGATCCACACCACGTTCGACATCGGCGTCGACAACCTGTTCAACCATGCGCCGCCGCTGGTCTACCAGAACGGCGGCAACTACAACGTGGACGTCGCCACCTACGATGCGATGGGACGCTACTACTGGGCCCGCGCCACGCTGAAGTTCTGACCGACCGACCACGCCACTTAGCCGCAAAGCCGAGGGGCCGCGAGATACTTCGCGGCCCCTCTTGCATAATGGCCACTAGCACACTCGATCGAGCAGGCATGCCAGAGTCCACCAACGGCCTCGCCGACGCCATCATCGCCGCCTATCGGGCTGGCGACATGGAGCGTATTGTCGCGCTCGGCGAGCAGGCCACGCCGACCAGCGAAGCAGCCCTGCTGTGGTTGGGCGTGGCTCGCCAGAGCGCTGGCCGCTACGCTCAGGCGGCAGCCACGTTTCGCCAGCTGACGCAGATGCGGCCGCAGGTTTCCGCTTACTGGAACAACCTGGCGCTGGCCTGTCGGCAAGACGGCGACCTGGTTGCCGCCGAACAGGCCTTGGGCATCGCCCAGGCGCTGGCGCCCGACGACGCCGAAGTGCACTTCAATCTCGGCCTGCTGCAGATCCAGCAACGCCACTGGGTATCCGCACGGCAATCGTTGATGGATGCCGTGCGCCTCTCTCCGGGTTTCATCGAGGCGAGGCTGCAAGCCGCACATGCCTGCCATGTCTGTGGCGACAACGACGGGCAGCAGGCGATGCTGGCCGGCGCCAAGGATTGGCCGGGGCAACCGGCCGAACAGGCCCTGATCCTGGCTGCGATGCTGTCCGCTCAGGGCGAGCTGGACGCCGCACTGCGTGCCCTGGACCGGGCGCTGCTGCCCGACCACGACGAGGCCGGCGTCATGCAGCTGCGCATCGCGGCACAGCGGGTGGCGCTGTACGAGCGAAGCAATCAGCTGGAGCGGGCGCGCCACGTGTTGCAGCAACTGCCGCTGGACAGGATCGAGCAACTGCCGCCGCAGGCGCACGAAGCTTGTGGCGAAGTCTGGAGTGCGCACGCTACGCTCGCCATGCGCGACGCGGATCATGCAACCGCAACTGCGCTGTACCAGCGCGTGCTGGCACTCGACCTGGACGACCAGCATCGCGCGGCGGCCGCCTTCGGGCTGGCCGCCGCCAACGACCGGCTCAGTCGCCACGCCGAGGCATGGCAGGCGCTGCAGGTCGCGCATACGGCGCAATTGGCGATCGCCCGGGACGTGGTACCCGAGCTGATGCAGCCGCGCAGCCGTCCGCTGGCCATGAGCGACCAACGGGTGGACCGTGCCGCGTTCATGGCCTGGAAATCGTTGCCAGCACCGCCTGACGCGCGCCAGCCGGTCTTCGTGGTCGGCTTCCCGCGCTCTGGCACCACACTGCTGGAACAGATACTCGACGCCCATCCGGATTTTCGTTCGATGGACGAGCGCGCCTTCATCCACGAGCTCACCGAAGGCATGCAACTGGCGGGCCAGCATTACCCGGACGACCTGGGCAAGCTCACTGGCGAAGAAGTCGGGCAATTGCGTGCGCTCTATTTCCGTCGGGTCGGACAGGTCCTACCCGATCTGGCAGCGCATCGCCTGGTGGACAAGAATCCGCTCAACATGTTGTGTCTGCCGATGATCATGCGGCTCTTTCCGCATGCGCGCATCATCGTGTGCCTGCGTCATCCGTGCGACGTACTCCTCAGTTGCTACATGCAGCCGTTCCGTTCGCCGGCCTTCATGGTGATGTGCTCGTCACTGCAACGGTTGGCCGATGGCTACGTGCAGGCTTTCGAGCAGTGGCAGCAACACCTGGAAGTATTCGAGCCACACCTGCTGGAATGGCGGTATGAATCAGTGGTCGACCGCTTCGCGGAGAGCCTGACGGAGCTCGGCAGGTTCCTCGAGATCGAGGACACCTCGCCGATGGCGCAGTTCGCCGTACATGCACGCGGCAAGCACCACATCAGCACGCCGAGCTACGCCCAGGTGACCCAGAACATCAGCAACAAGGCGGTGAACCGCTGGCACGCCTACCGCGAATTGTTCGAACCGGTGCTGCCGACGTTGCGCCCGGTGATGCAGCGACTTGGTTACGCCGAATGATGACTGGCTCCATGTGACACGGTGCCGCGTATCATCGAGGCATGGCGCTCGATACTTCAACCAGCACACCGCCCTGTCCATACGGGATGAATGACCACTCATGAGCAAGCCGCATGACGCTACGCTGGAGACCCGCCGCGCGACGGCGCGCCGGCAGGCGCAACACGGCGAACGCGACGACGCCGAGGAGTCCTTCCTGAGGATCCTGGAACTGGACCCGCATGACGTCGAAGCGTTGCGCTTCGTCGCCGAATGTCAATCCATGCGCGGCAATCAAACGGCCGCCGCCGAGCACCTGCAGCTCGCACTGCGGTTGAGCCCGGACGATGCGACCAGTTGGGGACAGCTGGGCTCGGTGCAAATGACCGCCGGCGATTTCGGCGCTGCCGCCGCCAGCTTCAGGCGCGGGCTGACGCTGGTGCCGGGCATGTTCGTCGCACGCCTGCAGCTGGGCATCGCGCTGGAGCAACTGGGGCAGTCGCACGAAGCGTTGAAGGCCTATTTCATGGCGATCGAGAGCGCGCATGCAATGGGCCGCTGGGAAGGTGATGCCACCACCGCGCCGCGCTTGCGCGACGCGGTGAAGCACGCTGTGAATTACGTCAACATCCACCGACGGCGTCTGTTCCACGCGGCGCTGCAACCACTGCGTGAACGCTATGGCGACGCGGCACTTGTGCGCGTGGAACGCAGCCTGGCGATCTACTTCCTTGACCAGCCGGCGAACATTCCCGATCCGCGGCAGAAGCCGAAATTCCTGTATTTCCCCGATATCACCAGCCAGCCCTACTACCCGCGCAGTCTTTTCCCCTGGCTGGAATCACTGGAAGCTGCGACCGACATAGTGCGAGACGAACTGCATGCCGTGTTGACCGGGCAGCCGGCGCTGGAATCCTTCCTGGGTGACCTGCCGCCGAATGCCACGCAAGAGATGTTGGCTTCATCCGGCGAGCGGGAACCTGCGTGGGACGCCTACTTTTTCCACCGCCACGGCCAGCCCCACGAAGCGCACCGGGCACGCTGTCCGCGCACGGCAGCGCTGCTCGACGCGCTGCCACTGGTGCGCATCCGCGACCATGCACCAGAAGCCCTGTTCTCCATACTCTCGCCAGGCACGCACATCCTTCCGCATACCGGGGTCACCAACACGCGTCTGGTGACCCATCTGCCGCTGATCGTTCCGCCTGATTGCGCGATCCGCGTGGGCGGCGAGGAGCACGCCTGGCAGGAAGGACGCTGCGTCACCTTCGATGACACCTACGAGCACGAGGCGTGGAATCGCAGCGGGCAGACGCGGGCAGTGCTGATCCTCGACAGCTGGCACCCTGACCTCAGTGAAGCGGAACGTCTGGCCGTGACCGACCTGATCGAGGCGATCGGCGACTTCAACCAGGCCTGCAAATTGCCTGCCCCGCCGAACTGAAACGCGTCGCCGCTGTGTGGCGGTGGGATGGTGGAGCTTCCATGGAAAAGGGCAGCGCGGGAGCGCTGCCCTCTCCCCTGCCCCCATGCGATCAATGCGTGGCTGTGGGTGCCGGCGAAATTGCTGATTTCGACGGTGCACCGAGTGACGCCATGTAGCTGCCGCTGAACTTGCCGCCGTACGGCAGCACCCCGCTGGCCAGCTTCGGGTCGGCCTTGATCATGCCGATCGCGTCGAACAGGATGTGCGCGGTCTCGTTGAGCTGCACGTCCTTCGCCTTCTTCGCGTCCTTCTCCTGCTTGAGCTCGCTCTTCAGGCTGCGCTCGTTCGCGTTGAGGCCGTCGTCGAGGCTGCTGGCCTCGTCGGCGAGCGAGGCGTCGGTGCCGTCGATGGCCTTGTGCCGTGCGCGGAAATCGGCCTGGATCGCCTCCAGCTGCTTGCGCTCGACCTCGCGCGTGGCGAAGTTCAGCGAGATCGCGGTCTTCGCGCGCATCGTGCGGTACTGCGCCAGCTCGTCCAGCATCAGCTTCCACGCCGGCGACTGCGCCACGCGCTCGGCGTGCTTCTGCTGCAGCTGCGGCAGGTAGGCGTTGAGGTTCGCCACCACCTGGTAGTCGGCCGGCGCGATCTGGGTCCACTTCAGCGCGTTGTCGTAGGTCGACTCGCCGAAATCCTTGTCGTCGCCGTTCTTCGGGAACGCGATGTCCGGCGTCACGCCCTTCAGCTGGGTGGAGCCGCCGTTGATGCGGAAGAATTCCTGGATGGTCATCTTCAGCTCGCCCAGCTGCGGCTTCTCGCTGTCGCTCTGCGAGAAGCGGTCCAGGTCGACCAGGTTCTGCACGGTGCCCTTGCCGAAGGTCGGCTCGCCGACGATCAGGCCGCGATGGTAGTCCTGGATCGCCGCGGAGAAGATCTCCGACGCCGACGCCGTGCCGCGGTTGACCAGCACCGCCAGCGGGCCGCTCCAGGCCATGCCCGGGTCGTCGTCACCCTGCTCCTCGACCTGGCCCTTGGAGTCGCGCACCTGCACCACCGGGCCCTTGTCGATGAACAAGCCGGTCAGCGAATTGGCCTCGGCCAGCGAACCGCCGCCGTTGTTGCGCAGGTCCACCACGACGCCCTGCACGCCCTCATGCTTCAGTTCGCCGAGCAGCCGGGCGACGTCGCGGGTGGCGCTCTTGAAGTCCTTGTCGCCGGCGCTGCGTGCGCCGAAGTCGGAATAGAACGTGGGCAGCTCGATCACGCCGATCTTGCGGGTGACGTCGCCGTCCTTGATCTCGACGACCTTCTTCTTCGCCGCCTGCTCCTCGATGCTGACCTTCTTGCGCACCAGGCTGACCATCTCGTGCTTGCCGTCCACGCCGACGTCCGCGGGAATGATCTCCAGCCGCACGGTGGTGTCCTTCTTGCCGCGGATCAGGTTGACCACGTCGTCCAGGCGCCAGCCGATCACGTCGACGATCGGGCCGTTGTCGCCCTGGCCGACGCCGACGATGCGATCGCCGACCTGGATCTTGCCGGACTTGTTGGCCGGGCCGGCCGGCACCAGCTCGCGCACCTGGGTGTAGTCGTCGCGCGGCTGCAGCACCGCACCGATGCCTTCCAGCGACAGCTTCATCGCGATGTCGAAGTTCTCCGCCGCGCGCGGGCCGAGGTAGTCGGTGTGCGGGTCGGTAGTCTCGGCGTAGGCGGTCATGAAGGTCTGGAACGCGTCCTGGCCGTCGAGCTGCCTGACCCGCTCGATGTAGCCCGCGTAGCGCTTGTCCAGCGTCTTGCGGATCTCGGCATCGTCCTTGCCGGCCAGCTTCAGGCGCAGCCAGTCGTTCATCGTGCGCTTGCGCCACAGCTCGTCCAGCTCGGCCTGATCCTTCGGCCAGTCGGCGTGCTCGCGGTCGAACGTGTAGCTCTCGTCCTTGGAAAAGTCGAAGCCCTGCTTGAGCAGGTTGCGCGCGTAGCTCATGCGCTCGACCGCGCGCTGCACGTACAGGTTGAACACCGCGAACGGCGCGGACAGGTCCTGGTTCCATATCGCGTCGTCGAGCTGGGTCTTCAGCGGCGCGAACTTCGCCATGTCGGCCTGGGTGAAGAACACCTTTTCGCTGTCCAGCAGCTTGAAGTAGGCGTTGTAGATGCGCGCCGACATCGCGTCGTCGAGCGGCTGCGCGTCGTAGTGGAAGCGGGTCAGGAAGCGTGCCGACAACTGCGCGGCCTGCGCCTCCTCGGGAGTGGAGGTGAGCGGCCAGGTGGCTGCCTTGCGCGGCTTGCCTGCGCCGAGGTCGGCCGCCGACTGCGCGAACGCGCAGGTCGCGGTGAGGGCTAGCAGCAGGAACAGCGCGGGACGGAATTTCATGAGTACTCTCAGGCTGACTCGGTGACACCGGCTGCATGGGCCTGCAGGTCGGCGTGGTAGGACGAACGCACCAGCGGACCGGAGGCGACGTGGTGGAAACCCATCGCCTCGCCGGCCACCCGCAACGCGTCGAATTCTTCGGGAGTCCAGTAGCGCACCACCGGGTGATGGTGCGGCGTGGGCTGCAGGTACTGGCCGATGGTGATCATCTCGACGTCATGGGCGCGTAGATCGCGCATCGTTTCGAGCACCTGCTCCATCGTTTCGCCCAGGCCCAGCATGATGCCGGACTTGGTCGGCACCTGCGGGTGCTGCGCCTTGAAGCGCTTGAGCAGGTCCAGCGACCACTGGTAGTCGGCGCCCGGACGCACTTCGCGGTACAGGTGCGGCACGGTTTCCAGGTTGTGGTTGAACACGTCCGGCGGGAAGTCCTTCAGCACGTCCAGCGCGCGTTCCATGCGGCCCTTGCCGCGGAAATCCGGGGTGAGGATCTCGATGCGGATGTTCGGGCTGGCGTGGCGCGTGGCGCGGATGCAGGCGGCGAAGTGTTCGGCGCCGCCGTCGCGCAGGTCGTCGCGATCGACCGAGGTGATCACCACGTACTTCAGGCGCATGTCGCGGATCGTCTCGGCCAGCCGTGCCGGCTCCAGCGGATCGGGCGCCACCGGGCGGCCATGCGCCACGTCGCAGAACGAACAGCGGCGGGTGCACACCTCGCCCAGGATCATGAAGGTGGCGGTGCCCTTGCTGAAGCATTCGTGGATGTTCGGGCAGGACGCTTCCTCGCACACCGTGACCAGCGAATTCTCGCGCAGGCGCGCCTTCAGCTGCTGCACGGCGTTGCCCTGCGGCAGCCGCACGCGGATCCACGACGGCTTGCGCAGGGTCGGCACGCCGGTGTCGAAACCGGCGCGGTTCAGCGCGATCTTGTCGTTGCCGACCTGCTTTTCACCCGCAGGCGCACCGCTGACGACGGTGATCGGGATGACTTTGGGGGAAGAGGTGGAGATTTCGCTCATGTAGACAGCTCAGACCGCTGCGCGAGCGGGGAGTTCGGGTAAAACGGGGGCAGCGGGCTCGGCGACAAAGCCGAACTGGCGGCAGAACTCCTCCACCAGCACGTCCTCGACCGTGGCCAACTGCGACGGACCGCCCAAGTCTAGCAGCTGCGTGACTGCCAAACCCTTGTAACCGCAGGGGTTGATGCGGTGAAACGGCTCCAGGTCCATGGCCACGTTGAAGGCCAGCCCGTGGAAGCTGCAGCCGCGGCGCACGCGCAACCCGAGCGCGGCGATCTTGGCGTCGGCCACGTAGACGCCGGGCGCGCCTTCGCGCCGCACGGCGACCACGTTCCAATGCGCCAGCGTATCGATCAGCGACTGCTCGATCTTGTTGACCAGTTCGCGCACGCCGACGCCGACCCGGCGCAGGTCGATCAGCGGGTAGCCGACGATCTGGCCGGGACCGTGGTAGGTCACCTGGCCGCCGCGGTCGACCGGCACCACCGGAATATCGCCCGGCGCCAGCACGTGCTCCATCTTGCCGGCCTGGCCCAGGGTGAACACCGGGTCGTGTTCCAGCAACCACAGCTCGTCGGCGGTGTCGGCGGTGCGGTTGTCGGTGAACGCGCTCATCGCCTCCCAGGTGGCCGCGTACGGCTGGCGACCGAGACGGCGGATTTTCAGCGGCAACGACATGACAGCAGACCTTGGGGAACGGGGAACAGGGAACGTTGGGGTGCTTCGCAGGTGATCAATGGCACCCAGGCGAAACGGGCGTGGCTACCTCTTTCCCCGCGCCCTGTTCCCTGCACTTCACATCGTGTACCGGATATCCGGATCGGCGCGCAGCGCGTGGTGCGCCGCCTCGTACTGCTCGCGGCTGTCGCAGCGGAAGCTCACCGTGACCGAGACGAAGTTGCCGGCGCCGGAGTGCCGGTGCCGCACGCTCTCGTGCAGCACGTGCAGGCCGGCGCGCTCCAGCAGCTGCGGCACGTGGGTCGGCAGGTTTGCGCTGGCGCTGCCGACCGCGGTGATCTCGAACTCGCCGGGAAACTGGAAGCCCTTGCCTTCCTGCTTCGCCTTGCTGAAGTCGATCGGTTGCATTACTTCGCGTCCGCACTCTTGGCCGGCGCGGCTGCCTCGGCCTTCTTGTCGCTGTGGAACCACAGCAGGATGCTGTCCCACAGGCGCGAGAAGAAGCCGCCCTGCGGCGCGTCGGCCAGTACCACCAGCGGCACGCTCTGCACCGGCTTGCCATCCAGGGTGATGCGCAGCATGCCGATCTGCTGGCCCTTGGTGAACGGCGCGATCAGCGTGGCGGGAATGTCCATGGTCGCCTTGAGCTGGTCGTACTGGCCGCGCTTGACGGTGACCAGCACGTTGTCGGCGACGCCCAGCGACAACTGGTTCGTCGCGCCCTTCCACAACCGCGGCGTGGCCAGCGGCTTGCTGGCGTCGTACAGCTTGTGCGTCTCGTAGAAGCGGAAGCCGTAGTTGAGCAGGGCCATTGCCGAATCGGCGCGCGCCTTCTCGCTGCTGGCGCCCATCACGATCGCGATCATGCGCGACTCGCCCTGCTTGGCCGAGGCGGCCAGGCAGTAGCCGGCGCCGGAGGTGTGGCCGGTCTTGATGCCGTCCACGCTGGGGTCGCGCCACAGCAGGGTGTTGCGGTTGTGCTGCTTGATCCCGTTCCACTCGAACTCCTTGATCGCGGAGATCGCATAGTCATCCGGAAAATCGTGGATCAGCGCGCGCGACAGGATCGCGATGTCGTGCGCGGTGGTGTAGTGGTCCGCGATCGGGTAGCCGGAGGCGTTCTGGAAGTTCGAGTTGACCATGCCGAGCTGCTTGGCGTAGGCGTTCATCAGGCCAGCGAAGGCCTGCTCGGAACCGGCGGTGTGCTCAGCCAGCGCGATCGCGGCGTCGTTGCCGGACTGGATGATCATGCCGTACAGCAGGTCCTTCAGCGGCACCTGGCTGTTCAGCTTGAGGAAGCTGGTGGAACCGTCGGTGCCGGCGCCGCCGCCGCGCCAGGCGTTCTCGCTGATGGTGACCGGGTCGGTCATGTGCACCTTGCCGTTGGCGACCTCGGCCGAGACCACGTAGTCGGTCATCACCTTGGTGATCGAGGCCGGCTCCACCCGCAGGTCCGGTTCCTTGCTGGCGAGGATCTGCCCGGTGGCGTAATCCATCAGCACCCAGCTCTTGCCGTCGACGTCCGGCGGCGGCGGCACCGGCGCGTCCGGCACCACCGGACGCGGGACCGGCGACGGGCGCGGCGGCGTCTGGGCAACGGCAACACCGACCAGCAGGACGGCGGCGAACGGGATCAGGGTGCGGCGGAAAAAATTCATCGTGTTGTTCAGTCCGGTTTCTGGATATCGGCGCGACAGGTGCCGACATGATGGGAAAAAGCTGCGCAAATCCTGCTCAGTCTACCGCGACCTGGGGCCGCGGCAGACCCATGCCCTCGATCCGGGCAGTGACCTGGTCGGCGCGATCCACGCTGGCCAGCGGCCCGATCCGCACGCGGCGGACCCGCTGGCCGTTGATCATGGCCTCGCTCACCTGCACCGCTCCGAGGTTGGCCCGGCGCAGGCGCTGGGCCAGCCGGTCGGCGTTGTCCGCGTCGGCGAACGCGCCCACCTGCAGGTAGATCCCGGGGTGTCCGCTTGTGACCACGGTCGGCGGCGGCAGTTCCTGCAGCGGCTGCCCGGGGTCGATCCCGCGCACCTCGACCAAACCGGTGCCCTTGGGCCAGATGCCGATCTTCACCGCGGCGGCGTAGGACAGGTCGATCAGCCGGTTGTCGTGGAACGGGCCGCGATCGTTGACCCGCACGATCACGCTCTTGCCGTTCTCCAGGTTGGTGACGCGCGCGTAACTGGGCAGCGGCAACGTGGTGCTGGCCGCGCTGAACGCGTACATGTCGTAGGTCTCCAGGCTGGAGGTCTTGTAGCCGTGGAACTTGTTGCCGTAGAACGAGGCGATGCCGCGTTCGTCGTAGCCTCGCGCGCTGGGCAGCACGCGATAGGTCTGCCCGCGCACGGTGTAGGGCGACTTGTTGCCGTACAGCGAACGCGGCTCCGCCTTCGGCACCGGCTCGACCAGCTTGCTGACGTCGAGCGGCGGCGGCACGCTGTCCTCGCCATCGCGATAGCGGCTGCCCTGCGGCTTGCTGAGGTCGTCGCGAAAACGGTCGCTGCCGCCGGCGGAGGCCTGGCCCCGCGCATGATCCTGCCGGCTGCCGCCGCCCTGCGAGGGTTTCGTCCGGTGGCTGCCGCAACCGGCCAGCAGCAGGACCGCCACCAGCGCTGTCGCCGCACGCGCCGCCCTCATCGTGCGACTTCCGCCTGGCCCACGCCGGCGGCAATCGCCTGCGCCAGCTGGTCGACCGCCATCGCGTACAGCGGGCTGCGGTTGTAGCGGGTGATCACGTAGAAGTTCTGGAAGGTAAACCAGTATTCCGGCCCGTTCGGCCCTTCCAGCGTCTGCAGGCTGGTGGGTTCGGCCGGCGACAGCGGCTGCAGCGGCGCGTAGCCCCAGGCTTCGAACTGCTCCAGCGGCCATTGCGGCGTGGCGTCCTTCACCGCGACCTGCTGCGCCGCGCCGTCCGGCTGCGCCCGCGCCGCCACCGGACCGCCGCTGACCCAGCCGTGCTGCACGAAGTAGTTCGCCACGCTGGCGAAGATGTCCGGCAGCGAGTTCTGCAGGTCGATATGGCCATCCTGGTCCGCGTCCACCGCGAAATCGCGGATGCTGGTGGGCATGAACTGGCCCCAGCCCTGGGCGCCGGCGTACGAGCCGGTGAGCGTGTCGATCGGCCCGGCCAGGTGGTTGCTCGGCATGCTCAGCAATTCCTTCAGCTGCTCGCGGAAGAACTTCGCCCGCGGCGGGTAGTACAGGCCCAGCGTGACCAGGGCGTCGAGCACCTTGTACTTGCCGGTGTTGCGGCCGTAGCTGGTCTCCACGCCGACGATCGCCACGATGTACTGCGGCGCCACGCCGTACTGCCTGCCTATCTGCTCCAGCAGCGCGCGGTGCTCGCGATAGAACGCGACGCCGTCGTCGACGCGCTGGTCGGTCAGGAAGATCGGCCGGTAATCCTTCCACGGCTTCGCCTCGGCCGGGCGGCTGATCGCATCGAGAATGCTCTGCTGCATCTTCGCGCCGTCGAGCAGCGCGTTCAGCGCCTGCGGGCTCTTGCCGGTCTCGCGCGCCACCTCGCGTACCAGTTCGGCCTGGCCAGGGTGGGTCGCCGCCAGGGCCGGGGTCAGCGCGCCCATCCACAGCAGGCCGATGCACAGCAGGCTCGGGATGGCGAGGAAACGGGCCGGGTGCGGCGCAGGCGTGGCTGTCATGTTGTGGCTTCGCTCACAGAATAACGATGTCGTCGAAAGCCTAACACGCACGCGTGCGCAACCTCGGGCACCGTGATGCCGATGCGCCGGCCATGTTCAGATGTGCATCTTGCGATTGGCGTGGATCGACATCAGCACGCCGAAACCGGTCAGCAGCGACACCGCCGACGTACCGCCGTAGCTGATCAGCGGCAGCGGCACGCCGACCACCGGCAGCATGCCGGCGACCATGCCGCCGTTGACGAACACGTAGACGAAGAAGCTCATGCCGATCGCGCCGGCGAGCAGGCGCGAATAGGTGTCGCGCGCATCCATCGCGATCCACAGGCAGCGGCCGATGATGAACGCGTACAGCGCGATCAGCGCGGCCACGCCGACCAGGCCGAACTCCTCGGAGAACACCGCGAAGATGAAGTCGGTGGTGTGCTCGGGCAGGAAATCCAGCCGCGACTGCGTGCTGTGCTGCCAGCCCTTGCCGAAGATGCCGCCGGAGCCCACCGCGATCTGCGACTGGATGATGTGCCAGCCGTTGCCGAGCGGATCGGACTCGGGATTGAGCAGGGTCAGCACGCGGTCGCGCTGGTACTGGTGCAGGAAATGCCAGCCGACCGGGACCATGCCGGCGACCGCGCCGACCAGCAGGCCGATGCGCCACCACGCCATGCCGGACAGGAACAGCGCGAACGCGCCGGCCGTGGCCACCAGCACGGCGGTGCCCAGGTCCGGCTGCTCGGCGATCAGGCCGGCCGGGATCGCGATCAGCACGCCGACCACCGCGATGTCCTTCCAGCTCGGCGGCAGCTGGCGCGGGTGCAGGTACCAGGCCACCATCATCGGCATGGTCAGCTTGAGCAGTTCGGACGGCTGGAAGCGCATCACGCCCAGGTCCAGCCAGCGGATCGAACCGCGCCCCTCGCCCAGGATCGCCACCACCACCAGCAGCGCGGTGCTGCCGGCGTACAGCCAGGGCGTCCAGCCGCGCAGCACCGCCGGCGGGATGCGCGATACCAGCAGCAGCAGTGCGCCGCCCAGCATGAAGCGGCCAGCCTGGCCGCCGACCAGCGCCAGGCTGCCGTCGCCCGCGCTGTACAGCGTGGCCAGTCCGGTCAACGCCAGCACGAACAGGCCGAACGCCAGCGGCAGGTCGATCCGCGGCCGGGTAAGGATGCGGCGCAGGAAGCGGCGCGCACGCGCGTACAGCGCCTCGATCATGGCGTACCTCCCGTCGTCGTGGCCTGCGCCGGCAGGTCTTCGACCGGCTCGACGTCTTCCGCGCCGGCATCGGGCGGCATGCTCGCGGCCGGCGGCAACGGCGCGGCCGACACCGGCAGGCGCTTCGCGTCCGCGATCACGCCATCGTGCCCGGCCAGCCAGGTATCGAGGATCGTGCGCACGATCGGTCCGGCCGCCGAGGCGCCCCAGGCGCCGGATTCCAGGATCGCCGCCACCGCGATCTGCGGGTTGTCGGCCGGCGCGTAGGCAACGAACCAGGCGCGATGGCGGGTGGCCAGGTACTCCGTGCTGCGGTTCGTGTCGTAGGCCTCGGAACGGCGTGAGAAGCGCTCGGCGGTGCCGCTCTTGCCGGCCATCAGATACGGAAAGCCGATGCCAAGCTGGCGACCGGTGCCCTTGGCGCCGTAGATCACCTGCTGCATGCCCTGGTTCACCACGTCCCAGTCGGCCGGGTTGCGGATCACCGAGGGCCCGCTCGGCGGATTGGCCAACGGCTGCGGCTTCGCGTTGACGCCGCCCTGGGTGGCCATCACCAGGCGCGGCGCATACGGCACGCCATGCCCGGCGAAGGTGGCGATCGCATGGCTCAGCTGCAGCGGCGTCACCGCCCAGAATCCCTGGCCGATGCCGGCGATCACCGTCTCGCCCGGATACCACGGCTGCTTGTAGTTCGCCGCCTTCCACTCGCGCGAGGGCAGCACGCCGGACGATTCGCCGATCAGGTCGATCCCGGTCGGCCGGCCGAAACCGAACTTGCCCATGTACTCGCTGAACCGGTCGATGCCCATGTCCAGCGCAAGCTTGTAGAAATAGGTGTTCACCGACTGCTCGATCGCGCCGACCAGGTCGACCCGCCCCACGCCGCCGCGCTGGTCGTCGCGATAGCCGCGCTGCTGCCCCGGAATGTAGAACACGCCGGTGGAAACCACGCTGTCCTGCGGCGTGCGCATGCCGGTCTCCAGTCCGGCCAGGCCGACCAGCGGCTTCACCGTGGAACCGGGCGGATACACGCCGCGCAGTGCGCGGTTGTACAGCGGCTTGTCGGGATCGTTGGTCAGCGTGCTGTAGTCGGCCTGGCTGATGCCGTTGACGAACAGGTTGGGGTCGAACGTGGGCACGCTGACCATCGCCAGCACCTGGCCGTTGCGCGGGTCGATCGCCACGGCCGCACCGGGACGGCCGTCGAACGCCGCCTCGGCGGCCTTCTGCAGGCGCACGTCAAGGCTCAGATACAGGTTCTTGCCCGGCGTCGGCGCATGCGTTTCCAGCACGCGCTGGGTGCGCCCGTCGGCATTCACCTCCAGCAGTTCGTAACCCGGCGTGCCATGCAGGATATTTTCGTAGGAACGCTCGACGCCGCTGCGGCCGACGTGGCTGGTGCCCTGGTAGCGCTTGGGGTCGAGCCGCTCCAGATCGTCCGCATCGATGCGCCCGACGTAGCCCACCACGTGCGCGAACATCCCGCCCAGCGGGTAGCGCCGGGTCAGGTAGGGCACCACGTCCACGCCGGGAAAGCGCCAGCGGTTCACCGCGAAGCGCGCGATCTCGTCCTCGGTCAGGTGCATCTTCAACGGCACGCTCTCGAAGCGCCGGCTCTGCTTGAGCTGCTTGCGAAACGCGTCCAGGTCGTCCCGATCCAGCGGCACCACCTGGCCCAGCTGCGCCAGCAGCGCCGGCATGTCCTTGATCTGCTCCGGCACCACTTCCAGCCGGAACGCCGGCACGTTGTCGGCCAGCAGCACGCCGTTGCGGTCGTAGATCAGCCCGCGTGCCGGCGGGATCGCGCGCGGCTTGACCCGGTTGGCCTGCGAGCGGGTGACGAACTCGTCGTGACGCATCACCTGCAGGAACACGAAGCGGCTCAGCAACAGGCACAGGCACAGCACGATCAGCACGAAGCCGGCCAGCGCGCGGCGCCGGAACAGGAGGCTTTCGCCGTGGGGATCCTTGATCGAACGCCGGAGCTTCATGTCACTGGTTCATGTCTCATTGAATCCGCAGACGCGCGCGCAAGTCGTCGAGCAACAGGAACAGGAACGGCCACAGCGCGGCGCCGACGAACGGCGAGATCCACCAGCTCGCCGGCGGCAGCGACGCACCGGCCAGCATGCGTACGATCAGCAGCAGGATGCGGTCGTTCAGCAGCAGCGCCAGCACCGCCAGTGCCTGCTGCCACATCGGGAAAAAGCGCAGCCGCGAGCGAAAACGCAGCGCGATGAAGACCAGCGCGCACAGACGCAGGGCCTGCTCGCCCAGCACCATGCCGTTGAGCAGATCCGCCACCAGGCCCACTATGAAGGCCAGCCCCAGGGTGACCCGATCCTCCGATTCCAGCGACCAGTACAGCAGGAACAGCGCCGGCCAGTACGGCTTGAACGGCTCCAGCACGCCGGGCAACGGCACCAGCATCGACAGCAGCGCGAACACCAGCGTGCCGACGAACCACCACAGGCTCAGGCGCTGCTTGTTCATCGCAGCGCCCCGCTGGTTGCCGGCGGGGCGGCCGAGGCTGCGCCCGTCGGCGCGAGATCGCTCGGCGGCCCCATCGGCGTCACCGGCGCGGGAGGTCCGTCCGGCTCGGCCTGGTCGTGCAGCAGCAGCACGTCCTCGCTGCGGTCGAGGTCGGCCGACGGCTGCGCCATCGCCACCAGGAACATGCCGGTCGCCGCCGGCGCCACCGAGCGCACCTCGCCGACCGGAAAGCCCGGCGGGAAGCGTCCGCCGAGGCCCGAGGTGAGCAGCTTGTCGCCCGCACGCACGTCGGCCGCCAGCGGAATGTCCGGAAGGGCGAGCTGGTCGCCGTCGCGCGAACCATAGGCCACGGTGCGCAGGCCGGTACGCTCGATCACCACCGGGATCGCATGCGCCGGATCGGTGATCAGCATCACCACCGAGGTGGTCGGCAGCACCTCCTTCACCTGGCCCATCACGCCATGCGCGTCGATCACCGGCTGGCCCGGCCTGACCCCGTCGCGCGCCCCCATGTTCAGGGTGAGCTGGTAGCGGTAGGCGCCCAGGTCCACGCCGATCACGCGCGCAAGCTGCACGTTCAGCTCGAGGCTGTGCTGGGTGTCGAGCAATTCCTTCAGGCGCTGGTTCTGTTCGGCGACGGCCGCCATCCGGTTCAACTTGGCGTTGGCCAGCAGCAGGTCCTCGCGCAGGCGCTGGTTCTGCTCGGTCAGCCGCTGGCGGTCGGCAAAGGCCACGCTCATGGTGCGCACGCCCACCGCCGGCAGCCCGGCCAGCCGGTACACCGGCTCGACCACGGCCGCCGCCGTGTAGCGCAGACGCCACAGCCATCCGTTGCGATGGTCGAGCACCATCAGCACCACGGCCAGCGCGAGATAGACGATCAGCCGCAGCGTGCCGGCAGCATTGCCGGCGAACAGCGGCGAGGACTCATCGCGCGTGCGCGCCATGGCTAGAGCCTGCTCATGGTCTTCGAGTGCCTCGCGCCGGGAGCTGTTTGCGCGCAGGCCAAGGAAGAACGAAGGAGTGGACGTCCGTCCACGACCGAGTGATGACGCCGGCATGCGCGCAAACAGACCCGGCCCCGCGGGTTGCTATTGAGTGGCCGCCATGCGGCGGCGCACAGCTTGGCCTGCCAGCCAGCCAGGCCCGCGCCACGCTCTGCCACCTGACGGCCACTCAATGGCAACGCGGGGCACTCGAAGGCCACGAGCAGGCTCTCGGCTTATTCGGGTGCGAAGAAGTCGCTGCCGTGCTGATCGATCAGCTCCAGCGCCTTGCCGCCGCCACGCGCCACGCAGGTGAGCGGGTCGTCCGCCACCTGCACGTGCAGGCCGGTCTCCTCGGAGATCAGGCGGTCCAGGTCGCGCAGCAACGCGCCGCCGCCGGTGAGCACGATACCGCGCTCGGCGACGTCGGAACACAGTTCCGGCGGAGTCTGCTCCAGCGCCGACTTGACCGCCGCCACGATGCCGGCGAGCGGCTCGTGCAGCGCTTCGAGGATCTCGTTGGAGTTGATCGTGAACATGCGCGGCACGCCCTCAGCGAGGTTGCGCCCGGAGATCTCGATCTCCTTGACCTCGCCCTGCGGGAACGCGCAGCCGATCTGCAGCTTGATCCGCTCGGCGGTGGATTCGCCGATCAGGGTGCCGTGGTTGCGCCGCACGTAGTTGATGATCGCCTCGTCGAAGCGGTCGCCACCGACGCGCACCGACTGCGAGTAGACGATGCCGTTGAGCGAGATCACCGCCACTTCCGAGGTGCCGCCGCCGATGTCCAGCACCATCGCGCCGCGTGCCTCGTGCACCGGAATGCCGGCGCCGATCGCCGCGGCCATCGGCTCCTCGATCAGGAACACGTCGCGCGCACCGGCGCCTTCGGCCGATTCCTTGATCGCGCGACGCTCGACCTGGGTCGAACCGCACGGCACGCAGACCAGCACGCGCGGGCTCGGGCGCAGGAAGCGCGACTTGTGCACCTGCTTGATGAAGTGCTGCAGCATCGCCTCGGTCATGGTGAAGTCGGCGATCACGCCGTCCTTCATCGGCCGCACGGTGGCGATGTTGCCCGGCGTGCGGCCGAGCATGCGCTTGGCGTCGCCGCCGACCGCCGCGATCGTGCGCGGGCCGCCGGGGCCGCGATCCTGGCGAATCGCCACCACCGAGGGTTCGTTCAACACGATGCCCTGACCACGCACATAGATCAGCGTGTTGGCCGTGCCGAGGTCGATGGAGATGTCGTTGGAGAAGATCCCGCGAAACTTCTTGAACATGAGTCCGCCGTGGTCCGGCCTGGCTAAAAAGTAAGCTCGCCAGTCTAGTCAGCGTGGCTCGCATGCGCAAGGATAATAACGTTAAGAAACCCTTTTACAACACGACGATAAGCACACTTTCTGCGTCTCGAAATGAGCTGAAGCCTCCGGTAAAAAGTCGCCAACGAGGACGGATAGCGGTACGATTCCAGCCTTTGGCCGAAAGCCGGCCGGCTCGGCACTCGGCCGACCGCGGCAGCGCGGTCTTTCCACACCTTACCCGGGGACTCCCGCACACATGTCTGCCGTCATCTGCGGATCGCTGGCCTACGACACCATCATGGTGTTCCAGGACCAGTTCAAGAATCACATCCTGCCCGACCAGATGCACATCTTGAATGTGTCGTTCCTGGTGCCGCGGATGCGCCGCGAGTTCGGCGGCTGCGCCGGCAACATCGCCTACAACCTCAAGCTGCTCGGCGGCGACCCGTTGCCGGTGGCCGCCGTGGGCCAGGATTTCGGGCCGTACCGCAAGCACATGGAACAATGCGGCATCCGGCTCGACTGCGTGCGCGAATTCGACGACCAGTTCACCCCGCAGTGCTTCATCACCACCGACCTGGACAACAACCAGATCACTGCCTTCCACCCCGGCGCGATGTCCAGCGCGCAGGAGAACCACGTGCGCGACATCCCGCACATCGACTTCGCAATCGTCGCACCCGACGGCCGCGAGGCGATGCTGCAGCACGTCGAAGAATTCGCCACGCGCGGCGTGCCGTTCATCTTCGACCCAGGCCAGGCGATGCCATTGTTCAGCGGCGACGAGTTCCGCTCGATGATCGGCAAGTCGACCTACGTGATCGTCAACGACTACGAGTCGCAGCTGCTGCAGGCCCGCACCGGCTGGAGCGCCGCCGAAATCGCCGGAAGGGTGACCGCGTACATCGTGACCCAGGGCCCGCGCGGCTCGCTCATCCACGTCGGCAGCGATACCCACAACATCCCGCCGGCGCGCGAGCGCCAGATCGTGGACCCGACCGGCTGCGGCGACGCTTACCGGGCCGGCCTGATCTTCGGCATCATGCGCAAGAAGGACTGGCCCACGATCGGTCGCATGGCTTCGCTGATGGGCGCGCTGAAGGTGGAGCATCCCGGCACGCAGAACCAGCGCTTCAGTTACACCGAATTCGCCGCGGAGTTCCTCGACCAGTTCGGTTACGCGCTGGACTGATCGCAGCTTGATCGCGAAGCTCGCGCGGCACGATCCGGGCTCCGCCCGTTTTCAGTCGACGCGAAAACCGATGGTGGCGTTCACCGCATCCTGCCAGCCGCGGTACAGCCGCTCGCGGCAGGACTCTTCCATGACGGGCCGGAAGCACCGGTCCATCTGCCACAGCGCCGCGATCTGCTCGCGACTCTCCCAGAAACCCACGGCCAGGCCTGCCAGATAAGCCGCGCCCAGTGCGGTGGTCTCGGCGACTCGCGGGCGCAGTACCGGTACACCCAGCATATCGCTCTGGAACTGCGCCATGAAGTCGTTGGCGATCGCGCCGCCGTCCGCACGCAATTCCTTCAGCTGGATACCAGCGTCCGCCTCCATCGCAGCCAGTACGTCGCGCGACTGGTAGGCCATCGACTCCAGTGCGGCGCGCACCACGTGTTCCTTGCGGGTGCCGCGCGACAACCCGAACATCGCGCCGCGCACGTCGCTGCGCCAGTACGGCGCACCCAGCCCGACGAAAGCCGGTACCAGGTACACGCCTTCGCTCGAATCCACGCTCTCCGCACAGGCCTGCGAATCGCTGGCGTGCTGCAGCATCAACAAGCCATCGCGCAACCACTGCACCACCGAGCCGGCGACGAAGATACTGCCTTCCAGTGCGTACTCGACGACGCCATCCAGCTCCCACGCGATCGTGGTCAACAGTCCGTGACGCGATGGCACGGCCTGGGTTCCGGTGTGCATCAGCATGAAGCAACCCGTGCCGTAGGTATTCTTGGCCATGCCGGGCTCGAAACAGGCCTGGCCGAACAGTGCCGCCTGCTGGTCGCCGGCCACGCCGCTGATCGGTACGCCCGCTGGCAGTCCAGGCAAGGCCATAGTGTGCCCATAGATCTCGCTGCACGAACGCACTTCCGGCAACATGCTGCGCGGAATACCCAGCATGCGCAGCAGCTCGTCGTCCCACTGGCGCGCATGGATGTCGAACAACAGCGTACGCGCGGCATTGCTGACGTCGGTGACGTGCAGCCTGCCGCCGCTGAGATTCCAGATCAGCCAGCTGTCGATCGTGCCGAACAACAGGTCGCCGCGCTCCGCGCGGGCGCGAACGCCATCGACATGATCGAGGACCCAGCGGATCTTGCTGCCTGAAAAGTACGCGTCGATCAGCAACCCGGTCTTTTCGCGCACCAGCGAGGCATAGCCGTCCGCCTCCAGCCTCTCGCAGATCGCCACGCTCTGCCGCGACTGCCAGACGATGGCGTTGTAGACCGGCAGGCCGGTGTGCCGATCCCACACCACCGTGGTTTCACGCTGGTTGGTGATGCCGATGCCGGCCAATTCGCCGACATCGACTTGTGCCGCGGCCAGCACATCGGCGACCGTCGCCAGCACGCTGGCCAGGATCTCCTGCGGATCGTGCTCCACCCAGCCCGGCTGTGGAAAAATCTGGCGGAACTCGCGTTGCGCCGAGCCGGCCACGGCACCGGCTCGATCGAACAGCATTGCGCGCGAGCTGGTCGTGCCCTGATCTATCGCCAATACGTAACGTTGCGCCACGGCACTTCCCTTCGCACGAACCTGTCGGCAAAGAGTAGCAACAGGCCGTGCATGGGGCGATCGACGTACATCACCCGCTCATGTGCAATGCACATCGATGCGCTTGCCGCCGGGCGAGGCGGAGAGCCGTGTGAGCCGGCGATCGGCGATCGCCGCGGCAAACGCCAAAAAGACGAAGGCCTCCCCGGATGGGGAGGCCTTCTAAGGATAAAGCCCCTGGCGGTGACCTACTCTTGCATGGCAAAG
>NZ_JAHFVL010000003.1:300000-580511 GCF_018599185.1 Rhodanobacter sp. LX-99 | reverse complement strand
GCGCATACCCGCTGGGCCACGCACGGCGTGCCGAACGAGGCGAACGCGCACCCGCACATCGCCGGCCGCGTGGCCATCGTGCACAACGGCATCATCGAGAACCACGCCCGCCTGCGCGCCGAGCTGCAGGCGGGCGGCCACGTGTTCACCTCCGACACCGACACCGAGGTGATGGCCGCGCTGATCGACCGCCACCTCGACCAGGGCCTGGACCTGCGCGAGGCGGTGCTGGCCACCGTGCGCGAACTGGAAGGCGCCTATGCGATCGCGGTGCTCAGCCGCGACGCACCCGGCCGCGTGGTCGGCGCGCGCCGCGGCGCACCGCTGCTGGTCGGCCTCGGCATCGGCGAGAACTTCCTCGGTTCCGATGCGCAGGCGCTGATCCAGGTCACCCATCGGATGCTGTACCTCGACGAAGGCGACGTGGTCGAGATCACCCGCGACAGCGTGCAGGTGTGCGGCCTCGACGGCGCGCCGGCCGCGCGCGCCGTGCACGAGAGCGAGCTGTCCACCGACGCGGTCGAGCGCGGCGAGTACCGCCACTACATGCAGAAGGAAATCTTCGAGCAGCCGCACGCGGTGGCCAGCACGCTGGAGGCGCGCCTGGGCCCGCACGGCGTGCTGCCGAACACCTTCGGCGTCGACAGCGACGCGCTGCTGCAGGCCACCCGCGGCCTGCACATCATCGCCTGCGGCACCAGCTACCACGCCGGCCTGGTCGCGAAATACTGGATCGAGGAATTCGCCCGCCTGCCGGTCAGCGTGGAAGTGGCCAGCGAATACCGCTACCGCGAGACGGTGGTGCCCGAAGGCACGCTGTTCGTGGCGATCTCGCAGTCCGGCGAAACCGCCGACACCCTGGCCGCGCTGCGCGAATCGCGCCGCCGCGGCTACCTCGGCACCCTGGTGATCTGCAATTCGCCCGAGTCCTCGCTGGTGCGCGAGGCGGACCTGAAGCTGATGACCCGCGCCGGCCCGGAAATCGGCGTGGCCTCGACCAAGGCGTTCACCACCCAGCTGGCCGGGCTCGCCCTGCTTTCGCTGGAACTGGCCCGCCGCCACGGCCTCGACCCCGACCGTTACATCGCCCTGTGCGCCGAGCTGCAGCACCTGCCGCGCGCGATCGAAGACGCGCTGCAGCTGGAGCCGGCGATCATCGAGCTGGCCGGCGAGTTCATCCAGCGCCAGCATGCGCTGTTCCTCGGCCGCGGCGCGCAGTACCCGGTGGCGCTGGAAGGCGCGCTGAAGCTCAAGGAAATCTCCTACATCCACGCCGAGGCGTACCCGGCCGGCGAACTCAAGCACGGCCCGCTGGCCCTGGTCGACGAGAAGATGCCGGTGGTCGCGGTGGCGCCGAACGGCCCGCTGCTGGACAAGCTGAAATCCAACTTGCAGGAAGTGCGCGCCCGCGGCGGCCGCCTGATCGTGTTTGCCGACGGCGCCGCCGGCATGGGCGACATGGCCGACCACGGCGTCATGCTGCGGGTGGAATCCGGCGGCAGCTTCATCGCCCCCGCTGTGTTCACCGTGCCGCTGCAACTGCTCGCCTACCACGTCGCCGTGCTGCGCGGCACCGACGTCGACCAGCCGCGCAACCTGGCCAAGTCGGTGACGGTGGAATAGGGTTTTCCGCGATCAGGCGCGGCCGTAGACGTCGTCGTAGCGCACGATGTCGTCTTCGCCCAGGTAGCTGCCGGACTGCACCTCGATCAGTTCCAGTGGCAGTTTGCCGGGGTTGCGCAGTCGGTGCCTGCTGCCGAGCGGGATGTAGGTGCTCTGGTTCTCGCTGAGCAGGAACACCTTGTCGTCGCAGGTGACCTCGGCGGTGCCGGAAACCACGACCCAGTGTTCCGCGCGGTGGTGGTGCTTCTGCAGGCTCAGGCTGGCACCGGGCTTGACCACGATGCGCTTGACCTGAAAGCGCTCGCCTTCCTCCAGCGAGTCGTAGCTGCCCCACGGCCGGTACACCACGCGGTGCAGCGAATGCTCGCTGCGGCCGGCGGCCTTCAGCCGCTCGACGATCTTCTTCACGTCCTGCGCGGCGTCGCGGTGCGCCACCAGGGTTGCGTCCGGCGTGGTCACCACGATCAGGTCGTCGACGCCGACGGTGGCGAGCAGGTGGCGATCGTGCGAGCGCAGCAGCGAGTTGCGCGTGTCCACCGGCATGGTGTCGCCTTCGCACAGGTTGCCGTCGGCGTCCTTGTCGCCGGTCAGCCACAGCGCCGACCACGAGCCGATGTCGCTCCACGCGCAGCTGACCGGGATCACCGCGGCGCGCTGGGTCTTTTCCATCACCGCGTAGTCGATCGACTTGTCCGGCACCAGCGCGAACGCGTCGTGGTCGATGCGCACGAAGTCGAGGTCGGTCGAGGCCTTCGCGTGCGCCTCGCGCACGGCGGCAAGCATCGCCGGCGCGTGCGCGGCCAGCTCCTCCAGGTAGCGCGAAGCCTTGAACAGGAACATGCCGGAGTTCCAGTCGTAGCCGCCGTCGGCGAGGTACGACTCGGCGGTGGCCAGGTCGGGCTTCTCGACGAACTGCTCCACGCGAAAACCGTGGCCGTCGATCGCCTCGGCGCGGCGGATGTAGCCGAAGCCGGTCTCCGGGCGATCCGGGCGGATGCCGAACGTCACCAGCCAGCCCTGCGCGGCCAGCGGCAGCGCCTGCCGTACCGCTTCGACGAAGGCGGCGGTATCGCCGATCAGGTGATCGGCCGGCAGCACCAGCAGCACGGCGTCGGCGTCGCGCTGCAGCGCCTGCAGTGCGCCCAGCGCGATCGCCGGCGCGGTATTGCGCGCCAGCGGCTCCAGCACGATGGAGGCGTCTTCGATGCCCGCTTCCAGCAACTGGTCGGCGGCGAGAAAACGGTGGTCTTCGCTGGCCACCACGATCGGCGCGGCGACGTGCGGCAGCTGCCGGGCGCGCGCGACGGTCTGCTGGAACAGCGTGCCCTTGCCGGCCAGTGCCAGGAACTGCTTGGGCAGGTTCTTGCGCGATACCGGCCACAGCCGGGTGCCGCTGCCGCCACTGAGGATGAGAGGGATCAACATGGCTGGGTCCTTGTTCAGTGCCCGGATGCGGCAAGCCGGCGCATCACGTCGTGCAGGCCGTGCTGCCAGTCGGGCAGCGGAAAATCGAAATGCTGCCGGAAGCCGCCATTATCCAGCAACGACCAGGCGGGGCGCACGGCCGGCGTGGGGAATTCGGCACTGCTGATCGGAACCACTCGCGGCGGCCGGGCAAGCACGCCCAGTGCCGCGGCCTGTTCGAAGATCGCGCTGGCGAAGCCATGCCAGCTGGTGGCGCCGCTGGCGACCAGGTGATGCGTGCCGGCCAGTTCGCGGCGCTGCGCGCTGTCGGACCGCAGCCAGCGGTCGAGGGCGGCGAGGGTGCCGTCCACGATCAGCCCGGTGTCGGTGGGCGCGCCGTGCTGGTCGGACACCACCCGCAGCTCGTCGCGCTCGGCGCCCAGGCGCAGCATGGTGCGCAGGAAGTTGTGGCCGTGCGCGGCGTAGACCCAGGCGGTGCGCAACGTCAGGTGGTCGGCGCCGCTGCCGCGCAGCGCCTGCTCGCCGGCCAGCTTGCTGCGGCCGTAGGCGCCGAGGGGGCCGGTCGGCGCGTCGACCGCGTACGGCTGCGACTGACTGCCGTCGAACACGTAGTCGGTCGAGTAGTGGATCAGCAGCGCGCCGTGCGCCGCCGCCCAGCGGCCGAGTACGCCGACCGCCTCGCCGTTGACGCGGGTGGCCAGCGTTTCTTCCTGCTCGGCGCGGTCGACCGCGGTGTACGCGGCGGCGTTGACGATCACGTCCGGCCGCACGCGGTCGAGCAGGGCGGGCAGCGATTCGGGGATCGACAGGTCGGCGGTCTCGCCATGGCCGCCGTGCGTGAGTGCGCCGTCGCGGGTGGCGACGGTCAGTTCGCCGCGGGTGGCGAGGCCGCCGTGCTCAAGAAACGTGCGACCGAGCTGGCCGTTGGCGCCGAGCAATAGGGTCTTCATGTCCACCTCCACCATCATCGTCATCCCCGCGCAAGCGGAGGGGCTTTTCAACAGCCGAAGGGCTGGTCACCCAGTGTCCTGGCATGGCCGGACGGCAGTCGCTGGATCCCTGCCTGCGCAGGGATGACGAGCAAAAAAAGCCTAGGCTTCGTACATCGGCAGCCGCTCGGGCGGAACGTCCTCGAGCAGCGGCGTCCTGCCGTCCTTGTCCGACAGCAGCGGCTCGCTCAGCGGCCAGTCGATGCCGAGCGCGGCATCGTTCCAGCGGATGCCGGCGTCGGCTTTCGGGTCGTACAGCGCGGTGCACTGGTAGGTGAAGGTGGCAAACTCCGACAGCACGCAGAAACCGTGTGCGAAACCTTCCGGCACCCAGAAGTGGCGATGGTTGTCGGCAGTCAGCATCACGCCTACCGACTGCCCGAACGTGGGCGAGCCGCGACGGATGTCCACCGCCACGTCGTAGACCTCGCCTTCGAGCACGCTGACCAGCTTGCCCTGCGGGTTCGGCCACTGGTAGTGCAGGCCGCGCAGCACGCCGCGGGCCGAGCGCGAGACATTGGACTGCACGAAGTTGACGTCGATGCCGGCCTCGATCCATTTGGCCTTGTTGTAGCTCTCGTAGAAGAAGCCGCGGGCGTCGCCGAACACTTGCGGTTCGAGGATCAGGGCGCCGGGCAGCGTGGTTTCGATCACTTTCATCGCACGTGGCCATGCCGGGTCAGCTGTTGCAGGTATTGGCCGTAGCCGGTCTTGGCCAGTGGGGCGGCCAGCGCCAGCAATTGCCCGGTGTCGATCCAGCCGTTGACGTAGGCGATTTCTTCCGGGCAGCACACCTTGAGGCCTTGCCGGTTCTCGATCGTCTCGATGTAGTTGCCCGCCTCCATCAGCGACTCGTGGGTGCCGGTGTCGAGCCAGGCGAAGCCGCGGCCTAGCTGTTCCAGGTGCAGCGAGTTGTCGTCGAGGTAGCAGCGGTTGAGATCGGTGATCTCCAGCTCGCCGCGGGCCGAGGGCTTCAGCGAGGCGGCGTAGTCGCACACGCGGCCATCGTAGAAGTACAGGCCGGTGACCGCGTAGTTCGACTTCGGTTGGGCCGGCTTTTCTTCCAGCCCGATCACCTTGCCGGCGGCGTCGAATTCGGCCACACCGTAGCGCTCGGGGTCTCTCACCCAGTAGCCGAACACGGTGGCGCCGTGCTCACGCGCGGCGGCGCGCTTGAGGCGCTCGGTGAAGCCGTGGCCGTAGAAAATATTGTCGCCCAGCACCAGGCAGCTGGGCTGGCCGTCGACGAAGTCGCGGCCGATGGTGAACGCCTGCGCCAGCCCGTCGGGCGAGGGCTGCACCGCGTAGCGGATGTCGATGCCCCACTGCGAGCCGTCGCCGAGCAGGCGCTGGAACATGTCCTGCTCATGCGGGGTATTGATCACCAGCACCTCGCGGATGCCGGCCAGCATCAGCGTGGCCAGCGGGTAGTAGATCATCGGCTTGTCGTACACCGGCAGCAGCTGCTTGCTGACTGCGCGGGTGATCGGGTGCAGCCGGGTGCCGGAACCGCCGGCGAGGATGATGCCTTTCTGCGTGCTGCTCATGAGCCCGTCCTTTCTGTTTTCGGCTTTCATGAGCCGAGTCGCTCCATGCGGTAGCTGCCGTCGAGCACGCGCTGCACCCACGGCTGCTGCGCCAGGTACCAGTCCACCGTCTGCGCGATGCCGGTTTCGAAGGTCTGCGACGGCTTCCAGCCCAGTTCGGCCTGCAGCTTGCTGGAGTCGATCGCGTAGCGGCGGTCGTGGCCGGGGCGGTCCTTGACGTAGGTGATCAGCGACTCGCGCGCGCGACCGTCGGCCAGCGGCCGGCGTGCGTCGAGCAGGGCGCAGATGGTCTTCACCACGGCGATGTTCTCGCGCTCGGCGTTGCCGCCCACGTTGTAGGTTTCGCCCACCCGGCCGGCATCCAGCACGCGGCGGATCGCGCTGCAGTGGTCGCCCACGAACAGCCAGTCGCGGATGTTTTTTCCGTCGCCGTAGACCGGCAGCGCTTCGCCGGCCAGCGCCTTCTGGATCACCAGCGGGATGAGTTTTTCCGGGAACTGGTACGGCCCGTAGTTGTTCGAGCAGTTGGTGGTCAGTACCGGCAGGCCGTAGGTGTGGTGGAACGCACGCACCAGGTGGTCGGAGGCGGCCTTCGAGGCAGAGTACGGCGAGTTCGGCGCGTACGGCGTGGACTCGGTGAACTTGCCGCTCTCGCCCAGCGAGCCGTACACCTCGTCGGTGGACACGTGCAGGAAGCGGAACGCCTCGCGGGCGGCGCCTTCGAGGCTGCGCCAGTAGTCGCGGGCGCATTCCAGCAGGCCCAGCGTGCCGACCACGTTGGTCTGCACGAATTCGGCCGGGCCGTCGATCGAGCGGTCCACGTGCGACTCGGCGGCGAAATTGACGACGGCAGCGGGCCGGTGCTCGGTCAGCAGCCGCGCCACCAGCGCGCGGTCGCCGATGTCGCCGTGCACGAACACATGCCGCTCGTTGCCCTGCAGCGACGCCAGCGTGTCCGGGTTGCCGGCGTAGGTGAGCTTGTCCAGGTTGATCACGCGCAGGCCGTCAGCCACCGCCTGCAGCACGAAATTGGCGCCGATGAAGCCGGCTCCGCCAGTGACCAGCAGGGTCTTGTTCCATGCGGATGATTCGTTCATCGATACGTCCCTAATTCAACTAAATGGGTCTGCCGGGGAGTTTCAACGCCCAGCGGACGGCAAATGATGCCGGTTCTGGCCGCGATGACCAAGCACTGCTCATACTTGGCAAGGGTGCCGCAGCGGGTGAAGTGCCGAAAAACCAACAGTTTGCTCACTTCCAGATGAACGTTATCTTCATCCGTTTGCCCGGCTGTCGCCCCTTAGCGGCTAGAATTGTCCGCTTGATCCTCATCCAGGTGGCCCGTCCGGCGGGCTGGGAGAAACAGAGCGATGAAAAGCGGCAAGCAACGCAGTGAACAGGGAATGGGCACCCGCGCCATCCATGCCGGCCAGCATCCCGATCCCAGCACCGGCGCCATCATGACGCCGATCTACGCCACCTCGACCTACGTGCAGGAGAGCCCGGGCAAGCACAAGGGTTACGAGTACTCGCGCACGCAGAACCCGACGCGGATGGCCTACGAACGCTGCGTGACGGACCTGGAAGGCGGCGTGGCCGGCTTCGCGTTCGCCTCCGGCCTGGCCGCGGCGGCGACCGTGCTGGACCTGTTGGATTCGGGCAGCCACGTGATCGCGATGGACGATCTCTACGGCGGCACCTACCGCCTGTTCGAGAAGGTGCGCCGGCGCTCGGCCGGACTGGATTTCAGCTTCATCGACCTGAACGATGGTGCCGCGCTGAAGGCGGCGCTGAAGCCGAACACGCGGATGATCTGGGCGGAGACGCCGACCAACCCGATGCTGAAGCTGGTCGACCTGGCCAAGGTCGCCGCGTTCGCGAAGAAGCACGGCCTGATCCTGGTGGTCGACAACACATTCTGCTCGCCGATGGTGCAGCGGCCGCTGGAATATGGCGCCGACCTGGTGCTGCATTCGGCCACCAAGTACATCAACGGCCATTCCGACATGGTCGGCGGCATCGTGGTCGCCGGCAACCAGGAACTGGCCGGGCCGATGGGCTTCCTGCAGAACTCGGTGGGCGCGGTGGCCGGTCCGTTCGACGCTTTCCTCGCCATGCGCGGCCTGAAGACCCTGCATTTGCGCATGAAGGCGCACTGCGAGAGCGCGCTGGAGCTGGCCAGGTGGCTGGACAAGCACCCGGCCGTCGATCGCGTGATCTACCCGGGACTGAAGAGCCACCCGCAACACGCGCTGGCCAGACGCCAGATGGATGGCTTCGGCGGCATCGTCACGATCGAGGTGAAGGGCGGCCTGAAGAAGGCCCGGCGCATGCTGGAACGCTGCAAACTGTTTGCGCTGGCCGAGTCGCTCGGCGGGGTGGAGAGCCTGATCGAGCACCCGGCGATCATGACCCACGCCTCAGTGCCTGCGGCCAACCGCAAGCGGCTTGGGATCAGCGACGGGCTGGTACGGTTGTCGGTGGGGGTGGAGGACATAAGAGATCTGCGCGACGAACTGGAGCGTGCATTGAGTTGAACGCTCGAGTCGCCGCTAGGTCCTCATCACCTCGCATGCGAAGTGATACGCGCAGCGGTGTGCCACTTATCCTCAGGATTGTCGATCGCATGGTTGCGAGCAAGGTTTATCCGAAGTCATGATCTCAGCCTATCGCCTCATAGACCCCCTTTCTCCATACCGGGCGCTGTGTCGTCACTTCGCGTTGGTTGTACAAATGGCCCGACGCGATGTCGTAGGCCGTTATCGCGGATCGTTCATTGGACTGCTCTGGTCATTCTTCAACCCGTTGCTGATGTTGATGATCTACACGTTCGTATTCGGGGTCATCTTCAATTCGCGCTGGAATGCCCAGGTAACGGGCCACTTCGAGTTCGCGATCATCCTGTTCGCGGGATTGAACATCAACTCGATGTTCGCGGAATGCGCCAATCGGGCGCCAACGTTGATTGTGGAAAACACGAATTTCGTCAAGAAAGTCGTGTTTCCGCTGGAAATATTATCGTGGAGTGCGTTGGGTTCGGCTCTGTTTCACCTGCTGGTTTCGACGGTTGTCCTGCTGATCATCTCGTTGTTCGTGAAGGGCTCCTTGCCATGGACAATTTTCCTTTTTCCGGTAGTGGTCGCATGCTTTTTGCCATTCGTGGCCGGTACCATTTGGCTGCTGGCCTCCCTCGGCGTTTTTCTGCGTGACCTCAAGCAGGCCACCGGCATTATCACCACAGCGCTCATGTTTCTTGCGCCGATCCTGTATCCCAAGGAGTTCATCCCCGAGTCGTATCGCGCCTGGATGTACTTGAATCCGCTGACGGTCATCGTGGAGTCTTCCCAGAATGTCCTCATCTGGGGAAAACCGCCGTCGTGGACTCATCTGGGCCTCTATACCGTGCTGTCGTGCCTGTTTGCGTGGCTTGCCTTTGCATGGTTCGAGCGGAGCAGGAAAGGGTTCGCCGATGTCCTCTGACGATTTCAGCATTTGCGTCGAAGGACTCGGGAAACGCTACGAGATCTATGCGCAACCCGCAGATCGCCTCAAGCAGATGGTTCTGCCGCGCTTTGGGCGCGCGATTGGAAGGGGTGGGCTTGCCTACTTCAAGGAGTTCTGGGCGCTGCGTGGTGTGTCGTTCAATGTCCGGCGCGGCGAAACCATGGGCATCATCGGGCGCAACGGTTCGGGCAAGTCGACCCTGCTGCAGATGGTATGCGGGACACTTCATCCGACCGAAGGTACGGTGGATGTACCCGGGCGAATTGCTGCCTTGCTCGAGCTGGGGGCGGGCTTCAATCCGGAATTCACCGGCAAGGAAAACGTCTACCTGAGCGGCCTGCTTTACGGCATTCCGGAAGGCGAGTTGCGCAAGCGCTACCCGTCGATCGTGGAATTCGCCGATATCGGGGACTTCATCAACCAACCGGTCAAGACGTATTCGAGCGGCATGTACGTACGATTGGCGTTCGCGATTGCGGCCCATGTCGATGCCGATACCCTGGTGATTGACGAGGCGTTGAGCGTTGGCGATGTGCGTTTCACTCAGAAATGCATGCGCTACCTGCGTGAATTCCAGAAGCGTGGCACGCTATTGTTCGTGAGTCATGACACTGGGGCGGTCACTAGTTTGTGCAGTCGGGCCATCTGGCTGGATTCGGGACGAATGGTGATGGACGGCTCCGCACGCGATGTCGTGGAGCGGTACCTGGCTGAGCAGCATGCGGCCGACCGTGCCTCGCTTGGCGAATCGGTGATGGTGCGGGCTCCCATTTCGGCAACGAATGCGGTTGCCGCCGAAGTGTACACGGGAGCCGCCACCCTGCCGGTGGACGTGGTTGATCCGCGCAAGGGCATGTTGAATGGCGAGGCTACGCGGAATCTTGTCGAGATATTCGAGTTCGACCCGACGCGAATCGATAACGAATTCGGTACGGGTGCCGCACATATCAGCGATGTGAAATTGTTGAATGGTAACGGCGAGGTACATCGGCTGACGGCTGGTGGCGAGCTTGCCGACCTGATGATCGAGGCCGAGGTGTCCAAATCTCTGGATGCACCGATCTTTGGGTTTTACGTCAAGGATCGGTTAGGGCAGCGGTTGTTCGGCGACAACACCTACCTCAGCTATCGGGAACAGCCAGTTCAGGCACGAGCAGGTACCCGCCTGCGCGCACATTTCCGATTCCGTATGCCGGTGCTGCCCAGTGGTGATTATTCGGTGGACGTAGCACTTGCCAATGGAACCCAGGAGAACCACACCCAGCAGCACTGGATCCATGACGCGTTTACCTTCAAGGCCAGCGAGAGCACCATGCGGCATGGACTGGTTGGTATCCCGATGCATGCCATCGAGATTGAGCAAGTAGGGCATAGCTAATGGAATTTACCGGCGAGCGCTACGTGCCCACCGAGGCGGGAGAGATTCGGCACGAACACCTGCACCGTTATGCGTGGTGCACGCGCCTGGTCGAAGGCAAGGATGTTCTCGATATTGCCTGTGGCGAGGGTTATGGCAGTGCGATGCTTGCGCGCCGTGCCCGCTCGGTGAGGGGGGTGGACATCGCTGGCGACGCTGTCGCGCATGCCAGTGCGATCTACAAGGGCATCCACAGCCTGGAATTCATGCAGGGTAATGCTGCGGAAATTCCCCTGGGCGACGACAGCGTCGATGTAGTTGTCTCGTTTGAAACCATTGAGCATCATGACCGCCACAAGGAAATGCTCAGCGAGATCCGCCGCGTGCTGCGGCCTGATGGGTTGTTGGTCATTTCCTCGCCGAATCGCGTCGTCTATTCGGAACTTGCCGGGCATCACAACGAATTCCACGTCAAGGAGTTGGACTTTGCAGAGTTCGACGCGGTGCTCAAGGAACAGTTCGATGACGTCAGCTATTTCGGCCAACGACTTGCCGTCGGCTCGTCCATCTTCACGCTGCAAGGCATGGCCACGGTGCAGACAGTTGATGCACTGACGGATACCGGGTCCGAAGTTCTCGAGCGTGCGGCGTCGCTGGCCGATCCCGTCTATTTCATCGCCGTCGCCGGCGCGTTGAACACCGAGCTACGGACAAAGCTGCGTCCATCCGTTCTGTTTTCCGAAGCCGAGGATCTTTACACCCATCATCGTGAAGTGGCGAGGTGGGCCAGTGAACTCGATGCTGAGATGAACGAGTTGCGGGTAGTACACGGACAGTTGGTGGAAGAGCATGAGGCGGTTGCTGCATGGGCGAAATCGCTGGACGCGGAACTGGCGCAGGAGCGCGAGCGATACGGCCAACTGGTCGCGGAACACGATGGTACTGTGACTTGGGCAAAATCGCTGAACGCGGAGCTCACCGCCCTGCAATCGAGCCATGGCGCATTGGCTGACAAGCATGAAGAGGCGAATCGGTTGGTGCATTCGCTTAATGGTGAACTGGCCGACCGCAACACTTTTGTCGCTTCGTTGCAGGACGATCAGTCGCGACTGAAGGCGCGCGCGGAACTGCTGACCGGAGAACTTGCGACGCTACGTCGCGACTATGAATTGATACTGAGCTCACGTTCGTGGAAGCTGACACGACCGTTGCGAGCGACGGGCCGATTGCTGCGCGGAGATTGGCGCGTACTTCGAGGTGCAATCCGGGAGAGATATGCGCACATGGCCGGCCAGTCGGTACGGTCGATGGCGGTTCCGATGACCAAACTGCCAGCCGTGGTTCTGGGCGAGCCCGCAGAATCGCCTGCATCGCTGCGGCAAAGTGTGGCCGAACTGGCGTTCCCGTTCTACAACGAACCGCATGTCACCATCATCATTCCAACCTACGGCAATCTGGCCATCACGATCGCATGCCTGCGTTCGATCGCGGCGCACCCGCCGCAGGTACCTTACGAGGTGCTGATCGCCGAGGATGCTTCGGGTGATCCGGACATCCATGCGCTGGCCGGCGTACCCGGTCTGCGTTTCGAGTCCAATCCGGAAAATCTGGGTTTCCTGCGCTCATGCAACCGTGCTGCTGGGCTGGCACGGGGCCGCTACCTGTATTTTCTCAACAACGACACTGAGGTCACCGAGGGTTGGCTGGACAGCATGTTGGAGTTGTTCGAGCGTTTCCCAGATTGCGGCATGGTTGGCTCCAAGCTGGTTTATCCTGACGGCCGTCTCCAGGAAGCCGGTGGTATCCTGTGGAAGGATGCCAGTGCTTGGAATTACGGGCGTCTGGATGATCCCGCACGCAGTATCTACAACTATGTACGTGAGACGGATTACTGCTCGGGCGCATCATTGCTTATCCCTGCCGAACTGTTCGAGCGGCTGGGCCGCTTCGATGAGCGCTATGTGCCCGCGTATTGCGAGGATTCGGATCTCGCCTTCAAGGTGCGCCAAGCAGGATTGAAGCTCTACTACCAGCCGCGTTCGGTGGTTGTGCATCATGAGGGCGTATCGCACGGCACCGACGTCAACTCCGGCATCAAGGCTTATCAGGTCGAGAACCAGCGACGTTTCTACGAACGTTGGCATGAAGTGCTCAAGCGTGAGCATTTTCCCAATGGCGAAAACGTCTTCCGTGCGCGTGGCCGTACGGGTACGACGCACACCATCCTCATCGTGGACCACTATGTCCCCCAGCCGGATCGTGATGCGGGTTCGCGCACGATGTGGCAGTTCATCCGTATGTTCGTACGCAGGGGTTTTTCGGTGAAGTTCTGGCCCGAAAATCTGTATAACGACCCGGCCTACGCGCCGTTGTTGCAGCAGCATGGTGTCGAAGTCGTTTACGGTGCTGAATATCACCAAGGTTTCGAGCAGTGGATGCAACAGCATGCAGCGGATATCGACGTCGTACTGTTGAGTCGCCCCCATATTGCAGTCAATTTCATCGATGTGGTGCGCAAGTTCAGCAGTGCCCTCCTGCTTTATTACGGTCACGATGTGCATTACCTCCGCATCGAGGATCAGTTGCGGATGCAGCCGGCAGACAAGGTGCTGCGAGCGGAGTGTGACAGGACGAGAAAGCTGGAGCACGAGGTCTGGAAGCGGGTGGACGCCGTCTACTACCCTTCTGTCAGCGAGACGCAGCACGTACGCACATGGTTGGATGAGAATGCACCAAAGGTTCATTCCCACACGATCGCAGCATATGCATTCGATGACTTTCCCGAGCACCCTGATGCGAATCTGGCCAATCGGCACGACCTTGTCTTCGTTGCCGGTTTTGCCCACCCACCGAATGTGGATGCTGCGGAGTGGTTTGTCGGTGAGGTACTTCCCCATATCCGGAGGCACCGCCCGCAGATCCATCTTGATCTGGTCGGATCCAATCCATCCGATGAGGTCAAGGCATTGCATGGCGATGGCGTTACGGTCACGGGTTTCGTCACCGATGAGGAGCTTGCGGCACGTTATGCGAACGCGCGTGTTGTCGTCGCGCCATTACGCTTTGGCGGAGGCATGAAAGGCAAAGTGATCGAAGCCATGCGCTTCGGCGTGCCGTGCGTGACTACGTCGGCCGGGATTCAGGGTCTCGAACAGACCGACGGCTTCCTCGCTGCCGCGGATACTGCTGAGGGTTTTGCAAAGCGGGTCCTGCTCCTGCTCGATGACGATGCCGCCTGGCGCCGCAGCTCCGCCGCGGGGCAGGCTTTCGTGCGTGCCAATTTCACGGAAGAGGCGCAGTGGAACGAGTTCGCGCAGGAGCTTCCATGGCAGGTAGCTGCCGGGGAGCGTAC
Source organism: Rhodanobacter sp. LX-99 (assembly GCF_018599185.1). NCBI lineage: Bacteria > Pseudomonadati > Pseudomonadota > Gammaproteobacteria > Lysobacterales > Rhodanobacteraceae > Rhodanobacter > Rhodanobacter sp. LX-99. Next base: position 566,714 of record NZ_JAHFVL010000003.1, on the reverse strand, counting down.
GCCATGATCGTGCGTGCGCGCGCACCCTTGCGGCTAGGCCTCGCCGGCGGCGGTACTGATGTATCGCCTTACTGCGATGTCTACAGCGGCCGCGTGATGAACGTCACCATCGACCGTTATGCGTATGCCATCGTGATGCCAGGCAACGGGCGGGATACCTGTTTTCACGCGCTCGATGTATGCCATGAGGAGACGCATTCCTGTGACGACAACGTCGCAGGCGGTGGGCCTCTGCAATTGCTTAAAGGCGTGTATGCGCGCGTGTCGCGCGATTTTCTTCACGGCGAACAACCATCGCTGACCGTGAAAACATTCTCGGATGCTCCTCCAGGTTCCGGGCTTGGCTCATCCTCGACGATGGTTGTGGCCCTGCTGCAGGCATTCGTCGAGTATTTTTCGCTGCCTCTGGGCGAATACGAGGTGGCGCAGCTCGCCTACGACATCGAGCGCAAGGATTTGGGCTTGGCAGGCGGCAAGCAGGATCAATATGCGGCCACCTTCGGCGGCTTCAACTTCATGGAGTTCTACGCCGACGATCGGGTCATCGTAAATCCGTTGCGCATAAAGGATTGGGTCTGGGCTGAACTCGAGAGTTCACTGGTGTTGTACTTCACCGGTGTTTCGCGTGCCTCGGCCGACATTATCGATCAGCAATCGCGCAATGTAGGCAATAAGAACCAGGCCTCCATCGACGCCATGCATCAGTTGAAGGATGAAGCCATCCAGATGAAGGAATGTATCCTCAAGGGCGACCTTCGCCGGCTGGAGTCGACTCTGCAGGCAGGCTGGGTGGCAAAAAAGAAAACCGCCACCAGCATCAGCAATCCACTGATCGAGCAGGTCGAGAAGGTTGCTTTCGCCAACGGCGCGCGTGCAGCCAAGGTGTCCGGTGCCGGCGGCGGCGGCTTCATGATGTTCCTGTGCAGCCCCGAACAGCGCATCCGTCTGGCCCGCGCATTGCTGGAGCAAGGTGGCAGCATCATGGACTTTCATTTTACGCACCAAGGAGCCACCTCATGGCGGATCATCTGAACGGGTATATCGATACCCAATTCGACAAATCGATCAAACTGCTGCGCGCCATGTCTGTGGATGAGGCTCTGCGGGAGTTGGTATCGCGCGTGGTGGCCCTGTCGGTGGAAGCGCTCAAGCGTGGCAACAAATTGTTGTTTGCCGGTAACGGTGGCAGTGCGGCCGATGCCCAGCATTGGGCAGGGGAGCTGGTCAGCCGGTTCAATTTCGACCGGCCGGGTTTGGCAGCGATTGCACTGACCACGGATACCAGCATCCTCACTGCTATCGGCAATGACTACGGTTATGACTACATATTCGCGCGTCAGATCGAGGCGCTGGGACGTGGCGGTGACCTGCTGTTCGCCATCTCCACCTCCGGCAATTCGAAGAACATCGTGCGCGCCATCAAGGCTGCGCGCGATGCCGGCATCGGCGTGATCGGCTTTACAGGACGGGGTGGTGGCGCAATGGCCGACTTGTGTGATGTCTGCTTCCGCATGCCCTCGGGCGAGACACCGAAGATTCAAGAGGGCCATGAGTTCCTCGGGCATCTGATCTGCGGCTTGATCGAGCACGAGATGTTTGCAGATGCCAAGGGCTAAAGAGGCCATCGTCCTCGCAGGCGGCTTGGGAACACGCCTGCGTAGCGTAGTCACCGATTTGCCCAAGCCGCTGGCATCTGTGGCCGGGCGTCCCTTTCTTGCCCATTTGCTGGATCAGCTGGCGGCGGGCGGTTTGCGTCGGGTGATCCTTGCTACCGGCTATATGGCGGAGAAGATCGAACAGACGATCGGCGCGCGCTGGGCTGGCATGGACATCGCGTATTCACAAGAGCCGGAACCGTTGGGCACGGGTGGAGCGATCCGTCTTGCCGCCGCACTGCTTCAAGGGAATGGCGTGCATTTGGCCAATGGCGATACGTTTCTTCGTTATGACCCAGCCGCGCTTGAACGCATAGTTGGTATAACTGGGGCCACACTAGGCGTCGCGCTAGCCAGAGTCCAAGATGTGGGCCGCTACGGGGCCGTTGATGTTGCTGACGACCGAGTCATTGCTTTCCGTGAAAAAGGCGGCCACGGCCCGGGTCTTGTCAATGCAGGAAGCTATTTCCTGACTGCGGAGGCAGTCGATGGCCTGCCCGGTGATGAGAGCGCCTATTCCTTCGAGAGCCGAGTTCTGTTGCCCAGAGCTTTGGCAGGAGACGTGGCCGCCATGGACGACACCCGCGACTTTATAGATATTGGTGTCCCTGACGATTATGCCCGTGCGCAGCAACTGCTTGGACGATGACATGAGCACCCAGCCGAAGCCAGGCATCTATGCTCCGGGTGGACCGCAACCCGCAATGGGCCAGGCGAGACGCCGTGTTTTGTTTCTGGATCGCGATGGCGTCATCAATGTCGATCACGGATACGTGCACACGATCGAACAAACTGAATGGGTGCCGGGCATTTTTGAACTCTGCGCGGTCGCACGTGACGCAGGGTACGCGCTTGTCGTGGTCACCAATCAGGCAGGCATAGCTCATGGCTACTACAGTGAGTCGGATTTTCTCGATTACACGCGATGGATGCATGAAGAATTTGCAATGCGTAACGTGGGAATTCTTGCCACGATTTATTGCCCGCACCACCCCGAAGCTGGACTGGGCGCTTTACGCATAAAGTGTGATTGTCGCAAACCAGCGCCTGGGATGTTCACGGTCGCCAGCGATCTTTTTAATCTGGCATTGGGGGAATCCGTTATGGTTGGCGACAAGGAAAGTGATCTTCTCGCCGCATCGGTAGCGGGAGTCCCAAGAGGGTTCTTGGTCGATTCAAGTAAGCCGGGGGCGCTCGGCAGAGTCATCGAGTACCTGAGTCGAACAGAAAATCCAATAATGAAACGCGACGCTTGAGCCATGGAGACCGTGCCGGTGAGCAACGAATTCAAGTCCATAATGCAGTGGTTTACGCAGGAGATAGAGCCGGTTCACCCTGTTAGGGACGTACTGGAGCGTTACCATGCGCAACATCCGCGCGCAATCTTTCTTAAAACCCTTCCTGCAAGTGCGGCCATGCTTGATGTGGGTGCGGGTGATGGCGGCCTTGAAGTATTCAGGCATTGGCCAGCCCCGAAACGACTGGATGTAAAGCTGTTCGCATACTCGCTCGAGAAGGGGGCGGCCTTCGATAAATATGATGGGTACGAGCTGGGAAACTGGGATCAACAATTACCGGAATTGGGCGGAAAGAAGTTCGATGCGATCTATTCATCCCACTTCATTGAACATATAAAAGATCGAGGTGCATACGTAAGCTGGTGCGCTTCACGCCTCAAGCCGGGTGGGCGAGTCTATATTGAATGGCCTTCGCATGATTCGCAGTACTGCCCAACAAGCCAGGAGCTTTCGGAGGTAGGCTTCGCGTATATAACTGCTAATTTCCATGATGATCGAACGCACAAGGATCTGCCGAGCAGGACGGACATACTCCATTACCTCGAAGGTGCAGGGCTGATCGTGGATGCGCAAGCCATCATTCGCATGCCTGTCTTCGAAAATGACTTGCTTGCGCACTATCGCGAAACCGGAGATGTGGTGTCGCTACAGTTCGCCTACTGGCTACGAACCGGATGGTGCCAGTTTGTGACTGCTCATGTACCAGAGGTGACTCTTCCGGAGAAGTAATCGTTGAGCGGAATAACCTTTAAGGTTGTGGTGCAGCCAGAGGCTGCGCCAGTTACACACTTGCACGCAGGGCACGAACATGTTCGTCTTTGTAGGCCGATGTCCCCTGCTTTTTGAGTAGGGGCCGGCTTTAGAGCCGCAGTGTCATAGTGGCCGCTCCCGCGGCCAATATCGTGGTGTAGCATAACGTCGTTGCCACGTTTGAACCGCTCATGGCGACTATCACGAAGTGGTTCGACGTAGGGGAGGCAACCCGGATAAGTGCTCCTCAAGTCGAGCCGCCCCGATGTGTATGCGGCTGTGTCAATTTGCTTGGCGATTATGCGTTCGTATAACAACAGGTGGCATGTCCAGTGAGTTTGATGCAGAAAGGCAATCATCGTTTGGCAGCGTTGTCATCAACCCGGAACGTCGCTTGCGTGTTGGCGTGGGTGGTGGCGGTCCTGTTCTTGCTTAACGCACTCTATTTTGTGTTGCGCGCTTCCTCTCCGGTCATTCGCGACGACTCGTGGTATTTTTTGGATGTATTTCTGCGCAAGGCGATCAACGGCAGCCTCGGTCTGGGTGACTTTTTCGTCCGACGTATGGGGGCGGATCACTCGCAGCCACTGTTCAAGCTAGTGCTGCTTTTCGAATGGCGTTACTTTGATCTGGATTTTGTAGTCGGGGCTGTGATCGGCGTGTTCGCTGCCGCGGCCTGCGCGCTGGTTTTTTTTATGGTCATTGTGGCGGAGCAGCGCAATGATCGCGGTGATATTTTTCGCTATCTCGCATGGGCCGCGATTTGTGCAGTACTGTTTACATTAAACGCGGACGCAGCCATCTGGACCTGGCCGCTGGTAGCTCTCGAAAACGTCACCAGCCTGATTATCCTGCTGTTCGTGCTCGTGGTGTGGCACGCTCACCGCACACGGCGTTACGTAGCATTGGTGTTGATCACATTCTTGCTGGGTATTAGCAGTGACGATAGTGCACTGATCGCCGTCATTGCCGTTGTGGTGGCCTTGCTGCTGATGCAACTCCGCGACCCAACGCAGAGGGATCGGTCGACATGGAAGCTTTTGGCCTTCATCGTCGCGTGCACCGTGCTGGTGAGGATCGGCTACATCAATGTACCAATTGTCGGCGGAATGCATGAGGTACCGCTGTCGTCCCGGCTGGGGCTACTGATCCCGCACTTTCAGGACAAGGGTTGGTGGATGTGGGCGGTGTTACCGCTGACGCTGCCAGTATTTTATCGGAGCCCGACACGATTCATCCATGTCGAGGCTTGGCCAACGGTGCAGATAGCGATGGGCGTGCTGTTGTTCGCGGCACATCTATGGTTCTGGCGAACGGCTTTTCGTGGCAAATACAATCGCGCGGTTTTCGTTGCGGCGTGCCTGATGCTGGTTTCATACGGGTGGGTGGCCGGCATCATCCTGGGCCGTGTAGCGACTGCCGGCAACGACTATCTGAATCAGCCGCGTTACGTTTTACTGTACGGGGGGCATCTAATCGCGTTACTGCTCATGTGGGCGGGTTCGATCAACGGAACGCTTCAACCCTCCTCTCGACAGCACATTCTGGGCATGTGGTTGCCAACGGCCGGATGCGTGGTGCTGCTTGCTGGGCAAATTCTCATGTCGAGGCACGAATGGCAGGTGCGGCCTTACCTGGTGGCCTACTACGCCAGCATGGCGCACCAGGTCGACGACCTAACCAGGAATCCCGAACATGTCCGGACGTGCGCACCGGAATTGCCAGTGTGTCGTTGGCCGCTCGCGAAACGCCGGGAGCTCACTCAACTACTGAGTCAAAATCGGCTCAACGTGTTCTCGCCGAAGGTACAGCGGCGGCATCGGTATCTGCCGGCGTTGATGCCCGTGGCTGCTGAGCCGGTACTGTCAGGGTACAAGGCCGGCAATGATGGTAAAAAGAAAAGCGATTGAATGCGTGGCCTGCATCCAGATCGAACGTATCGCATGGGTACCGGTTGAAGGAGAGTGTCCAAGGCAGCGCCCCAGATGCAGGAGGAACTTCCGTGCAAGACGATCGTGGCATCAAGCACATTTTCACGTTTCCCTGGGTCTACAACGTTTTTCAGGATCTTGTCGGTGCCACGAAGGCGCGAAGATGGGTCAGCGAGCGTTTCTGGCAAGCCCGGGCAGGCCAAAAGGTCGTAGATATCGGCTGTGGCCCGGGTAGCATCGTGCATTTACTTCCGGCGGGCGTGAAGTATGTCGGTTTCGACATCAGCGACGAATACATTTCGAGTGCGCGTGTGAAATTCGCGGGCGATCCAGACAAGATGTTCCTGGTAGGAGTAGCCGAAGACTATGTTGACCATCTCCCCGCGCAGATGCAGGGGGCTGATTTGGTCGTCATCAACGGATTGCTGCATCATCTCGACGACAACGAGGCCTTGATTGCGCTGAAACTTGCGCGCGCGTCATTGGCGCCCAGTGGCAGGTTGGTCTGTCTGGAGGCCTGCTTTCTGATCAGCCAAGCTCCGCTGGCTCACTGGGTGCTCAAGCAGGATCGCGGGAGGAACGTCCGTACCGAGCCGGAATGGAAAGCCCTGGTTGCAAAAGTGTTCGAGAAGTCAGAAAGCTATATTTTGACAGGACTGCTGCGTATTCCCTACACGTTGATCGTCATCGAGGCGAAGCTCTAACCGGGCGCGCATCGCACGGTGTGCTGCGCGTCAATACACGAACACCGGGTAAATCCGTCGGCGTTCGTCGCCGTCGAGGTTGTCGCGTTTATCGAGCGCATGCACGCGCTCATCAGGCGCAAACCCGGCTGGCGGTGCCGTGAACGACGTATTGTGCGCCAAACGGTATCCAGCCCATGGCCGGTTCGAGTGGACGCAGGAAGGAGAGTGGGCGCGGGAAGAACACGATGTACCGGCAACAAATGCTATCGAATTCCGCGTGCCGGACCAGGCCGAGCAATTCAGAACGCGGTAGCAGTATCGCGTCTTCATCGAAGGGGCAATCCCGAACCGTCTTCAGTGTCAGCGGATTGAGCATGTTGTGCTCGAAGACGAAAACGTGACCGCCTGGCTTCAATACCCGCCTGATCTCGCTCATCCAGTGTGTACGCTCGGCAGGCGGAATGTGGTGAAAAACACAGGCTGCCATGACGACGTCAAAGCTCTCGTTCTCGTGCGGAAGGCGAGCGTTTTCGATGGTACGGAATGTTGCCTGGCGGGCATGGGATTCGGTGGCAAGTCGGATGCTTTCGCCTGACAGATCGGCACCCTGCAGCGACGCTGCAGGAAACGCCCGGCGCAGGTGATCAATGGTATTGCCGACGCCGCAGCCAAAATCGAGAATTGAAAACGAGCCAGCGCAGACGCCATCCCCGAGCCATGCGGCCATGTACGTGGTTTTGTACGCCGCAAAAAAAGCGGGATCCTCACCGCTGACTCGTATGCTGGCGCGATGAAGATCAGTGTATCCCTTGGCATACTGGTCGAACTCGGGTTTGACTGACTTGTTCATCGTGATTCCGTCGAGATATCGAACAATGCTTAATTCGTACGAATGATGGTTCGCGACGCCAGGAATGTAGCCGGTATGGTGAGCACGGCGACGGCCAGTGGCGCAAACTGCTGGGGCATGTGCACCAGCTCGACCAGAATCCTGAGCAGGATCAAGCCCAGCAGGAATTGTAAAAGATATACCAGTGGGTAACGCAGTGCTGAGCGCCAACGCATGGGCTGGCGGAACACGTAGAGCGCGCCGAATACATACGACACGACGATGCCCAGGACATACGCGATGGCGTATGCCACCTCGTAGCGGAACCAGTGCAGCAGTATCAGATAGCTGCCATAGCCAACGGCGACATTCAATATCCCTCCGACTAGGAAGCGCAGCATCTCGCCTGCCCGTGCGCGGTTCGAGGATGAGCGACGGAGATTGGACAACGTAATCTTCAAAGGACGGTAGATCATTTCATCGGCTGGCGTTGGGGCGGAGGTGATGGGGTTCAAGGTTTTGGCTGCTGGTTTCTCGTGTCGCAGTCCACTACATACACCGGCCGTCGGAATGTTGCCCCCATCAGTCGGCCCACGTATTCGCCGACCACGCCAAGTATCAGCAGTTGGATGCCGCAGGCGAACAGCATCACGGACATCAGCGAGGCGTAACCTGGATCGATGATGCTGCCGCTCAGCTTGCCGTAGATGACATAAAGCAGATACAGAAAGCTGAGGGACGCCAGTCCGGCGCCGCTGAACGTGGCGATGCGCAGTGGCAGATAGGAGAAGGTGACGAAGATGTTGGCTGCACGTGAAAGGAGCTTGTGTATGGTGTAAGTACTCTCACCATGCTGTCGCTGTTCATGCGGTACGCTGACGCTGCGTGCCGACGAGGTCAGCCAGGACAGCATGCCGTCTATGTAGGGGCGGTTGAAACCGAAGCGATCGAGCTGTTTGGCCAACGGGGCGTGGATAGCGCGAAACGAGCAGTAGTCCTCGTTGAGGTCGGGGAACGCGCGCTTGAGCATGCGGCGCATCAGTTCCGAGCTCAGGTTGCGATAGGTCGCATGGGTACGCTTCTCGAAGACGCCGTATACCAACGGGTGATCGTCGTCGCCGGTGGCTAGCAAGGTGGGAACGGATTCGGGCGGATGTTCAAGGTCGTCATCCATTGTGACGACCCATTTTCCGCGAGCGTATGAGATGCCGCAGATGGTAGCCGCGTGTTGGCCAAAATTCCGGCCAAGGCGCAGGCCGCGCAACTGTGGATACTGGGCGGCAACCGCACTGATGGCGCTCCAGGCTTCGGCCTGGCCGCGATCGTCGACCAGGATCACTTCGTAATCGAGTCCGGCCCTACGCATCACTGCATCCAGACGGCTACACAGTTCAGGCAAGGCGGCGCTGCCACCATACACCGGCACCACGATGGAAACGTCCAGAGTGAAATTGGTCGCAATCTGGTCAGGCACATCGTCGTTCATTTTGAAGTCGTCCATGCAATGCTTGCCGCTGTAGGCTGGGTGTCGCTAATGTCACGGTACCGGTCCGCGGCATAATACTTGTTACGGCACGCGCGATGTAATCGTCATTCAGATCGATGCCTAGCCTGGCGCTCACGCTTTCGATCGCAGTGGTTTCGATGAGCATAGGTGAGGATGTGCGCGAGGCAGCTTACTGGTGGATAATCGACTACAACGGACTGCGTCCTCACATCACTCGGTAACCTGACGCCCGCTGAGTACCGCCAACAGGTCGCCAGTGGTTCTACTTTTGAAGTGTCCGCTTGACGGGGGAGCTTACGGGCGGGCGTCAGCCCGTCGAGGCAATCATAGGAGATCCCGTCTGTTGTAGTCGGCAATCCATCGCTCGGCCTGCTCATACACTTCGGTGAGATTGCGGAAGACGTGCATTTCAGGCACGCCGCGCCGGAAGCTTCGTTGAATCGTTCGATGCAACCGCTCTGCATCGACCGGCCTGGCTCGATGAAGTCAAGCGCGATGCTTTGCGTACGGCTCGCTCGCGAACCTACGGAGAGTACAGGGGCCTTCTTCATTCGAGGTTTTCTTCGCTCCATCCTCTCAAGAGTTGGAGTCTCCGCGAAAGTCGGGACGGTTCACTTCGCCATCGTCGCAGAGTTTCGATCCGATGCGTATGCAACGGACTTTGGGGATCGAATCTACCTTCGTTGCCGGACAACGATGCCTGTTGCGGGAGTTTTGGCTCAAGCGGCAAGCCTCTTTGTGTCGGCGCCGACGTACTTCTACTATTCGGGATTCGTTGCACGGGCATAACGGGCATTGAGTCTGCAGAGCGAGCTTGATCACAAGAAATGATGGGCCGAGATTTCGGCGCCGTTTGTCGGCGAGAGTGGCGGAACGGCGTCATGAATGCGATCCTGCGGCTTGACTCTCTGCTTTTTCGGCGGTCGACGCTGGTTCGAAATCAAGGCTGTGGTCCTACGAATCCGAGCTCCTTTCCAACTACGCTGAGCGAACGCGGGTCGCGCGTTATGGCAGCGTCAATAAGGTTATCGACTTCGATACGAACATTGACGGGTTGGCTCGGCGTGATGCTGCAGTTGTCTGGAATTGGGAAGATCAGCTTCGACATGTTTCCGGGAATACTGTCCTGGGCCGGTGCGGCGCAGCCATTGAAGCTGACTATGATCTTCGGTGCGCTGTCGTACAAATACGAGGCTTGCGGAAGCGTATAGACAACCAGTTCGAAATGATCGCCCACCGTGGGTGTCAGCAGAACGAGGTTGTCGTCACTGAGCCATCGACCATTGCTACCTTCGGATTCATTGAATCCGTGCATGTAGCTGTAGTTATCGGAGGCATTAATGTAGCGACGAACTTTATCGTGCTGAGGGACGAGTTGTGAGGGTGTCAGTGAGGTGGCTGCCAATAAGGCATAGCTGCCCGGCGATGCTTCGGGTAGCTGGTAGGTCGATCGAACACGCCCAAGATAGTCCGTGGAATCACCCGGTTCCTGCACGAAATAGACCGGCCGTCCGGTTTCCAGGCGCGATACGGGAATGTCATTGAAATCCAGAATGAGCCGCTCCGCGAGAAGGGAGACGGTTGGGGCGGAATACCAGCCGACACCGAAGATGTAGGCGTTCTTCGGGAGCGCTCGCACTTCTTGGACCACGTGTAGGAGCGCGCGATTGTCATCAAGATTTGTGCTGGCGTAGACGAGCGCTCGGGAACCCTTTACCAGCCATACCAGTGGAAGGCTGAGAATTAGGCATGTGATCAATATGGCTGACATCCTGGCCAGTCTGCCGTACGCACGATTACGCCAATCACTGGACCAGGTAGCGACAAACATGATCATCCCGACATTGGCGCAGATCATGCCGTCGATGATGCGCCGGTGCCACGCTTTGGCTGTGGGCGTCACTAGCAGCCACCACGCCATGTAGACGATGGCGATAACTAGGATGGTCAGTGTGCTCCACTTGCCTGCCTGCTTGGGTGAACGCAAAAGCGTTGCTAATCCGGCGAAGCCGAGGAGTACAAGCCATAGGATGGTGGCCCATATGGCAAATCGATAATCCTGACTCAGATGATGCAGGTGCAAACTCAGTTTTCCGAGCAGGCCCGTCGTTGTATCCGTAAGCCCACTTTGGACACCCGCCTGCCGGAAGATTCCCGACGTTTCCTCTGCCCACCAGTTCGCCCAGGCATCGGCGCCACCCAGCGCCACGGCTCTCCATAACTCCATTGCAATCATGGCGAGTGTGCCGCCGGCTGCCAGTGCCCCCGCTCTCTTTACATGCGGCACCCGCTGGCCATTTGCAGGGAATGCCAACTCCAGGATGACGCAAAGGCAGAGGGCACCCGCCCCGATGAGCATCACCGTCTTGGTAATCACGGCCAGCGCGAGAAGCACACCTGCCACGAATGCCGCGGCTAGTGGTCGCTTGCTTCGCTCGTTGTAGAAGATAGTAGTAGCAGTAAAAACCAAGGCAATAGCCGGTATTTCGCCATAGCCGCTGAAACCGAATTCCAGTATTCCAGGCACAACGGCAGCAGTGCAGGCTGCGAAGAGTGCAAGCGTCCGGCTCCCTCTCTGCCTCACCAAGAGAAAGGTGGTTGCCAAGAGTAGGGCGAAGTAGGCGATGTTCACTACTTGTGCTTGCGGAATGGCTATACCCCAAATCTTGAAGACGGCGGCGGCTGGCAGGATGTATGGAGCGCCCGTTTGTATCTCGTGGGGGAAAACGTCGCGCTGCGCGTAGGAGCGGCGATAGCCTTCGCCCTTGGCGATGGAGCTGGCAACTTCCAGATTCATTCCGCCATCGAACGATGGCGCCGAATGAATCGCTACCTTGGCTGTCCCTATAAAAAGCAGGGACAGCAACACTCCAAAAAAAATGGAAGAAATGAGAGAAAGCGCTTTCGCTGAGCGCTCTGAGTCGGTGCCCATATTCATGCCATTAACCATTTTTAATATTTACATGATTACGATCGCTGCTTCCGAATTCCAAGTGCCGGAGACGAATATCGATTCGTTCCAGCAGTTTGCGGTTGGTCGCGATCAGGTCGCCGATTAGCCCCATCATGCTGAACAGCATGCCGAGCGTAATACACAAGGAGGCAAAAATGACCGATTGAACGTGGCCCTCTCCGCCATTGTCGAAATAGAAATAGAGGAACCGGATACCGGCGACTGCCCCGGTGAGAAGAAAGACCGATCCCGCATAGAAGAACAGAGCAAGTGGACGATATATCACGAAAACGCGCAGGATCGTGACCAGCGAGCGCTGGACGTAGCTGCTGATGCTTTTCACCAGGCGCGACGGCCGCAGATCGCCATTCGTACGAATTGGAACAGAGACGATACGCAGATTGCTCTGGCCGGCCTGGATAATGGTTTCCAGCGTATAGGTATAGGCATTGAACACATTGAGGCGCATGGCCGCTTCGCGGGACATCGCGCGGAAGCCACTGGGGGCGTCCGCAACATCGGTCTTGCTGGCCACACGTACCGCCCAACTGCCAAGGCGTTGAAGCTTCTTCTTGATCCAGGAGAAGTGTTCGGTCTGTTCGATCGGTCGGGCACCAATGACGATGTCGGCTTCTTGGGCCAGGATCGGTGCCGTCAGCTTGGGAATATCGGCGCCGCAATACTGATTGTCGGCGTCAGTGTTGACGATGACGTCCGCGCCGAGCCTCAGGCATGCATCGAGGCCGGACATGAAACCCACCGCGAGGCCGCGATTCACCGGGTGGCGCACCACGTGATGGACACCGTTCTGACGAGCGACTTCCGCCGTATTGTCGGTCGAGCCGTCGTCGATGATCAGCCATTCGACCGAATCAAAGCCTTGGACTTCACGTGGCAGCTCCGCCAAGGCGATCGCCAGGGTCTCGGATTCATTGAGGCATGGAATCTGGATGATGAGTTTCATAGTCGTCCTTGGAGCAAGGTTCGCATACGTGTCGGAGTTCGGTCACGTCTCAGATTGTTGGAGTCGTGCGGCACGATAGCATTCGGGCGGTTTGACTCGGGAAGCCTCCAGGTTGCGTGCCGCGTGATCGAAGGCAGCGGCTCTTCTGGGGTTGCTCGGGCGCGATCTCTGCTTGGACGCGCCAAACGAGCGAGCCTTCCCATATCAACCATTGCGCTGCCGAAACATGACCACACTCCCCCAGATAAAGTTGACCAGGTCCCCGAGGGTGGTGGCTATGCGCAGTGCGACAACAAGCAGGACCACTTCCACGGGGGGCAGCACCCCGCTGAGCCAGGCGCTCAACATGGCTTCTCGGATACCAAGGCCGGCCGGTGCACCGGGGGCGACAAAGCCGAGGATCCAGCTGCTGGCGAATGCGCCGATGAAGAACACCGGGCCAGGCATCAACGCGCCAGCAGGCGTCAACGAACCGGCAACCAGCCAGAGGCCATAGCCAATCATGACGAAGCTGCTCGCATACAGCGCGTAGCAGCTACCGACCGTTGCCGGATCGAGGTGCAATCTTGCCGGCGCGGCTATGACTTCTTTGGGTGAGGGGTTTCGCAAGCGGGTCACCCAGATGGCAATGCGCGGCGCAAGCAGCAATGCGGCCAGTGCGCCTAAAGTCACCACAATCAGCAACGGCACCCGGTACTGGGTTATTTGCAGCTGCAGCAGCGCGGCTGGAGGTGCCCACAGCAGGGTGAGCGCGCCAATGTGCGCGCTGGCGACCAGCGCCAGCAGGAGTTCGTAGGCTACGGAGAGAAGTGCCGGCGACATCTGCACGCCCGTGCCGCGTGCCAATGCGATGCGTCCTATGTGCTGGGCTACATTGCCAGGGAGGTATTTGCCGAACTGAGTGGTGGCCAGGATAGGTAGCAGGCGTGCAAGCCCGGCAGGCTGTTGCATGGCTCGCAACAGCCTGGCCCAGGCGAGAGCCGTTGTCAGAATGGACAGAGTGTAGAGCAGGGTAAGGCAACCCGTGGCAACAAGTACCCTACTGTCGAGCAGCGCGGATAGATCCTTGCCAGCCAAGGCGCGATGCGCATAGACCACGAAATAGCCGCCGGCCACGAGTGCCAGCAGGAGGCCAAGGCCTTTCAGTATTCGCTTCATGCTCGGCATATGCCTTTTGCAGATTCCTTGTGCCGTGCCGCTGAGGGTCTGGCAGGATTGCGTCCCGCAGCGTGTGGTTGCGTGTTCCGGCGTGAGCATGGCAAGGGCGGTGACTGCTCACCCGGGCGACGGCACGGAAGGTTGTTCCCGTGCGAGGCGTTCACGAGAAGGTATCCGTTCCCGATGATGCGTTCCATGTCAGGACATGGCACGGCTGATCCACTCCCATGTCTGTGTCAGGCCTTCTTTCAGGGACGTCTGATGGTGCCAGCCGTAGACTTTTGCCGCATGTGCAGCGTCCATGGCTATGCACGATGCGTCTACAGCTCTGCGGGCATCGTAGCTGCGATGCAATGGCTTGCCTGTAGCCGCTTCCATGACGTCGAAGAGCTCGTTGAGGCTGATGCTGGTGCCGCTGCAGACATTGAAGATCCCCGTGCCTTTGGGCATGGAAGTATCGAGAATCATGGTGCAGAGTCGGACCAGATCATCGATATAGACATAGTCGCGACGGACGGATCCGTCGCCCCATACGTGGAGTGTCTCGTTGCGCAGAATTTTGCCAAAGGCGGCCGGAATAACGCCGAAACCTGGGCGTTCGGGCTGGCCTGGCCCATAGATGTTCGAAGGGCGCAGGATGGTGGCCTTGCCGTCGAACTGGTCGCACCAGGCAGAGATGAGGTGTTCCGAAGCGAGCTTGGCTGCGCCGTGATACGAGCGCGGGTGGACACGCGCGCTTTCGTCGGATGCCAAACCGGAGGCATCCGCGTAGAGCGAACCTCCGGAGGACATGTACAAAAGCTCCACGCCAGGGTGATTCTGGAGTGCCTGCAGCAAGGAAGCGGTAACGTACAGGTTGGTATTCACCTCCTGCAGCGGCTGCGCCGCGGACGTGCCCGGCGTGGATGTCGAAGCAAGATGCACGACGGTATGGCTGCGTGTGAGCAAAGAGGTGAAGGCTTCCGGTTCCCGGAATTCGCCGACTACCGATTCAACCAGGGGATGCTTGAATCCCGGCGTGCTGCGGTTGACGGTGATGACCGGCTTGCCCTTCAGGGCCAAGGTTCGTGTCAGGCTGCGCCCGACAAAACCGCCTCCGCCGAGAATGAGTACCGCCTTAGTCATCTTTCCTTCCCTCAAGCAGGCGCGTATAGATGCGCCGATAACGATTTGCGCAGTCGTCCCACGTACCGAGTTCCTCGGTCACACGATGGCGCGCCGCTTCCCCGAAGCAACGATTGATGGCCTCGTCCTCCAACATACTCAGTGCTTTGCCGTAGGTTTCCTCGGAGTCGCACAGCAGGCCTGTCTCTCCGTCGACGACGACGGTGGCATGCGCCGGCATACGGGAGGCAATGATCGGCAGGCCTGCAGCCATGGCTTCCAGCATCACCTGTGGCCGTCCTTCGGCGTGGCGGCTCAACGTTACCAGTCCGCAAGCGTGAGGAAACCATTCTTCGGCCAATTGCGCCGGCGCGGCGGGGCCGTGGTAGTGCACCCAATCGGGCACATCGATGTCCTGCTCCATGGGCCCGAACAAGTGCAGCTCACGCGTACCGTCCTTGAAGAGCGGGTATGACCAGTCAAACAGCGGCCCGAGCTTGTCCATGGTAAGACGCGCAACCACGATCCAGCGCTTGGGATGATTGGCGACCGGTGTGCGATCTATGGCGTACCAGACCGGGTCGATGCCGAACGAAACGGGACAGATCTCGGCGACATCGCCGAATGCATGTTGCAGGGGATCGCGCATCCACTCGGCGTTCGGGCAGATGGCCACCTTGCGCCCGCGCATCATCCTGCGAAGCAGGGGGCGCATGAATGGCAACCTGAGCAGCCTCAGGTCATTGCCCAGCACGGTTATGAGGGCGGGCTTGCCGTCGCGTGGCAGTGGCAGCGCGGACTGCAGCCAGTTGACGTGGTAGATGTCCGTATCCGGGTGCCTTCGATAGGCTGCTGCGAGCAGGAGTAGCAGCTTGATCGGTGCGAGCAGCGCCCGGATGCCGCCGCTCCGCATCATGTGCGAGATGCCGCCAAGGTCGACGAGCTTTCCAAGCCACTGCGCTTCCGCTGGAGTGGAGGCCTTGATGACTCCCTCGGGAAGTTCACCGGGTGGTGCCCACACGGCCAGTTCGATGGAAGGTGCGCGCGCCAGCGCGTAAACCATGTTTCTGATGAATACGCCACGCCAACCGGCGGCATCGCGTGGGTACATGGTGCTGACCAGAAATACGCGCATTACTTCAGTCCGTCGCCGATTTGAGCTTCAGCGCAGCGAGGAAATCGATTGAGCATGAATGACATCTGATTTGTATCCAACGTGGAATCCATATGGCTCAAGTCACGCATGGCATGGTGTATGAAACGGCATTCATGTCTGACAGCCGGACAGGGTGGCATTGTGCCGGCTGCCGCATGGTTTTTCGAAAGGCAATCGGGCTGCGGCAGCAAGCTGTCGCAGTTGGACTATGCCTGGTCCGGGGTAGTGACGGCCGGTTCACACGGCTTGCGCACTTCCAGATGGTGTCCGGTGGAAATGTTGTCCCAGTCAGGCCAGGCCAATGACAGGAGCCAAGTGGCCACATTGGTGGTAAAAATCGCGACCAGGGCCACCGGCAGCAGAATCGCCTTCAGGACTCCGCGCCTCGTATCTACCCCACCGGCGATTGCCAGGCACATAACCAGGCCGGCTGCACGTATCGCATGACCGGATCGATGCAGATCCGTAACTTCCAGTTTGGCGCGCGCCATGTCTCTGCGCAGGCCGAATTCGGTATAGCGTTGGAAATCGAAGGGTTCGTTGTGCACGGGGTAGAGGAATGGCATGGAAATCCAGGCGCGACCGCCTGGCTTCAATACGCGTGCTATTTCCTTGACCGCCAGAGCAGGATCCGGAACGTGCTCAATCACCTCGAGACAGACGACGCCATCGACGCAAGCATCAGCGACAGGGAGATGGCAGGCATCGGCGAAAATATCCGGTCTTGCGTTGTAAAACTCATTGCCGGTTGCCGGATAATCCAGTGCGATGTAACTCGCTGTTTCAGGCAGATGGGCAGCGATCCATCGGTCGGCTGCACCGATGTCGAGAATCACGCCAGTTGCATTTATGAGACCGCCGGGGATCTGGCGTCGGCCTAACAGCCACTGCGGATGTATGGGTGTGCGTCGGAGCAGTCGGGCACAATCGCGTATCACGCCCATCGCCGTGTTGCCTCCAGGCGGATTTGCCCGGCATCTGCTCCACGCAGATCCGACACAATTTGCGTCACCACCGGTTTCCGCAATATGAGCCCTTCTGGTTTCATTGAATTTCCCATCCCTATGCGAACTGGTCATCCATGGTAAACGAACCGCCCGGACCGAGGGATTTCCTCGCCGGTTCAGATAAGACCGCAATGCAAGCGCCGTGTAATGCAGAAAGCCGAGGCCGCATGGCCGTGAGCCTCGATTCCCAGCATCTGGGAGGGCTCATGGCACCACTCAGTTCAGTGCCGCCTCAAGCTCCGGAATGATCTTGAACAGATCCCCCACCAACCCAAAGTCGGCCACTTCGAAGATCGGCGCCTCGCCGTCCTTGTTGATCGCCACGATGGTGCCGGCGTCCTTGATGCCGGTGAGGTGCTGGATGGCGCCGGAGATGCCGATGGCCATGTACAGCTCGGGGGCGATGATCTTGCCAGTCTGGCCGACCTGCAGGTCGCTCGGCACGTAGCCGGCGTCCACCGCGGCGCGCGAGGCGCCGACGGCGGCGCCGATCTTGTCGGCGAACTTGAAGATGATGTCGAAGTTTTCCTTCGAGCCGACGCCACGGCCGCCGGAGACGACCTTGCTGGCGCTCTGCAGGTCGGGGCGATCGCTGCTGCCCTGCTTCAGCTCGACGAAGCGGGTATGCGCAGGCAGAGTCGCGTCGACGGCCAGCGCTTCGACCGGTGCGCTGTTGGCGCCGGTGGCGGCGGCCGGCCACGAGGCCGAGCGGATCGTGGCCACGACGGTGTGGGCGGCGTCGGCTTCGACCGTGATGATTGCGTTGCCGGCGTAGATCGGGCGCTTGAACGTGTGTGCGGCCTCGACGCTTATCACGTCGCTGACCTGGGCCACGCCGAGCAGGGCGGCGACGCGCGGGGCGACGTCCTTGCCGAACGTGGTGGACGGCACGAACACGTGGCTGTAGCCGGCGGCGGCCTTGGCGATCTGCGGCGCCAGCACGGCGGCCAGCGGGTGTGCGTTCTCGGCGCGGGCGACGGTGAGCACGCGGCTCACGCCGTCGATCTTCGCCGCCTCGGCGGCGATCGCGTCGACGCTGTCGGCCAGCACCAGCACGTCGATCGCTTCGCCCTTCACCGCAATGGCGGCGCTCACGGCGCGCGCGGTGGAGGAGTTGAGTTTGCCGCCGAGGTGTTCGGCGATGACCAGGATCTTGCTCATGGCGTTGTCTCTCTCTTGGGCCCTTCTCCCGTCGGGAGAGGGGTTGGGGAGAGGGTTCGGCGGTGCGTGGTATCGCGCTTCGCCCGTACCCTCACCCGGCCTTCGGCCACCCTCTCCCGGAGGGAGAGGGAGTGAATGGGGTTACAACAGGCCCTTCTGCTTCAGTGCGGCGACCAGCTCGGCCGCGTCCTTCACCATCACGCCCTTGCTGCGCTTGGCCGGCGCCGCGTAGTGCGTGGTCTTCAGATGGTCGTGCGCCTCGACGCCGAGCGAACCGAACTCGATCGTGTCGATCGGCTTGGATTTCGCCTTCATGATGTCGGGCAGCTTGATGAAGCGCGGCTCGTTGAGGCGCAGGTCGGTGGTGATCACGGCCGGCAGCTCGGCCTCGATCACTTCCAGGCCGGCGTCGACTTCGCGGGTCACCGTGGCTTTGCCGTCGGCGATGTCGACCTTGCTGGCGAACGTGGCCTGCGGGCGGTCCCACAGCGCGGCGAGCATCTGGCCGGTCTGGTTGGCGTCGTCGTCGATCGCCTGCTTGCCCAGGATCACCAGCCCCGGCTGCTCCTTCTCGATCAGCTTGAGGAACACTCGGGCGGCAGTCAGCGGCTGCACGGCATCGCCGGTGACCACGTGGATGGCGCGGTTCGCGCCCATCGCCAGGCCGTTGCGCAGGTGCGCGGTGAGGTCGGCCGGGCCGATGCCGACCACGACCACTTCCTCGGCGACGCCTTTCTCGCGCAGGCGCAATGCCTCTTCCAGCGCGATGTCGTCGAACGGGTTGGCGGACAGCTTGACGCCGTCGGTGACCACGCCGCTGCCATCGGGCTTGACCTGGATGCGCACGTTGTAGTCCACGACGCGCTTGTAGCCGACCAGAATTTTCATCTGCGATTCCTGTCTCGTTGGCCGCCCCGGCAGGGGTGCGAAACCGCCATTCTACCCGGCATCGAACAATCGTACGAAATGAGCGGTTCGGCGGCGCAGCGATGGCGATCAGCCGCTGCGTCGCGCGTACGGATACGTCCCGGGCGCCGCTTCGGCGAGGCCGAGCAGGCCGGCCGCGCTGAGCGTGCTGAAGCCGCCGGCGTTGGCGCTCAGGCTGAACACGCGTTCGATCGCATGGGCCAGGGTGCCATCGAGCTGGCCCGCTTCGGCCTCGAACTCCGCCACTTCCAGGTGGGCGTCCAGCAGCAGGCGCAGGGCCGCCGGGCGCAGCCAGAACATGCTGCCGGCGATGAAGCTGTCGTGTTCCACCTGCGGCGCCGCAATGCCGAGGCGACGGGTGAGATAGTCGACGTTGGCCTGGTTGGCGCCCCAGTAGTAGTCCAGTGGCTGCAGGTGGCCTTCGGCGTGAACAAGGCCCAGCGTGGCGTCATCGCGGAAGGCCGCCACGATACGGCCGGCACGTTCGGGGGTGAGCAGCTTGTCGAGCAGTTCGCGGCGCCAGGTTTCGCCGTCCTGGCGATGGGTGGAGCGCTTGCCGTGCAGTTTCAGCACGGTGGTCACGCCTTCGTCGAGCAGGCGGTTGGCCACGTGCAGGAACGGCAGGATGTCGCGGCCGCGGTTTTCGAACACGTCGATCTCGGCGACGAGGCCGAGCTGCGCCACCCGTTCGCGCACGGCCTGCTCGCGTTCGTCGGCGGTAGTGATCACGACGCGCCAGTCGATGCCGCTGGCGCGCAATGCCGCCACCAGTTCGTCCAGCAGCTCGGGATACCAGACGTGGATCACCGCGCAAGGTCGCGTATCGGCGGCCGGCGCCGGCTGCAGCGCGGCGCGGGTCGCTTCCAGCCAGGCGTGGCCGAGCCGGCTGTCCGGCTCCAGCACGGCGCCTTCGGCCCATTCGTTCCAGGCGTTGACGAACACCAGCGGCTGCGCCGGGAAGCGCCGTTGCGCGACGCCGACGGCATGCCGCAACCAGTCGCGATAGCCGCGCGGCGAGGCATGCGCGAACACGCGGCCGCCGCCGCTGCGGCGCGGTTCATTGTCCCAGCCCGGGTTGACGCCGGGGTAGCGCGGGTAGGCGGGCTCGGGCTGCGCCATCGACTGCCGTGCCAGCTCGCGCCAGTCGTGCACGTCGCCGCGGTAGTCCGGGTTGAGCAGGCGCTGCCGCGCGGTGATCGGCGCGGGCGTGGTGTTGTTCGGCGGGAATTCCACCGCGGCATCGAAGCCGATCGTGCGCGGGTCGACCCGGTCGAAACTCTGCACGTAGGCAAGCTGGATCTCGCCGATGCCGTTGGCGCGGCACCACTCGCGCCAGCGCGCGGCGGTGGCCTTCGGGTCCGGCAGCAGGCCGGGGCGGTAGACCAGCAACAGCGGCTTGCCGTCCACGCGCAGGTAGCGCGGGTCGGCGAGGTAGCGGGAAACGTGTTCGATGAAGGCGAGGTCGTCGGCGGGACTGTGCCGTTGGCCGATCAGGATGTCGTCGGCGCGGCCATCCCAGCGCCGCGACCAGTTCTCGTTGGCCCAGCACAGGCACAGCGGCAGGTCGAGCGTGCGGTCGGCCAGCCATTGCTGCAGCGGCGTTTCCAGCAGGGTCTTGCCGGCGAACCAGTAGAAGTAGCTGCAGAACGCGCCGATGCCGTATTCGCGCGCCAGCTGCATCTGCCGGCGCATCGCGTCCGCCAGGCGCAGGTCGTAGAAGCCCAGCTCGCCGGGCAGGCGTGGCTGCGCATGCCCTTCGAACTGCGGCAGCGCGCGCGTCACGTTGTGCCACTCGGTGAAGCCCTCGCCCCACCACGCGTCGTTCTCCGGGATCGGATGGAACTGCGGCAGGTAGAACGCGACCACGGTGGCGGGCAACGGCGCCGGCAGCGTACCGCTGCGCCGGGGTACGAAACCGATCGCGCGTCCGGCGGCCTGGGTGCGTGGTCGGTGCTCGGCCTGCGACGCTTCGGCCGGTTGGCCGCGCGGCCCCGGCGGCAGCAGGTCCGCGTGCCGGTCCAGGAAACGCTGGCGCAGCCGGTCGCGCGTGGTGCCCGGCATCGGGGTCAGCCGGAAGCCGGTGCGCAGCACGGTGAACAGACAGCGTTTGGCGAAGTCGCGAGCGGACATGGCGGCCTATCGGTGGGGATGCCGAAGCATCGGCGCTGGCACGCGCGGGGTCAATCCAGCACGCGATGCAGGGTGGCGGCGGCGGCGGCGGCGGAGAAATGCTGCTGCACATTGTCGAGGCCGTGTGCGGAGAGCTGCTGCCAGAGCGTTTCGTCGCGCTGCAGCCGCCGCACCGCCGCGACGAAGGCGGCCGCGTCGTCGGCCACCAGCACGTTCACGCCGTCGGCGAGCTGCATGCCCTCCACCGCGATGGTGGTGGCGATCACCGGCACGCCGTGGCTCATCGACATGTTGATCTTGCCCTTCACGCCGGCACCGAAACGCAGCGGTGCCAGGGTGGCGAGGCAGCGGTCCAGCCACGGCGCTAACTCGGCCACGCGGCCGTGGAATTCGAGGCCCGGCGTGGCCAGCGCGCGCCGCGCCGCGTCGGGCATGTCGCCGAGCACGTGCACGCGGATGCCGGGGGTCGCTTCGCGCAGTCGCGGCAGGATATCGTCGGCGATCCAGTGGACCGCGTCGCTGTTCGGCGGGTGGCCGTAGCCGCCGATGAAGATCAGGTCGCCGCGCCCCGCATAGGGTTGCCGGCTGCCGTGCACCTCGTGGATGTTGGACAGCAGTTCCACCCGCGCCTGCGGCAACAGCCGCGCCAGCAATGCCCGCTCGTGCGGGCTGACCACGAAGCTGACGTCGGCCTGTTCGATCAGGGCCAGCTCGCTGCGGCGTGCGGCTTCGGCCTGGCGGGCCATGACGGCGCTGCCGCCGAGTTCGGCGGCGCGCCGTTCGCGCAGGAAGTGCAGGTCCACCGTGTCGAACAGCAGCTTCGCCTGCGGCGCGTGCCGGCGCACCAGCCCGGCGTACTGGCCGGCGACGGTGTGCCGGCACAGGATCACCGCGTGCAGTTCGCTGCCGTGCTCGCGCAGCCAGCGCGGCAGGTCCGCCACCCACGGCTTGCTCAGCACTTCGCAGCCCAGTGCGCCGAGCGCGTCGATTTCCGCCGGGCTGGCGCGGCCGTCGTCGGGCAGGAAGGCGGTGCTCCAGCCCTGCTCGTCGAGCAGGCGCAAGATCGCGCACAGGCGCAGCGAGCCGGAGTCGCGCGCAGGCTCCGGCGTCATCGCGTCCACCACCAGCACACGGCCGCGCCGGCGCCAGTGGATCGCGCGTTCGAGTGGCGTGCCGGCGGGCGGCTGGGCGGCGAGTTCGGTCGTCCATTTGTCGACGAACTTCGCCCGGTTGGGCCGCTGGTGGCGCTTCATGCCGCGGTCGAGGTCGGTGCCGGCGCTGATGCCCTCGCAGTGGATCGCCGTGCTGGCCGGCTCGTAGTACACGCGCAGGCCGAGCCGGCGCACCGCGAACGCCAGGTCGGCATCTTCGTAGTAGGCCGGTGCGTAGCGCGCATCGAAACCGCCGACGCGGTGGAACACTTCGCGGCGGATCAGCAGCGAGGCGCCGGAGACGTAGTCGGCCTCGCGCCGGCAGCGGAACAGCGGTACGTCGCGCGGCTCGAAGCGGCCGGTGGTCCAGCAGCTGCCGTCGGCAAACACCAGTCCGCCCGCTTCCTGCAGGCGCCCGTCCGGGTAGACCAGCCGGCTGCCGGCGATGCCGCAGTCGGCACGCTCGGCGAAGCAGCGCAGCAGCGCGTCCATCCAGCCGGGCGTGACCTGGGTGTCGTTGTTGAGGAACAGCAGGAATTCGCCGCGTGCCGCGGCGGCGCCGGCGTTGCAGCTGCCGATGAAGCCGAGGTTGTGCGGGTTGATGACCAGCCGCAGTCCCGCGATGCCGGCCAGTACCTGCGCGCTGTCGTCGGGCGAGGCGTCGTCGATCACGATTACCTCGAACGTGGCCGCCGCCGCGTGCTGCATGATCGAGCGCAGGCAGGCCAGCGTATGGGCCAGCTCGCCATGCACGGGAATGACTACCGAAACGCGCGGTGCGGCAGGCGAAGGCAGCACCAGCCCGTGCGCGTCCACGTTCAACGGCAACAGGTGCAGCTCGGGGTCGAGTGCCGGCCGCCGCGCGAACTCCTGTGCAATGCGCGATAGCGTGCCGCGCGCGCCACGCAGCGCGAAGCTGCCGACGATGCGCCGGAACACATAGGTCAGGCGCTTCAGGCGCCATCGGAAATAGGCAATCAGGAGTCGTTCCTCATAGGGGCCTCATCGTGGGGTCGGATGGGCGAGCGCAACCGGTCACGCCGTTCAGAACAGCGGCCAGCGCAGCCGGCGCACCGGCATGGTGTGCGTGTGGCCGAAGTCGATTTGGCGAAAGCGGGCGATGTGGCGTTGGCCGTGCCTGTAGTAGCGCCATTCCGCCTTCGTCGGCAGCACCTTGTCGGGATTGTAGAACACGTCGATATGGTGCACCGGAACGCCGCGCGGAGTGACATGCATCACCAGGCTGCGCCGCGGGCGTTCCCTGTCCAGGTGCGGCGAGCCGCCGTGGAACATCTGCGGATGCCAGATGATCACGTCGCCGCGTTGCACGTGCACTTCCCGGTGGCTCATGCCACGTTCGTCGCATTGTTGCTGCACGGCGGCCTGATACGCGTTCCAGCCGGGATCGGAGATCGGCGGGATCGAGGCGGGATCGGGGAACAGCTCGCGCGCCAGTGCCGCTACGTCGATCGGCGGCAGGCGGTGGCTGCCGGGTACCACCCGCAGCGGACCATTGCCGGCATCGACATCGTCCAGCGCCAGCCACACGCCAAGATAGCGGTCCGCCGGGCGCGTGCAGAAATAGGGCGTGTCGCGATGCAGCGCCTGCTCGGAGCCGCGTTCGTAGTACAGGCTGGTGTACAGCGTCGCCGGCTGATCAAAGAAGCGGTCGCACACCGGCAGTGCCTGGTTGTCGGAGAACACGCTGGCCAGCGCGTCGATCGCCAGATGCAGGTTCACCACGCGATAGAGCTGGCCGTGTTCGTTGACGTTGCCCTGGATCGCGGCGCGATGCTTCCGCTTGAACGCGGCAATGCCGGCCAGTGCGCGCTCGCAGGCTTCCGTCGAAACAGCGCCGCGGATCACCGCGTAGCCTTGTTCATTCAGCTGGGTGTAGCCGTCGTACTGCGTCATGCGTGTTTCCGGGAGATCACAAGCCGGCTTGCGGAACGTTTCCGGTGGCGCGTGGGGCCACGCATCACAGGTTCTGGTAATTCGGCCCGGAGCCGCCTTCCGGCGTGACCCAGGTGATGATCTCGTACGGGTCCTTGATGTCGCAGGTCTTGCAGTGCACGCAGTTGGCCGCGTTGATCTGCAGGCGGCGGCCCTTGCTTCCGTCGGCATGCACATCCTCGACCATTTCGTAGACGCTGGCGGGGCAGAAGCGGGTGCACGGGTTGCCGTATTCGGTGGTGCACTGGTCGATGCAGATGTTCGTGTCGGCCACGTGCAGGTGGATCGGCTGGTCCTCGTCGTGCTCGGTGGCGGCGAAGTACACGCCGGCCAGGCGATCGCGCGGAGCCAGCGTGCGTTGCACGTAGTCGCGCTTCGGTTCTTCCTGCGCGCCCAGCTTGTGCAGGCTGGACCAGTCGGCCTTGTTCTTCAGCGTCCACGGCGACAGCCCGGCGGTGACGGTTTCCCAGGCGGCGTTGAGCATGCCGAACCACAGGCCCTTCTTGAATGCGGGCTTGATGTTGCGCACCTTCCTCAGCTCGGCCATCACGTCCGAACCGCGCAGTTTCGCGTCGAAGCCGGTCGGGTTCAGCGCGTTCGCGGCCAGGTGCTCGGCGGCGAGCATGCCGCTCTTGATCGCCTGGTGGGTACCTTTCACCTTCGGCACGTTGAGCAGGCCGGCGGTGTCGCCGATCAGCAGCGCACCTGGCATCTCGCATTTCGGCAGCGACTGGTAGCCGCCGGTGACGATCGCGCGCGCGCCGGCCGAGAGGATCGTGCCGCCTTCCAGCAGCGGTTTCATCATCGGGTGGTTCTTCCACTGCTGGAACGCTTCCCACGGCTGGTAGTTCGGGTCGCTGTAGTCGAGCCCGCTGACGTAGCCGAGCGCCACGCGGTCCTGGTCCAGGTGGTAGAGGAAGCTGCCGCCATAAGTATGTGTGTCGGCGGGCCAGCCGAAGCTGTGCACGATCTTGCCCGGCGTCACGCGGCCGGCTGGCAGCTGCCATAGCTCCTTGATGCCGATCGAGTAGCCTTGCGGGTCGCTGCCGGCGTCGAGCTTGAAGCGCTTGATCAGCTGCTTGGTCAGGCTGCCGCGCGCGCCCTCGGCGAGCACGGTGACCTTCGCCTTGATGTCGATGCCTTCGGTGTAGCCGGGCTTGTGCGTGCCGTCCTTCGCCACGCCCATGTCGCCGATGCGCACGCCGGCGACCGAACCGTCCTCATCGTAGATGTTGTCGGCGGCGGCGAAGCCGGGAAACACGTCCACGCCCAGCGCCTCGGCCTGCGGCGCCAGCCACGCGCACATCGCGCCCAGCGAGACGATGAAGTTGCCGTGGTTGCGCATGCCCGGCGGCACCATCATCTTGCGCCCGCCGGTCTTCGACAGCAGCCAGAATTCGTCGTCGCCGGCCGGCACGCAAATGGGCGGTGGCTGGTCGCGCCAACCCGGCAGCAGCGCGTCCAGCGGTTGCGGCTCGATCACCGCGCCGGACAGGATCTGCGCGCCGATGGTCGAGGCCTTCTCGATCACGCACACGCTCACTTCCGGCTTCAGCTGCTTCAGGCGGATCGCGAACGACAGGCCGGCCGGACCGGCGCCGACGACGACAACGTCGTATTCCATGGTTTCGCGTTCGCTCATGGCGGACTCCCTGATGCTGGGTGGAGGCGCAGGCGGCTGCCGTGCGTGAGGGTATGGGTCGGACAGCCATTGTCCGTTTTCAGGCGCCGTGCGGCAACGCGTGCTGCGCCACCGCTTGCAATCGCTTCACCGGACGCGGCGATAATCGGGGCAACCCAAGGGAGTGTTCATGAATTCGATGCCGCCGATCGCCGATCTCGACCTGCGCCGTGCCTCGCTGTGCCAGTTGCTGCACTGGCTGGCGGTGGGTCGCGTGCAGCCGCAGGCGCTGGCCGACGCTTACCAGCAGGCGATCGAGCGGATCGATCCCGCGCTGCATGCCTATGTCGACCAGCGCTCGGGTTTGCTGCAGGACCAGGCGCAGTTGGCCGACCGGCGCCGCCGCGACGGCGTGATCGGGCGGCTGGATGGCATTCCGCTGGCGCTGAAGGACAACTTCGACATCGCCGGCTGGCCGACCCGGGTCGGTCTGCCGGGCCGCGGCAAGCCGGTGCAGGAAGACGCGCACGTGGTGGCGCGGCTGCGTGCGTCCGGCGCGATCCTGCTGGGCAAGACCAACATGGACGAGGGCGCGCTGGGCGCCGTCACCGACAACCCGCACTTCGGCGCCACCCACAATCCGCACCGGCACGGCTACACCGCCGGCGGTTCCTCCGGCGGCGCGGCGGCCGCGGTGGCCGCGGGCCTGGCGGTGGCCGCGGTGGGTTCGGACAGCCTCGGCTCGATCCGCATCCCGGCCAGCTATTGCGGCGTGTATGCGCTGAAGCCCACGCACGGCGAGATCTCCGCTCGCGGCCTGGTGCCGGCGGCGCGCCGGCTCGACGCGGTCGGCCTGCTGGCGCGCAGCGCCGACGACCTCACCGTCCTGCTGCAGGTGCTGGCCGGCTACGACGCCGACGATGCACGCTCGCGCCGGCGCCGGGTCGCGTTCGCGCTGCCGGACTGGGAGCCGGGCAACCTGCGCGCAGGCCTGCTGCCGGACCTGGCCGCGGTCGGCGTGCAGCCGGAAGTGATCGAGGTGTTCGAGGCGGCCATGGCGAAGTTGCCGCACGCGCTGGGCGACCGCCGCACGGTCGACTTCGCCGACTGGGATTTCGCGCGTACCCGCCGCGCCGGCCTGCTCTTGATGGAAGCGGAGATGCTCGGCACCTTCGCCGCGGATCTGGCCAATGCCGAGCATCCGGTATCGGAGCGCTTCCGCCGCCTGCTCGGCTACGCCGCCGGCAAGAGCGCGGCCGACTACGCGGTGGCCGACCGCGTGCTCGACGCGGCCACGCTGAAGATGCGCCGGCTGTTCTCCCAGGTCGACGTGCTGGTGCTGCCGACCACGCCGCAGGGCGCGTTCCCGCTGGATGGCCCGGTGCCCGACTCGCAGGCCGACCTCACCAGCTTCGCCAGCCTGGCCGGTTGCCCGGCGGTGAGCCTGCCGATGGGCACGCTGCCGAACGGCCTGCCGGTGGGCCTGCAACTGGTCGGCGCACGCGGCTCGGACCTGCGCCTGCTGGAGCTGGCCTCGGTGTGCGCGGCCACGCTCGATGTCGAGCCGACGTATCCGGTGATCCCCTGAGGATCGCGTAACATGCCGGGTTGAACGCGGCGCCAGTTTGTCGCCGCCAACTTCTTTCAAGTCTCCGATGGCATGACGGTCGCATTCCCGCAATCGCAAACGCATCTCGACGAACTCGAGGCGGAAAGCATCCACATCTTCCGCGAGGTGGTGGCCAGCTTCCGCCATCCGGTGATGCTGTATTCGATCGGCAAGGATTCCTCGGTGCTGCTGCACCTGCTGCGCAAGGCGTTCCATCCGGCGCGGCCGCCGATGCCGTTGCTGCACGTCGACACGACGTGGAAGTTCCGCGAGATGATCGCGTTCCGCGACCGGGTGGCGGCGGCCGGCGACGTGCAGGTGCTGGTGCACGTCAACCAGGACGGCGTGCGCCAGGGCATCACGCCGCTGACCCACGGTGCCACGGTGCACACCGACGTGATGAAGACCCAGGCGCTGAAGCAGGCACTGGACCAGTACGGGTTCGACGCTGCGATCGGCGGCGCGCGGCGCGACGAGGAGAAGTCGCGCGCCAAGGAGCGCATCTTCTCGTTCCGCAACGCGCAGCACCGCTGGGATCCGAAGCGCCAGCGGCCGGAGTTCTGGCACACCTTCAACACGCACATCCGCAAGGGCGAGAGCGTGCGGGTGTTCCCGCTGTCCAACTGGACCGAGATGGACGTGTGGCTGTACATCCAGCGCGAGGGCATCGAGGTGGTGCCGCTGTACTTTGCGAAGCCGCGCCCGGTGGTGGCGCGCGATGGCGCATTGATCATGGTGGACGACGAACGCTTCACGCTGCGCGAGGGCGAGGCGGTGGAAATGCGGGAGGTGCGCTTCCGCACGCTGGGCTGCTACCCGCTCACCGGCGCGGTCGAATCCAGCGCCGATACGCTGGACAAGATCATTCGGGAAATGGCCGACTCGCGCAGTTCCGAGCGACAGGGCCGGGTGATCGACCACGACCCCACCGCATCGATGGAACGCAAGAAGCAGGAGGGCTATTTCTGATGGCCGCACCGATCACCCTCGATGCTGGCAAGGGCCTGCTGCGCTTCATCACCTGCGGCAGCGTGGACGATGGCAAGAGCACGCTGCTCGGCCGCTTGCTGTACGACGCCGGCACGGTGCCGGACGACCAGCTCGCCGCGCTGGCGCGTGACAGCCGGCGGCTGCATGCCGACGCCGGCGATGCGCTGGACTTTGCCTTGCTCACCGATGGGCTGGACGCCGAGCGGGAGCAGGGCATCACCATCGACGTGGCTTACCGCTACTTCCACACCGCGCGGCGCAGCTTTATCGTGGCCGACTGCCCCGGACACGAGCAGTACACGCGCAATATGGCCACCGGCGCCTCCAACGCCGAGCTGGCGGTGGTGCTGGTGGACGCGCGCAAGGGCCTGCTGCCGCAGACTCGCCGGCACACCTATATATGCAGCCTGCTCGGCATCCGTCAGGTGGTGCTGGCGGTGAACAAGATGGATCTGGTCGATTGCGACGAGGCCGTCTACCGCGAGATCAGCGAAGCCTACCGCGCGCTGGCGCAAACGCTGGGTATCGCCAGCGTGGCGTGCCTGCCGGTGATTGCGCCGGGAGGCGACAACGTGGGCGTGCGTTCCGCGCGCATGCGCTGGTACCGCGGCCCCAGCCTGCTGGAGCTGCTGGAGGCGGCTGACGCGGCGTCCGCCCGGGCGGCGGATTTCCGCATGCCGGTGCAATGGGTGAACCGGCCCGACCAGTCGTTCCGCGGCTACGCCGGTACGGTCTGCGGCGGCCGCGTGGCCTGCGGCGACGAGATCGTGGTGCAGCCGGGCGGGCAGCATGCGCGGATCGCCCGCATCGTCGGCGCCGATGGCGACCTGCCCCACGCGGCGGACGGCCAGGCGGTGACGCTGTGCCTGGACCGCGAGATCGACGTGAGCCGCGGCGACGTGATCGCCGATGCGCTGCGCCCGGCGCCGGTGGCCGACCAGTTCGCCTGCCACCTGCTGTGGGTGGGCGACGCGGCGCTGCTGCCGAACCGCACGTATTGGCTGAAGCTCGGCACGCGCACGGTCAACGCGCGGGTGATGTCGATCAAGTACAAGGTGGACGTCAACAGCCAGGCGAAGCTCGCCGCGCGGCAGCTGGCGCTGAATGAAGTGGGCTCTTGCACGCTGGGCCTGGACGACGAGATCGCGTTCGAGGCCTATGCGGACAACCGCACGCTCGGCGGCTTCATCCTGATCGATCGCCTGAGCAACGCCACGGTGGCGTGCGGCATGCTGGATTTCGCGCTGGGCCGTTCGGCCAACGTGCACTGGCAGCACGTCGACATCGACAAGGGCGTGCGCGCCGCCAGCAAGGGGCAACAGCCGCTGTGCCTGTGGTTCACCGGCCTGTCCGGCGCCGGCAAGTCCACCATCGCGAACCTGGTCGAGCGCCGTCTGCACGCGCTGGGCTGCCACACCTACCTGCTCGACGGCGACAACGTGCGCCACGGCATCAACAAGGATCTCGGCTTCACCCCGGAGGATCGCGTCGAGAACATCCGCCGCATCGCCGAGGTGGCGCACCTGATGGTGGACGCCGGCCTGATCGTGCTGGTCAGCGCGATCTCGCCGTACCGCAGCGAGCGGCAGTCGGCGCGCGAATTGTTCGCGGCGGCGGAATTCATGGAAGTGTTCGTGGACGCGCCGCTGGAGGAATGCGAGCGGCGCGATCCCAAGGGCCTCTATCGCAAGGCGCGCGCCGGCACGATCCGCAACTTCACCGGCATCGACGCGCCGTACGAGCGGCCCGCGGCGCCGGACATCCACCTGCTGAGCGGCGGACAGCACGCCGAACAGCTGGCCGAACAGGTTGTGGCACGGGTGCTGGCCGGGATCGACGGCCACGCCCGCGGCTGATCCTGCGTCGTCGTCGCCCGCGCACGGCTTGGATTGCCCGCTGCCGGCGGCGATAATGCGGGACTTTCCCCCGCAAGGCGCCGCCGCGATGACCGAGAAGACCATACTCAACGCCACCCATCGTGCGCTCGGCGCGCGCATGGTCGACTTCGGCGGCTGGGACATGCCGATCAACTACGGCTCGCAGATCGAGGAACATCACGCGGTGCGCCGCGACGCCGGCATGTTCGATGTCTCGCACATGACCGTGGTCGACCTGCACGGCGCACGCACCCGGGAATTCCTGCGCCACCTGCTGGCCAACAATATCGACAAGCTGAAGGTGCACGGCAAGGCGCTGTACTCGTGCATGCTGGACGAGCGCGGCGGGGTGATCGACGACCTGATCGTGTACTACCTCGGCGAGGAGTTTTTCCGGCTGGTCGTCAACGCCGGCACCCGCGCCAAGGATCTGGCCTGGATCGAGCGCCAGGCGAAGGCGTTCGACGTGCAGGTGAAGGAGCGCCCCGAGTTC
This sequence comes from Rhodanobacter sp. LX-99, assembly GCF_018599185.1. NCBI lineage: Bacteria > Pseudomonadati > Pseudomonadota > Gammaproteobacteria > Lysobacterales > Rhodanobacteraceae > Rhodanobacter > Rhodanobacter sp. LX-99. Next base: position 535,804 of record NZ_JAHFVL010000003.1, on the reverse strand, counting down.
GCCATGATCGCGGTGCAGGGCCCGCATGCGCGCGCCAAGGTGCTTGGCCTGCTGCACGAGGTGGATCGTCCGCGCATCGAGAAGCTCGGCAAGTTCAGTGCCGCCGCCGCGCAGGGTCCGCACGGCATGCCGCTGTTCGTGGCGCGCACCGGCTACACCGGCGAGGACGGTTTCGAGATCATCGTGCCGGCCGAACATGCCATCGCGCTGTGGGAGGCGCTGGCCGCCGCGGGCGTGGCGCCGGCCGGCCTCGGCGCGCGCGACACGTTGCGCCTGGAAGCGGGCATGAACCTGTACGGCCAGGACATGGACGAGAGCGTCACGCCGTGGGAGGCGAACCTGGGCTGGACCATCGCGCTGGACGAGGGCCGCGACTTCATCGGTCGCGCCGCGCTGGAGCAGCAGAAGGCGGCCGGCGTGCCGCGCGTGATGGTCGGCCTGGTGCTGGACGACAAGGGCGTGCTGCGCCACGGCCAGAAGGTGCTGACCGCGAACGGCGAGGGCGAGATCCTCTCCGGCAGTTTTGCGCCGACGCTGAACAAGGCGGTGGCGTTCGCGCGCATTCCGGTCGGCGAGCCGGGCGACGTGCGCGTCGACATCCGCGGCCGCGAGGTGCCGGTGCGCCTGGTGAAATACCCGTTCGTGCGCGACGGCAAGCCTTGCGAAGGGATTTGAGCGCCGTCGCGCCGGTGTGCCGTCCGCGGTACATTCTTCCCATTGGCGGATGTAGCTAGAATCACCGCCTGTAACCTGACCCAACCAAACGACTGGACCCCGATCATGAGCGAGATTCCCGGCGATCTGAAATTCCTCAAGTCCCACGAGTGGGCCCGCGTCGAAGACGATGGCCTGGTCCGGGTGGGCATCTCCGACCACGCGCAGGGTCAGCTCGGCGACCTGGTCTACGTGGAACTGCCGGAAGTCGGTTCCGCCGTGAAGGCGGGCGCCGGTGCGGCCGTGGTGGAGTCGGTGAAGGCCGCTTCCGACATCTACTCGCCGGTCTCCGGCGAGATCGTCGAGGTCAACGAGCTGCTCAACGACAAGCCCGAGACCATCAACGAGGACGCTTTCGGCGAAGGCTGGATCTTCCTGGTGCGTCCCAGCGACCGCGCCGAGCTCGACGAACTGCTCGACGCGAACGACTACGAAGAACTGGTCGAGAACGAAGACCACTGAGTCGCGATTGACCGCAGCCTGACCTTGCCGGCCGCCCAGTGCGGCCGGCAGCGTTTTCGGGGGCGGAATGTGTCGCCGCGTCGTGCATGCAGCCATCCGGTTTTCCCAGGCGGCGCCGGCCGGAACGACGTGCTTCTGGGCGAGCGACGCCCTGTTCCTTCCGATGAAATCATCTCGATGTCTGCATGGCGCATGCATGCCGTCGTCGACGTGATGGCGTGCAAAATGTCGTCGCGTGGTCGCCATCGGCGATGAGGGCCCGGGAGTGCCGCGCATCCCGTTCGCGCCGTTGCCGGGGTGCGGACGGGGCGAGGCGCCGGATATTTTTCGCGTGCGCCGGGGTGCGGGTTCGGCTCATTTCAGTCGTGTTCTGTTCATCTGCCGGGAGCCTTTCGGTGGCTCGGAACGCACCTTGATCGAGCGACTCCCTGCAGCAGACGTCTGATGGATCATCACCGTAGGAGTGTCTTGAAAGCGTTGTGCCGCAACGGTTTCAAGGAATCTCATGTTTTTCATTGAAATAAAATTTGGACGTATAGACGTCCAATTGATTATGCCAATGATCACCCCTCAGGCCTTATCGCGGCAGGCCTCCGGCGGGTTTGGGGCGGGGTGGATCGGATTGATTTCATGACTAAAATCAATTGACAGCCGAAATCTTCGGGGATAGCTTTCGCAACAGATCACGGGGAATGCGTTTTATGGCAACAACGAAATTCATCAAGCCCTATGTCGAGCACGGTGAAAAGGCCAATGCAGTACGCAAGATCACTGTCTCGATTCCGCTGCATGTCCTGCGGCGGCTTTCTGATTTGCGCACCCACCGTCAAGTGAACAATCTTCGGCACGCTACCAACAGTGACGTGTTGGTCGAAGCGTTCCTGCACGCTTTTACTGGGCAACCACTGCCAACTGATGAGGAGCTGAGACGAACCATGGCCACTGCCAAGAAATCCGCTGCAAAGAAACCGGCCGCCAAGAAGGCCGCCGCCAAGAAACCCGCCGTGAAGAAGGCCGCCGCCAAGAAGCCGGTTGCCAAGAAGCCGGCCGCCAAGAAGGCTGCTGCCAGGAAGCCGGCCGCCAAGAAGGCTGCCAAGAAGCCGGCAGCCGCCAAGAAAGCTGCTGTGAAGAAGGTCGCGAAGAAGGCTGCGCCGAAGAAGGCCGCCGCCAAGAAAGCTGCACCGGCCAAGGTGGTGAAGGCCACCAAGACCGCGAAAGCCAAAGCGAAGAAGTAAGGCTGCAAGCAACACGACAAGCGACACCCACAATAAGACAAGCAATCGACTTCTCTCCCCGCGGTGCCCAGCGCGGGGAGAGTACTTCGAGAAGCCTTCGTCCCGGCCTGGCCGGGACGCTTCGTTTCAGGGGTCGGAGAATCCACCCCGCGACCTTCGAAGCCGGCGCTGCCCGCAGTGTTTTCGGCGATCTCCACCGCTGCCCGGTGCCGCCTCCCTGGGCCGGATTCCGGCCCGGTGCCGTGATTCCGCACGCGATTTGCCGTGCTGCGCCATTGGAGTTACCTTCTGCACATCCGCGCCGCGGTGAATCCGGGGGATTCACTGCTCCTGGATGGACAGGGGGAAAAAGCGCGGGTATCTGTCGACACTCAGTGAGAGACCATGGATACCCGATACATACTTGATACGCGCCGGCATGCGCGCGGGGCCGTTCGGCCCCTGGTCATTGCCATCATCGCCATCTTTGCCCTGCTCGCCGTGGGCGCATGGTTCCTGATCATCAAGCCGCACCAGGAGTTGGTCATGGCCGACTCGGGCGGCCATCCGTCCACGCCGGTTTCCACCGCGACGCGGACGGCGCCGCCGCCGGCCAACGTGGCGGCGATGGATCTCAACCAGCTGCTTGCCGAGGCGCGTACCGCCATGAACGAGCAGCGCTACCTGGCGCCGGCCGGCAACAATGCGTTCGAGTTCTATCTGCGCGTGCTGGAAAAGGAACCCGGCAACAAGGTGGCTTCCGATGCGTTGCGCGAGACGTTCCCGTTCGCCGCCACCTCGGCCGAGCAGGCGATCAACTCGCGCGACTTCGGCGAAGCGCAGCGCCAGATCGATCTGCTGGCGAAGGCCGACCCGGCCAACTTCACCTTGACCATTCTCCGTTCCAAGCTCGATGCCCAGCGCAAGACGCTGGACAAGCAACAGCAGCTGGCGCTCGATCAGGAGAAGGCCGCCCAGCTCGCGGCCCAGAAGGCCGCGGCGGACAAGCTGGCGGCGGACAAGCTGGCCGAGCAGCAGAAGGCCCAGCTGGCCGAGCAGCAGAAGGCCGAGCAGGCGAGCGCGGCGCAACAGCCGCGCCAGCAAGCCGCGGCGAATACGGCGGCGGGCGGCGACAATGCCGCGGGTGCGGACAGCGGCAGCGCGGCTGGCGCGACCATGGCGGCGGTGCTGGTGAAGGGTTCCCCGGCGCGTTACCCCACGGCGGCGATGCGGGCACGCCAGGAAGGCTGGGTGGTGGTGTCGTTCACGGTCGATCCCGATGGCAAGACCAGCGACGTGAAGGTGGTCGAGTCGCAGCCGCGTCACGTTTTCGATCGTGCCGCCATCGACGCGGTGGAGCGCTATCGCTTCAATCCGGCGATGAAGGACGGCACGGCCGTGTCCAGCGTCAAGCAGCAGCGGATCGAGTTCAAACTCTGATCGCGGCGTGACTGCGGCAACCGGGGCGGCGCATGTTTCGCATGCGCCGCTTTCTTTTGGGCGGCTGCGGGCTCAGCGGTGGCGTGGCGTGCGGCGATGCGCCCGCGGCCGGGATTTCGCCCGGGGCTTCGCTGCCGGCTTGGCGGGGCCTTCGATGTGGGCCCAGTCCACGTGCGGCAGGCCCAGCAGGTCGTCGAACACCATCGGCATCAGTCCACTGGGGGTGGGGCCGGTGGAATTCCACAGTGTGACCACCCCGGCGCGGTACTTCGGGAAGAAACCGATCATGGTGCGATAGCCGGCCACGGCGCCGGCATGATAGATCAGGGTTTCGCCGCCGTATTCATAGACCCGCCAACCCAGCGCGTAGTGTGCGGCGGTCAGGCGTCCGCTGCGCCAGGCGGTGGCGTGCAGTTCGCTGGGCGTGGCGACGCCGGGCGTGTGCAGCACGTCCAGCAGCGAGGTGGGCAGCACGTCCTGGCGGCCGCCCATCTGGGCGATCAGCCATTTCTCCATGTCGCGCAGGCTGGCGTTGACGCCGGCCGCCGGCGCGACCCGGTAGTAGGTTTCGTTCGGCTCGAACGGCACCCAACCCCGGCTGGTGGCGCGGTGCGGGCGCGCCCAGCTCTTGCTGGATTCCAGCGCGGCGCGGCCGTAGCTGGCCGTGCTCATGCCCAGCGGATAGAAGATGCGCTTGTCGACCTGATGATAGAAGAAGTCGCCGGTGCGCGCGAGCACTACGTCGCCGATCATGCTGAAGGCGACGTTCTGGTAGCCGTAGCACTGGCCCACGCCGCAGACCATGTCGACCTCGTCCAGCTTGCGCACCAGCTCTTCGTACGAGGTGTCGCCCTCGAGCATGTTGTCGTAAGTGTTGCGCGGCAGGCCGAGCCGCTGTCCCAGGATGTCGCCGACGGTGGCCTGTGCGGCGGCCTGCATGTCCTTCAGCTTGAAGTACGGCAGCACGTCGACCAGCTTCGTGTTCCAGCCCAGCTTGCCGTCGTCGACCAGCAGGCCGGCGATGGCGGCGGCGAACGCCTTCGACAGCGAGGCGAGGCGGAACACGGTGTCCGGCGTGATCGGCTGTTTGGTGGCGGTGTCGGCATAGCCGACAGTGCCTTCGTAGACCACCTTGCCGTCGATCACCACGGCGGTGGCCAGGCCGGCGACGGCATCGCGCTGGGCAAGGCGGTTCAGCCATCGCTGGTAGTCCGCGAGGGTCTGCTTGACGCGCGGCGACGGCAGTTTCTGCGGTGCGTTGCCGACGCTGACCGACGACGGGTCGGGAGCCGGGGAAGCGGTGCGCGCGTTGGCGCAGACCGGCGTGCAGGCCAACCCCAGTGCGCCCGCGATCAGCAAGAAGATCTTATGAAACTGCATGGTATTCTGGCGTGGTTCCGGCGTGGGGATGCGCCTCAGGGTGGAGAACTCGACGATGGGTCTGATCATTTTTCTGATTGTTGTTGTCCTGATTGTCTTGTACTTCGTGGCGATCTACAACGGACTGGTCACCTCGCGCAACGGCTACAAGAACGCGTTTGCGCAGATCGACGTCCAGCTCACCCGGCGCCACGACCTGATTCCGAACCTGGTCGAGACGGCCAAGGGCTACCTCGCGCACGAACGCGGCACGCTCGAGGCGGTGGTGCAGGCGCGCAACGCGGCGGTCAGCGGGCTGGCCGGTGCGAAGGCCCACCCGGGCGATCCGGCCGCGATGCAGCAGCTGGCCAGCAGTGAAAATGCTTTGACCCAGACTCTGGGCCATTTGTTCGCGCTGCAGGAGGCCTATCCCGACCTGAAGGCGAACCAGACCATGATGCAGCTCTCCGAAGAGCTGACCTCCACGGAAAACCGGGTGGCGTTCGCGCGCCAGGCGTACAACGACTCGGTGCTGACCTACAACAACAAGCGCGAGGTCTTTCCCGCCTCGTTCGTGGCGAACAGCTTCGGCTTCGCCGCGGCCGAGCCGCTGCAGATCGAGAACCCGGCCGTGCGCGACGTGCCGAAGGTTTCCTTCAGCTGATCGCCGTGGCGCCGCGGCGCATGCCGTGGCGCCACCCGGGAGCCTCCATGGATTTCTTTGCGCAACAGGCGCGCGTGCGCGGCAGCAGCCGGCGGCTGGTGGTGTTGTTCGTGCTGGCGGTGGTGGCGATCGTGGCGGCGATCGACGCGGTGGTCTGGCTCGCCATGGGCCATCATCCGGTCGAGGGCGAGCCGGCCGCGTCGAACCTGCCGTTGCTGTTCGCCAGCAGCGCCGCGGTCATCGCCGGGATCGGACTCAGTTCGCTGTTCCGCATCATGAGCCTGTCCGGCGGCGGCAAGGCGGTGGCCGAAAGCGTGGGGGCGGTGCCGGTGCCGCCGGATACCCGCGACCCGCAGCTGCGCCGGCTGCGCAACGTGATCGAGGAAGTCGCCATTGCGGCGGGCGTGCCGGTGCCGGACATCTACCTGATGGCCGACGAAGCGGGCATCAATGCATTCGCCGCCGGCTATTCGGCCTCCGACGCTGCAGTGTGCGTGACCCGGGGCTGCCTCGACAGGCTCAGTCGCGACGAGTTGCAGGGCGTGATCGCGCACGAGTTCAGCCACGTGCTGAACGGCGACATGCGGCTCAACATCCGCCTGATGGGCCTGCTGTTCGGCATCCTGGTGCTGGCGATCGTGGGACGCCGGGTGATCTGGTTCGGCGGCAGCGGCAACCGCCGGGGTGGCGGCCAGGTGTGGCTGATCGGGCTGGCGCTGATGGCGGTCGGCTACATCGGCTATTTCTTCGGGCGGCTGATCCAGGCCGCGGTGGCGCGTTCGCGCGAATCGCTGGCGGATGCTTCGGCGGTGCAGTTCACCCGCCAGACCGACGGCATCGCCGGCGCGCTGAAGAAGATCGCGATCTTCGCCGAAGGCTCCACCCTGCAGGTGACGAACAAGCAGGAAGTGGCGCACATGCTGTTCGGCGAGGCCGGCGCGTTCAATGCGCTGTTCGCCACGCATCCGCCGCTGCTGCAGCGCATCCGTGCGCTCGAGCCCGGTTTCCGCGAGGAGGAACTGGCCCGGCTGGCGGTGTCGTTGCGGCAGGCAGTTGCCGAGGCGTCTGTGGCGAACCAGGCGGCAAGTTCGCTGGACGTGCCGGGCCGTGCTGCCGTGCCGCCGCCATTACCGGCCGCGTTGGCGGGCGCGGTGGTTGCGGCCCAGGCCGCGGCTGCAGGTGCCTCGACATTCCAGCGTGCCGCGGCGCTGCGGCAAGGCTTGCCGGCGGCCTTGAACGAAGCCGTACAGCAGCCGGATTCGGCGCTGCCGGTGCTGTTGGCGCTGGCGCTGTCGGCGCAGTCGGCACTGCAGCCGCGCCAGCGGCGACTGGTCGCCGATGCCTTCGGTGACGATGTGCAGCAGGCCGCCGCGGCCAGCTTCGCCGAGGTGGAAGCGTTGCCGCCCGAGTCTCGGCTGCCGCTGGCGGCGCTGGCGTTTCCCGCGTTGAAACAACTGCCGCGGGGGCGACAGCAGACCTTGCTGGATACGCTCGATGCGCTGGTGCGTGTGGATGGCCGGGTCGACCTGGACGAGTACTGCCTGACCCGCCTGCTGCGCCTGCAGTTGCTCGAAGCGCGGCAGCCACGGCGTGCGCCGGTGGACGGCCTGAAAAAATTGCCGGCCTGCCGCGACAGCGTGGTGCTGGTCTGCGCCGTGGTCGCGCGGCATGGTGCGGCCGACGAAGCTGCGGCGCGGCGCGCGTGGCTGCTGGCGATGCAGCAGGTGTTCCCCGGTGCGGCGCTGGCCTGGCCGCCGCTGCCGTCGGCGTGGCAGCTCCCGTTCGAACGCGCGCTGGACGAGCTGGACGGACTGATGCCGCCCGCCAAGGAAGTGCTGATCCAGGGCCTGGCCAGCGCGATCCACGCCGATGGCGAGGTCAGCGTGGCCGAGGCCGAACTGCTGCGGGTGATCTGCGCCAGCCTGCACTGCCCGCTGCCGGCGTAATCGCGCGCTCAGGCTTCGCCGCGGATCAAGGCGCTGGCGCGCTCGGCGATCATGATGGTGGGCGCGTTGGTGTTGCCGCTGGGCAGGCTCGGCATCACCGAGGCGTCGACCACGCGCAGGCCGTCCACGCCGCGCACGCGCAGTTCGCTGTCGACCACCGCGCGGTCGTCGCTGCCCATGCGGCAGGTGCCGACCGGGTGATAGATGGTTTCCGCCTTGCGCCGGATGAAGTCGGCGTACTCGGCATCGGTGGCGATGCGCCGCTCGGGGAACACCGGCGCGCCGCGGTACGGCGCGAACGCCGCCTGGTCGAGGATTTCGCGCGACAGCCGCGCCGCCTCGACCATCATTTTCAAATCGTGGCCCTCCGGGTCGCCCAGGTAATCGGCATGGATCGCAATCGGCTGCGCCGGGTCAGCCGAGTGCAGGTGCAAGCGTCCGCGGCTGTGCGGATGCAGGTAGCAGGCGTGCAAGGTGTAGCCGTAGCCGGGCAGGCGATGGCGGCCGTGGTCGTCGAGCAGCGCGGGCACGAAGTGGAACTGCAGGTCGCAGCGTTCGTCGCCGGCGAAGCGGCTGCGCACGAAGCCGCCGGCCTCGGCCACGTTGGAGCTGCCGGGGCCGTCGCGGTGGCGCAGCCAGCGCAGGCCGGTGGCCAGTTCGTTGAGATGGTCGTAGCTGACCTTGCCCGGGTTGCCGTCGAGCGTGCAGATGTCCAGGTGATCCTGCAGGTTGGCGCCGACGTCGGGCACGTCGGCGATCACCGTGATGCCGTGCTCGCGCAGATGGTCGGCCGAGCCGAGCCCGGACAGCATCAGCAGTTGCGGCGTGTTGATCGTGCCCGCCGCCAGGATCACCTCGCCCGCCTCGATCCGTTCGGCGTCGTGCCGGCCGCGGCGCAATTGCACGCCGACGGCGCGGCCGTGCTCGATCAGCACGCGCTCGACCAGCGCATGCGTGCGCACGTGCAGGTTGTCGCGCTGGCGCGCGGGCTTCAGGAACGCCGTCGCGCTGGAGCAGCGCGTGCCGTTGCGCTGGGTCACCTGGTACAGCCCGAAGCCGGCCTGCTGCTCGCTGTTGAAGTCGTCATTGCGAGGGAAGCCGGCGGTCTGGGCGGCATCGATCAGGGCCTCCGACAGCACGTTGTGATGGCGCAGGTCGGCAACGCCGAGCGGGCCGCCCGTGCCGTGCAGCGCGCTGGCGCCGCGGCTGTTGTCCTCGCTGCGCAGGAACCACGGCAGCACTTCGCGCCATGACCAGCGCGGATCGCCGCTGGCCTCGGCCCAGCGGTCGTAGTCGGCCGCCACGCCGCGGATGTAGCACATCGCGTTGATCGCGCTGGAGCCGCCCAGGGTGCGCCCGCGCGGCCACCACAGGCGGCGCTGATTGAGTGCGGGCTCCGGCTCGGTGCGGTAGTTCCAGTTGAGCGCGCGGTTGTTGGCCAGCCGGGCGATGCCGGCGGGCATGTGGATCAGCGGGTTCCAGTCCGGGGGGCCGGCTTCCAGCAGCAGCACGCGTGCGGCCGGGTCGGCACTGAGCCGGTTGGCCAGCACGCAGCCGGCCGAGCCGGCACCCACGATGACGTAGTCGTAGTGGTTCAAGGCTTTCCCACGCTTCGCTGGATGGACATGGCCGCATGCTAGGCTTGCCGCGCCCCACGCTGGATGTGCCCGTGAGTTTGCCCCGCCAAGCCGTAGTGGAACAAGCCGCCGCGCCGATGCTGTCGGCGCTGGCGTTCTTCTTCGTCATGACCTCGTACTACATCATCCGGCCGGTCATGGGCCAGCTGAGCGGCGCAGTCGGCTCGCAGTCGCTGCCGCTGTTCTACGGCGCGGTGTTCGTGGTGATGCTGTTGCTGACGCCGCTGTTCGGCATGCTGGTGGCGCGCTTTCGGCGCAGGCAATTGCTCGGCTGGAGCTACAGCTTTTTCATCCTGTGCCTGCTCGCGTTCGTGCCCGCATTTGCGGCGCAGGACCGCATCGGTGCGCGTGAGCTGGGCGTGGTGTTCTTCGTCTGGGCCAGCGTGTTCAACCTGTTCGTGGTGTCGCTGTTCTGGAGCTTCATGGCCGACATTTTCTCCAGCGGTCAGGCGCGGCAGGTGTTCTCGCTGATCGCGCTGGGTGGCATGGGCGGCGCGGTCTTTGGCCCGCTGGTGACCAAGCTGTTGGTGCGGCTGATCGGGGTGGCGCCGCTGCTGGTGGTCTCGGCGCTGGCGTTGGCGCTGGCGCTGGCGTTGCTGCTGCGGCTCTCCACGCGGCATGACCGCCAGCCGGGCAGCCGGGGCGAGGAGGCGGTCGGCGGCTCGCTGTGGACCGGGATCAAGGAGCTGTGGTCGCGTCCGTTTCTGCGTTACATGGCGTTGCTGATGTTGTTCGGCGATGGCATCGGCACGTTGGCCTATGCGCTGGTGGCGGACTATGCGAAGGCGCATTTCACCGATGCGGTGGCGCGCACGGCGTTCTACAACGACCTCGACCTGGCCACCAACCTGCTCGGCGCGCTGCTGCAGCTGAGCCTGACCCGCTGGCTGCTGATTCGCCACGGCGCCGGCTGGGGCCTGCTGCTGCCCGCGCTGGTGAACGTGGCGCTGCTGGGCGCGGTAGCACTGCTCGGCGGCGGCGACCTGGCGATGTTCGGCTACGGCGTCCCCCTGCTGGCGGTGATGCAGGTGATCACGCGTGGCTTCGCCTACGGCATGACCAAGCCGGCGGTGGATGCGCTGTATACGCGGGTGCCGCGCGAGACGCGCTACAAGGGCAAGAATTTCGTCGAGACGGCGGTGTGGCGCTTCGGCGACCTGGTGGTGACCAGTGCGGTGAGCGGCTTGCGCGGGCTGGGTTGGGGCATCGGCGGTCTGGCCCTGGCCGGTGTCGGCGTGGCCTCGCTGGCGGCGATGGTGGCCAGGCGCGCCGGCTGGTCGCCCGACCTGGCGCCGGACGAGCACGCGCCCGTGGACGGAGCTGCGAAAGCATCGGTTTGAGTCGATGCTTTCCCGAATCCCGAATGACTTGCCGCGTCCGCGGCTCGCCCTGCGGGCCATCGGCTTCGCCGATGTTCGCTCCGGCATCCTGCCTGCGCGAGCCGAATCGCGAATCTCAGCTCGTGATGTAGCGCTGCAGGTGCTCGATCTGTTCGGCCTGCGCGTCGATCACCGCCTTGACCAGATCGCCGATCGAGATCACCCCGACCACCTTGCCGTCCTGCACCACCGGCAGGTGGCGGATGCGGCTGTCGGTGCACAGGCGCATGCAGTCGAACACGTCGGTATCCGGGCCGACGGTCAGCGGGTTGCCGCTCATGATGTCGGACACGGCGGTCTGCGACGAGGAGCGGCCCTGCAGGATCACCTTGCGCGCGTAGTCGCGTTCGGACATGACGCCGACCAGCTGCTCGCCGTGCATCACCAGCAACGCGCCGATCCGGTGCTCGGCCATGTGCTTGATCGCCTCGAGTACGGGCGCATCCGGTGCAATGCTGTAGATTGCGTTGCCCTTGCCCTGCAGCAGATGTTTGACCTGGCTCATGCTTGGGTCTCCCAGCGGCCCGGGCGGGCCGTCTGGGGCGAGTCTAGCGCCGCCATCGTGTCGGCGTGTAGCAAAGTTGTGAACCGGCCGCGCAGTGGTCAGCGCGGTGCGCGCGGCGGCACGCGGCCTTCGATATAGGCGGGGCCGCCGAGCTGGTACATCTGCCGCTGGATCCAGTCCGCGCGGCGTTGCACGTAGGCGCTGGGCCGGTCCGCATGCAGGCGCCGCGGACTGGGCAGCACCGCGGCCAGGCGGGCGGCCTGGGCCGGACCGAGCCGCGCCGGCGTGGTGTGGAAGTACGCCTCGCTGGCCGCGCCCACGCCGTACACGCCGTTGCCCAGCTCGGCGATGTTCATGTACACCTCGAGGATGCGCCGCTTCGGCCAGGTCAGCTCGATCAGCACGGTGAAGTACGCCTCCAGCCCCTTGCGCACGAAGCTGCGGCCGTTCCACAGGAACAGGTTCTTGGCGGTCTGCTGGCTGATCGTGCTGGCGCCGCGCAGGCGTCTGCCGTCGTCGGCGGCGTCGAGCGCGTCCTGGATGGAGTCGAGGTCGAAGCCGTGGTGGTAGGGAAACTTCTGGTCCTCGCCGGCCACCATCGCCAGCGGCACCCAGGCCGACACCTGCGTCCACGGCACCCAGTGCTGGCGCAGCCGGAAGTCCTTCTCGCCGTGGATCCACGCGCCGAGCTGGCGCTCCATCATCACCGCCGATGTCCACGGCGGCACGAAGCGCAGCACCAACACCACCAGCCAGCTCAGCGCCAGCCATGCGAGCAGCAGGATCGCCAGCGAGCGCAACAGACGAACCAGCGGAACGCGGCGGAACGGAGAGGGCATGGCGGTACGCGTGGGAAGATGCGGGCAGTATAAGGGGCGTTGTTCCGGCGCGGCCGCGTCCCCATCTGTTCCGCCTGACTTTAAAGAGAACATTCGCCGTGGAAAATCTGCCTGTCGAAGACGTGCTGCACCGATTCCTGCTGGAACGCGTCGGCGTGCGCGGCACCCTGGTGCGGCTGGGACCGGCCTGGCGCGAAGTGGCCGGCCGCGCCGATTACCCGCTGGCGCTGCATGCCCTGCTGGGCGAGGCGCTGGCCGCCAGCGCGCTCTTGACCGGCAACATCAAGCTGGACGGCGCGCTGTCGATCGAGCTGAAGAGTTCGGACGCGTTGCGCCTGCTGTTCGCCGAGTGCAGCGACCAGGGCCGCCTGCGCGGCCTGGCGCGCTGGAACGAACCGCTGTCCGCGCCGCTGGCGCTGGATGCGCTGGCCGACGCGATCATGGCGATCACCATCGGCAACGTGGATCGCGGCCAGCGTTACCAGGGCCTGGTCGACTTGCGGCACGCCGACCTGGCCGGTTCGCTGGAAGACTATTTCGTGCAGTCCGAACAATTGCCGGCGCGGATCCTGCTGGCCGCCGACGGCGAACATGCGGTTGGCCTGATGCTGCAGAAGATGCCGGGCGAAGGCGGTCGCGATGCCGTGCGGGACGACGATGCGTGGAATCGCGTGGTGCACCTGACCGCCACCCTGGGCGCGCAGGAACTGCTGGCCGTCGCGCCGGAGCAGTTGCTGTACCGGCTCTACCACGAGGAGTCGGTGCGCCTGTTCCAGCCGCGCCCGCTGGCGTTCGGCTGCAGCTGCAGCCGCGAGCGGGTCACGTCGATGCTGCGCTCGCTCGGCCGCGACGAGGTGGAGGCGGCGCTGGTCGCCCGCGGCGACGAGATCGAGGTGGTCTGCGAGTTCTGCGCGCAGCGCTATCACTTCGACCGCATCGATGCCGAGCACCTGCTCAGCGAGGGCGCGGCACCCGGTGCGCCAGGCACGGCGCAGTGAGGACGAGGGTGTTCGATCAGGCCAGCAACAGCGGCCTGTCTGCGCCGATCCAGGTGCCTGCGGGCTGCGGCTCGGCGAACAAAAAGCCCTGGCCGTAGCGGCAGCCGACGCGCAGCAGCGCCTGCCGCTGCGACTCTTCCTCGATGCCTTCGGCGATCACCTTCATCCGCAGCGAGTCGGCCAGCACCTGGATCGCGCGCACCAGCGCCAGCCCTTGCGTCTCGGCGTCGTCGGGCGGCAGTTCGGTAATGAAGGAGCGGTCGATCTTCAACGTCTCGAACGGGTACTGGTGCAGGTAGCTGAGCGAGGAATAGCCGGTGCCGAAGTCGTCCAGCGCGATGCCGACGCCGTGGCTGCGCAGGTTCAGCAGCATCTGCTTGACCTGGGTCGGGTTCTCCAGCAGCGCGTGCTCGGTGACCTCGATGCGGATGCAGCGCGTCGGCACGGCGTACTGGTCGAACAGCGCCAGCAGCCGCAGGTCGAGGTCGGCCGAGCGGAAGTGCCGGCCGGACACGTTGATGCTGATGAAGCCCTCGGTACCGATCAGCCGCACCGCCTGGGTGCACACCTGCTCGAAGATCTGCCAGTCGATCGCCTCGGCGCAGCCGCATTCCTCGGCGATCAGCAGGAAGTCGTTCGGCGCCAGCAGGCCGCGTTCCGGGTGGTGCCAGCGCAGCAGCGCCTCGTAGCCGGTGATGCGGCCGTCGGCCAGCTCCACGATCGGCTGGTAGAACGGCTCGAACTCGTTGCGGCTGAGCGCGTGGCGCAGGTCGCTCTCCATGTCCAGCAGCGACAGCGCCTCGCGGCGCAGGCGGTCGTCGAACATCGCCGCGCGGTGGCGGCCGCCGTCCTTCGCGTTGTACATCGCCGCGTCGGCGTCGCGCAGCAATTCCTCCGGTTGGCGGTAATGCGGGCTGGACAGGGCGATGCCGATCGACGCCGAGGTGAAGATCTCCTTGGTGCCTAGCCGGAACGGCGTCTGCAGCTCGCTGATGATGCGCTCGGCGATCAGCGTCGCCTTGTGGGTCTCGACGATGCCTTCCAGCAGCACCGCGAATTCGTCGCCGCCCAGGCGCGCGACGACGTCGCGCGTCTTCAGGCAGGCGCGGATGCGGCCGCCGACCTGGAACAGCAGGTCGTCGCCGACCAGGTGACCGACCGAGTCGTTGATCACCTTGAAGCGGTCCAGGTCGATGAACAGCACGGCGAACTGTTCGCTCGGGTTCGCGACGTAGCGCTGCATCGCCTGCTCCAGCCGCTGCAGCAGCAGGGTGCGGTTCGGCAGGCCGGTCAGCGAGTCGTGCAGGGTTTCGTACTTCAGCCGGCGCTCGACGCGCTCGCGCTCGGCGATCTGTTCGCGCAGGTCGCGGTTGGCCAGCGCCAGCGCGCGGGTGCGCTCGGTGACGCGGCGCTCCAGCCCGGCGTAGGCGTGTTTCAGCGCCGCCGCGGCCTGCTTGCGCTGCAGTGCGTTGGCGATGTGGTAGCTGACGAAGGTCAGCAGCTCCTGGTCGCGCTCGTTGTAAGTGTGCTCGGGCGAGTAGCTTTGCAGCGCCAGCACACCCATCGCCTTGCCGCCCCAGATCAGCGGCACGCCAAGCCAGCACACCGAGCGCGCGCCGAAATGGCTGATCTCGCCCTGCGCGCTGAGCCGGTCGATCTCCGCGGGCGTGGCCAGCAGCGGCTTGGCGTGGCGCAGCACGTATTCGGTGGCGCCGCGGCCATGCGCGCGCGGGGGCCGCACGCTGTCCACATCGTCCACCGAATAGGGAAAGGTGAGGTGGCCGTTCTCCTCGTCGATCAGCGCGATATAGAAGTTGCGCGCGTACAGCAGGCCGCTGATCACCTGGTGCATGGCTGCGTAGAACTTGTCCAGGCTGTCCGAGGTGTTGGCCAACTCGGCGATGCGGAACAGCGCCGCCTGCAGGCGCTCGCCGCGCTGGCGCTGCAGCACCTGCTGGCGCAGCACGCGGTTCGCCTCGCGCAGCGCGGCGGTGCGGTCGGTCACCCGGCGGCCCAGCTCGATGTGCGCCTCGCGCCGCTCCAGCGCCGTCTGCACATGCTGGGCCACGTAGTTCAGCAGCTCCAGGTCGTGCCGCGAGTAATGGGTGTCGGTGCGATAGCTCTGCATCACGATGCCGCCGACGACGCGGCCGGCGCGCAGCAGCGGCGCACCAAGCCAGTGCTCGCAGCTGGGCCCGATCGGCACGAAGCGGTCGCCGAACTGCTGCCGCAGTTCCTCGAACGAGCCCATCAGCGGGCGGCCTTCCTGCAGCAGGTTCCAGGTCAGGCTGTGCAGCATGTCGTGCAGCGGCAGGTTCTGGTCCGGCGGCGGCGGGTCGGTATCGGCGATGTCGACGTAGTAGGGGAAGCGGACGGTGTCGGTGGCTGCGTCGTACAGCACGATGTAGAAGTTTTCCGCGTACATCAGGCTGCCGACGATGGCATGCAGCGAACGCATCATCTCGGGCATGTCATGTTCGGCGCCGGCCTGTTCGGCGATCGCGTAGAGCGCACGCTGCAGCCGCTCGGCCAGCGCCAGGCGCGAGATCGCCTCGTACAGGCGGCTGGTCTCGGCCAACTGGCGCAGGCGGATGTCGGCCAGCCGGCCCAGCCAGTCCAGGCGGTCGCGCACGACCTCGGGCAGCGGCGGGTCGGTCCATTCGAGCATCAGGGTGCGCGGGCCTTGCGGATCCTCGGCCAGGTCCAACTGCCCGGCCAGGGGATCGGGTTGCTCGTCCATGCGCCGCCAGCGCAAGCGGCCATGGACACCGAAATTGTCCAGCATGAGTTCGCAGACTTCCATCACGCCGGCGGCATCGGGCGCTTCGAACAGCCGTTCGACCGCTGCGTGCAGGGCCGCAAGATCCCGAGCCACCGGCGGTGGTTGGGATGAACGGATCGTCGGTGTGGCGCTCATTGGACTGCGGCGGGTTCCGGGGCGACCTGGCTGGATCGACGTGGCATGCCTTTATCCTGCCTTTATAACGTGTAAGTCTGTTCCCTCGCCAGTTTTCCGAGGGCGGGAACCCACAGGTGGAGATGGGGTCAAAAAGGGGTGAATCCCTGCCGTTTTTGTGCGTTGGAGTGGGTTTTTGGGGTGTTAGTAAAACGTAAAACGGGGTATAGTGCAGTCCAAGTATCCTCCGTCGAGTGAGTCACTGGTCCATCGTATGCGCCGCCTGTCCGCCCTGCTGCTCGTCCTGCTGCTGCCGTTCACCGCGGCCGGGCAGTCTGTGGGCGACAGTGGCATGGCGCAGCGCCTGCTGGCGCAGCCGCCGGATCAGGTAACCGAGGTCGAACCCGGCATCATGGTGCCGTTGTGGCGTGGTGCCGATGGCCGCCTGTTCGCGCTCAGGGCGGATCGCAGCACCGGCGCCGAGGCCCTGCGCAAGAATGCGCCGCTGGCGTTGCGGGTGGTGGACGCCTCCACGGTGATGACGACCGGCGTGGAATACGGGCTGGGGCCGCGACTGCAGGCACACGCAGAGGTCAGCGAACATTCCTGGACGAATCCGGGCCTGCGCGTGCTCGGCAGCGAAGTAGGCGCCACCTATGACGCCGGCCGCTATAGCGTCGGTGTCAGCGTCGGCACCAATACCACGCCGAACAAGAACGTGTTGCCGCGCGTGCTGCCGGGCGCCGCGCCGGGCGTGGATGGCCTGTCCAGTTTCGACAGCAGCTCCCAGCTCAATGCGCATGGCCGGCTGGCCCTGGGCAACAAGAGCGGTATCGACCTGGGTGCCAGCGTGGGCCGCATCCACCTGCTGCCGGGCAACCTGCTCGGCATCGACACGCTGGACCAGAAGGCGCTGAGTTTCGGTGTCGACCACGGCCCGCTGAGCGGCGTGCTGATCGGCCGCACGATGCAGCCGCAGGCCGGCATTCCGGGTGGGCTCAATGCCGACCGCCGCTGGAACAGCATCGACCTGGGCGTGACCTGGCGCCTGCCGTGGCGCGGCTCGCTGAGCGTCGGTGCGCAGAACCTGTGGTCGTCCGGCAGCCCGGCGAATACGCCGGCGGGTCCGGAACCGGATCAGTCGCGCACGCCGTACGTGCAGTATCACCAGGATCTCTGATCGGCCGGGCCGTATTTCCGGCAGATCATGAAAACGCCGTCGCCATGCGACGGCGTTTTTCGTTTCGGGAAGAGTGGGCTGCGCTCAGTCCTGCTTGCGCACGCGCAGGTCGCCGCTGAAGGTCTCGATGTTGATCTTGCCGGCACCCGCGCCGAGGCGGACATCCAGCGAGCTGCCGGGGCCGTGCTCGGGTTCCTTCGGCGTGCCGAAATCGCTGCGCAGGTCGCCGCTGAAGCTGCTGGCGTGCAGGCTGGCGGAGGTGTTCGCAGGCAGTTGCAGCTGCACGTCGCCGCTCATGCTGTCGATGCCGATGCTGCCGCCGGCGGCCAGGGCGCCGGTGAGCTGCACGTCGCCGGATACCGTGCTGAGGGTGAGTTTCTGCCACGGCCCGCCGTTGGCCTGGATACGGCCGGAGATGGTCTGCAGTTCGACATCGCGACCCAGCGCCGGCGCCAGGATCTCGCCGCTGACGGTTTGCAGCGCGGCCTGTTCGGCATGCCCGGCCTGCTCGATGCCGCCGCTGACGCTATCCACCTTCAGCGAGGGCGTGCGCGCGTTGATGCGCGCCTTGCCGCTGACCGTATTGACCTGGATGCTGCCGCCGTCCATGCCGTCGATGACCAGCGGCGCGCTGATCACGTCGACGTCGAGCGAAGCCGCCTTGGGGACGTGCAGTTCCAGCGTGGTCGGCGCCATCTTGCTGTCGCCGCCCCAGTTGAACCAGCCGGAGCCGCCCTGCGGCTCGACCTTGATCTCCAGGTCGCCGTTGCTGCCGGTGATCGCCAGTGGCTTGGCGCCGTCGCCGAGGCGGCCGCTGACCTGCACTTCGTTGCGGTCCCACGCGATCACGTTCACCGTGCCGGCGGTATTGCTGATGCTGACACGGGCCGTCGGCGTGGCGTCATGGCGCAACTGGATCGGCGTGTCGGCGAGGGCCTGGCCGATGCACAGGCACAGCAGCAGAGGAAGGTAGCGGGCGGTTTTCATGGTCGTTCCTGGTGGTATCAGCCGGCCTGGTTGGCCAGTTGGCGCAGTTGCGTCTGTTGTTGTTCGGTGCGGCCGAGCAGACGCTGCAGTGACGGCGAATCCGGTGCCTGCTGGATCGCCAGCTGCAGCTCCATCTGCGCAGCGTCCAGTTCGATCGCGGCGCCGGCGAGTCGTGGGTCGGACGGCTTCCAGTTGCCGGAAGCCTTCGCGTGGCTGGCCACCGGCGTGGCCGTCGGTGTCTGCAGCACGCGCCAGCCGATGCCGCCGGCCAGCAGCAGCGAGGCGGCGAGGCTGGCGGCGACCAGCCAGCGCCGGCGATATGCCGGCCGAGGCTCGCGCAAGGCCGGGTTCGCGGGTGCCTGCGTGCGTTCGGCGTCTTCCAGTGCGGCGTCGATCGAGGCCCACAGGTCGCGCTGCGGCGTGAGCGGCTGGCGCAGGTCGCGCAGCTGTCGGCGCCATTCGAATTCGTTCATGAGCTTTCTCCCAATACTTTGCGCAGCAGGCCGCGGGCGCGGTGCAGTTGCGCTTTCGAGGTGCCGACGGCCATGCCCAGCTCGCTGCCGATCTCTTCGTGCCGCCAGCCCTCGATGTCGTGCAGTACCAGCACGGCGCGCGCGCGGGGCGGCAGCCGGCCGATTGCGCGTTCCAGTTCCTCGCGCTCGGCGGCGCAGAACGGTGTTTCGCCGGCGTCCTGCAGATGCTCGTCGTCGAGCGTGCTGACCGGGTCGGCGCCGCGGGCGCGGATGTCCATCAGCGCCACGTTCACAGCGAGACGGTACAGCCAGGTGCCGAACGCGCTCTCGTGGCGGAAGCCGGGCAGTTTCTGCCAGGCGCGGATGAACGCATCCTGGGTGAGGTCTTCGGCGCGGGCGTGGTCGTAGCCGGCGAGCCGGTACACCGCACCATGCACGCGACCCACGTGCAGTCGGTACAGCCGCTGGAACGCATGGCGATCGCCGGCGGCCGCGGCGCGCACGTCATCGCTGTCGTTGGCTCGCATCGAGGCGGGCGACATGGAGCTTCCAAGGGCAGGACAGGCGGCGATCATCTTGCCAGCTTGGATGCGGCGTTGCGCGAAAGGGTTTGAACGGCGGCCACGGCGGCGGGCCTGCAAATATCGCGGGCAGGTCGTGCTGGCCTGCCCGCGATCGGATGCCTCAGGAGGCGACGGCTTCGCGGTGTGCCTGGCCGGCGTCATCTTCCAGTGCCCGGGCCACGCGTTGCTGTTCCTGGCACAGGCGTTCGGGCAGGCGCGGGGCGAAGCTCTCGAGGTATTCGCCGATGGCGGACAACTCGGCCTGCCAGCCGGCATTGTCCACGTCGAGCAATGCATCGAGCCGGGCATGGTCGAGCTTGAGCCCGTCCAGCTTGAGCTCGCCCTCGCCTGGCAGGATGCCGATCGGCGTCTCGACGCCGCTGACGCGGCCTTCGGCGCGGTTGATCATCCACTCCAGCACGCGCAGGTTGTCGCCGAAGCCTGGCCACAGGAATTTGCCGTCGGCGCCCTTGCGGAACCAGTTGACGTGAAACACCTTCGGCAGCTTGGCGCCGGGTTTGTCGAACGCCAGCCAGTGCGCGAAGTAGTCGCCGTAGTGGTAGCCGCAGAACGGCTTCATCGCCATCGAATCGCGGCGCAGCACACCGACTGCGCCGGTGGCGGCGGCGGTGGTTTCCGAGCCCATCGCGGCGCCCATCAGCACGCCGTGGGTCCAGTCGCGCGACTCCATCACCAGCGGCAGCAGCGAGGGACGACGGCCGCCGAACACGATTGCGCTGATCGGCACGCCTTGCGGCGCCTCGGCTTGCGCCGACCATGTCGGGCACTGCTTCGCGCTGACCGTGAAGCGCGAGTTCGGGTGCGCGGCCGGGCCGTTGGCCGGGTCGTACGGACGCCCCTGCCAGTCGGTGACCGGCGTGCCGGGCAGGCCTTCCCACCACGGCTGGTTGTCGGCGGTGACGGCGACGTTGGTGAAGATGGTGTCGTGCGAAATGCTCTTCATGGCATTGTGGTTGGTGGCGTCGCTGGTGCCCGGCGCCACGCCGAAGAAGCCGGCCTCCGGGTTGATCGCGTACAGCCGGCCATCCGCGCCGGGGCGCATCCAGCAGATGTCGTCGCCGACCGTCCACACCTTCCAGCCATCGCGCAGGTAGCCTTCCGGCGGAATCAGCATCGACAGGTTGGTCTTGCCGCAGGCGGACGGGAACGCGGCGGCGACGTAGTGCGTTTCGCCCTGCGGATTCTCGATGCCCACGATCAGCATGTGTTCGGCCAGCCAGCCTTCGCTGCGCGCCTGGTTGCTGGCGATGCGCAACGCGTGGCACTTCTTGCCCAGCAGCGCGTTGCCGCCGTAGCCGGAGCCGTACGACTTGATCGACAGCTCGGCCGGGAAGTGCATGATCCAGCGACGTGCGGGATCGAGCTCGCCGACGGAGTGCAGGCCCTTCACGAACGAACCTTCGCGCTCGATCCGCGCCTGCGCGGCAGCGCCCATGCGGGTCATGATCTTCATGTTGGCGACCACGTACGGGCTGTCGGTGATCTCGACGCCGCAGCGCGCCAGCGGCGAGTCGATCGGGCCCATGCAGTACGGGATCACGTACATGGTGCGGCCTTCCATGCAGCCGTCGAACAGCCCGTCGATCTTCGCGTGCGCCTCGGCCGGGGCCATCCAGTGGTTGTTCGGGCCGGCATCGTCCTTGTCCGGATGGCAGACCAGGGTCAGTTGCTCGACGCGGGCGACATCGGAGGGGTTGGAGCGGTGCAGGTAGCAGCCTGGATGGGTCTGCTGGTTCAGCTCGATCAGGGTGCCGTCGGCCAGCATTTGCTGCACCAGGGTCTGGTATTCGGCGTCCGAGCCATCGCACCAGTGAATCTGCGCGGGGCGGGTCAGCGCCGCCGCCTGGTTGACCCACTGTTCGAGCGCTTCCAGCTTGCTGGCCATCGTGTCCTCTTGAGGTTTTCAGAAAAAGTGATCGGAAACGGTAGTTTGCGATCACTGGTATTGCAAGGTCCGCTGCAACAAGAACGGCGCCAGATGGCGCCGTCCGGGGACTTTCGGTGAGCCTGGTCAGCCCGGGATGAGGGTCGTGATCATGTGTTCGACGTAGGCGTCGAACTCTTCGTGGTTGAGCCGCGGCAGGCCCAGGGTGAAGTTCAGCTGCAGGAAACCGACGTAGGCGGCGTAGGTCAGCCGCGCCCGGTTCAGCGCCTGCACCGGCGCCAGGCCGGCCTCGCGGTAGGCGGTGGTGAGGAATTCCATCCGCCGCTGCGATACGCGCGCCATCACCGGCACCACCTGCGGATGATCGAGCGCCTTCAGCAGCGCGGCGTATACCCGGTGCGGCTGCAACTCGTGCGCAACCCGGCGGAACAGTTCGGGCAGGCGCTTGCGCGGGTCGCTGATCTGCTCGATCTGGCCCAGCACCTCGCGCTCGCCGTACTGCTCCCAGCGTTCCAGCGCGGCATGCAGCAGGGCTTCGCGGGTGCGGAAGTGCCAGTAGAAGCTGCCCTTGGTCACGCCCAGCTGGCGCGCCAGGGCTTCCACGGCGAGTGCGCCGACGCCGTGTTCGGCAATCAGCTGCAGGGCGGCAAGTTCCCAATCCTCGGCCGACAGGCGGGTGCGTTCTGGCTTGCTACTGACATTCATGTGCGTATGGTAGCCACACCCCGTGCATTTGTAATGTGTGGCGTCCATCTGCCTGAGCAACCAGGCAATTTGTTGTCCGGTCGGGGGATGCGCGGCGGTGTGGTTGACGGCGCTTGTCGAGGCAATCCATACTCATCCGTATGGTCAACCATGTCCACGCTTCCGCTGCGATCAACCGCTTTCCCGTCGCCGACCTGAGCCTGGCGGTGGAGACGCTTCGCCCCGAAGGCAGTCCGGCGCTGCTGTTCGCGCATGGTTTCGGCCAGACCCGCGGCGCCTGGAACGGCACGGCGGCGGCGCTGGCGCAGGCCGGTTGCCGCTGCGTCACGTTCGATGCGCGCGGCCATGGCGAGAGCGACCGGGTGGCTGGCCGTGGCTACCACATGGACCAGTTCGCGGACGATCTGCTGCGGCTGGCCGCGGCGCAGCCGCAGCCGCCGATCCTGGTCGGCGCCTCGATGGGCGGCCTGCTCGGCATCGTGCTGGCCGGCGAGGTGCGCCCGTCGCCGTTTCGCGCGCTGGTGCTGGTCGACATCACGCCGCGCTGGGAAACCGCCGGGGTGGAACGCATCCTCGCCTTCATGCAGGCGCACCCGGATGGTTTCATGAACTATGCCGACGCGGCCGAGCAGATTGCTTCCTACCTGCCGCAGCGGCGCGAGCGCAAGAGCGAACAGCAGTTGCGCCCGCTGCTGCGCGAAAGTGCCGACGGCCGGCTGCGCTGGCACTGGGATCCGGCCCTGCTGGCCGGCGACCTGGTGCAGGAAAGCGAGCGCTACCAGCCGCGCCTGCAGGCCGCCGCCACGAAGATCGACGTTCCCGTGCTGCTGCTGTCGGGTGCGCGCAGCGACGTGGTGTCGCGCGCCACCGTCGACGAATTCATGCAGCTGGTGCCGCATGCGCGGCATGTGGAACTGCCGCACGCCACGCACATGGTGGCGGGCGACGCGAACGACGCATTCACGCGCGAAGTCGTGCGCTTCGTGCAGAGTCTTGATCCATTACCCGCCGACCGGCAACTCGCCGGCGCCGCTCAATCGCAATGAGGTGTTGAGATGTCCGTGATACTGACCCTGCTGGCGGCGCTGATTGCTTCCGGTGCCTGCGCCTATCACCGCAGCAGCCTGCGCACCTGGGCGATCGCCACGATCGTCGCCACGCTGGTGGTCGGGCTGCTGGCCCATGCGCCGTGGACCACGGCGATCCTGTTGATCGTCGAGCTGGCGATCGCGCTGCCGCTGCTGCTGGTGGATTTCCGCCGCAAGCAGATCAGCCTGCCGCTGCTGAAACTGTTCGCCAGGGTCACGCCGAAACTGTCGGAGACCGAGCAGACCGCGCTGGAGGCCGGCACCGTCGGTTTCGAGGGCGAGCTGTTCTCGGGCAAGCCGGACTGGCACGAACTGCTGAAGCAGCCGAAGCCCGAACTGAGCGTGGAGGAGCAGGCCTTCATGGACGGCCCGGTGGAAGAGCTGTGCGGGATGATCGACGACTGGCAGATCACCCACGAACTGGCCGACCTGCCGCCGAACGTGTGGGACTTCATCAAGAAGAACCGCTTCTTCGGCATGATCATCCCGAAGCAGTACGGCGGCCTGCAGTTCTCCGCGCTGGCGCATTCGGCGGTGCTGCAGAAGCTCAACAGCATGTCGGCCACGGTGGCCTCGACGGTGGCGGTGCCGAACTCGCTGGGGCCGGCCGAACTGCTGCTGCATTACGGCTCGGATGAGCAGAAGAACCATTACCTGCCGCGCCTTGCAGTGGGCGAGGAGATTCCCTGCTTCGCGCTGACCGGCCCGTACGCCGGGTCCGACGCCACCTCGATCCCCGACGTGGGCATCGTCTGCAGGCAGGTGGTCGACGGCGTCGAGACGCTGGGCATCAAGCTCACCTTCGACAAGCGCTACATCACGCTGGCGCCGGTGGCCACGGTGGTCGGCCTGGCCTTCCGCATGTACGACCCCGAGCACCTGCTCGGCGACGAGGAAGACCTCGGCATCACCCTGGCCTTGCTGCCGCGTACCACGCCGGGGCTGGAGATCGGGCGCCGCCACTTCCCGCTGAACATCCCGTTCCAGAACGGCCCGATCCGCGGCAAGGACGTGTTCGCGCCGCTGTCGGTGCTGATCGGCGGCCCGCAGATGGCCGGCCACGGCTGGCGCATGCTGGTCGAATGCCTGTCGGTGGGCCGCGCGATCTCGCTGCCGTCGAACGCCACCGGCGGCATGCGCGCCTCGGCGCTGGCCACCGGCGCATATGCGCGCATGCGCAAGCAGTTCGGCCTGGCGGTCGCACGCTTCGAGGGCGTCGAGGAAGCGCTGGCGCGGATCGGCGGCCTCACCTACGCCACCGCCGCGCTGTCGCGCGCCACTGCGGCGGCGGTCGACCGTGGCGAGAAGCCGGCGGTGCCGTCGGCGATCGCGAAGTACCACGCCACCGAATGGGCGCGGCAGATCGCCGCCGACACCATGGACGTGCACGGTGGCAAGGCGGTGCAGCTCGGCCCGAAGAACTACGCCGGCCGCGGCTGGTCCAGCGTGCCGATCGCGATCACGGTGGAAGGCGCCAACATCATGACGCGCAGCCTGATGATCTTCGGCCAGGGCGCGATCCGCTGCCATCCGTACGTGCTGAAGGAAATGCAGGCGCTGTCGATCGCCGATCGCGGCGAGCAGCTGAAGGCGTTCGACCGGCTGCTGTTCGGCCACATCGGCTTCGGCATCTCCAATGCGGTGCGCAGCTTCGCGATGGGCCTGAGCGGTGCGCGCATCGGCGAGACCGCCGGCGACGCCTACACCCGCCGTTACTATCGCAAGCTCGATCGCTACTCCGCCGCGCTGGCGCTGTGCGCCGACGTGTTCATGGGCGTGCTCGGCGGCAAGCTGAAGTTCAAGGAGAAGCTGTCGGCGCGCCTGGGCGACGTGCTGAGCTACCTGTACATCGCCAGCAGCATGCTCAAGCAGTACGAGGACAACGGGCGGCCGGAAGCCGATCGTCCGTTCCTGGCCTGGGGCTTCCATGAGTGCATGTGGCTGATCCAGAACGCGCTGGACGGCGCGATCCGCAACTTCCCGGTGCGCCCGGTGGCGTGGCTGCTGCGCGCCTTGGTGTTCCCGCTGGGCCGGCGCGAGGTGCCGCCGTCCGATCGCCTGGGCCGCCGCGTCGCCGCGCTGCTCACCGCGCCGAACGAAGCGCTCGATCGTCTCACCAGCTGGGTCTACACCACGCCCACGGCGAACAACACGATCGGCCGGATGAAGGCGCTGCTGCCGGACGTGATCGCCGCCGAGCCGGTCGACCGCAAGTTCGGCAAGGCGCTGAAGTCCGGCCAGTTCACCTCGCACGACTACCTGGGCCAGCTCGCCGAGGCGCAGCAGGCCGGGGTGATTTCCGAGGCCGAGGCCGACCTGCTCAGGCGCGTGCGCGAAGGCGTGTTCGAGTTCATCTCGGTGGACGACTTCGAGACTGACGAGCTGCGCGCGTTCAAGACGCGGGCGGACGCCGCGTAAATCGAACCGACCGACCGGCCTGCCTTGCGGGCCGGTGCTTTTCCCGGAGGGCAATCGATGAGTGCTTCGGTGTTGTCGCTGTACCGCCGCATCACCCGCTGGCCGGCGGGCCACTGGATCTTCTCGCGCCTGGTCTGCCTCAAGGCGCCGTATTTCGCCACGATCGCGCCGCGCTTCGTGGCGCTGGCGCCGGGCCGCTGCGAAGTGCGCATCCGTGATCGGCGCCGCGTGCATAACCACATCGGCACCGTGCACGCGATCGCGCTGTGCAACCTGGCCGAGCTCAGTGCCGGGGTGATGACCGACGCGACCATCCCGGCCGACATGCGCTGGATTCCCAAGGGCATGAGCGTCGAGTACCTGAAGAAGGCGGTGGGCACGATGCACGGCACCGCTACCCCCGAGCTGGCCACGCCAGCCTCCCGTGGCGGCCACGAGTGGCCGGTCAGGGTCGAGGTGGTGGACGGCGCGGGCGAGACGGTCTTCCGTGCGCGCGTGCTGATGTGGGTGTCGCCGCGCAAACGCGATTGAACGCGTTGCCTGCGGGCGTTCAGTCTGCCAGCACGCAGCGGTTCTTGCCGCCGCGCTTGGCTTCGTACATGGCACGGTCGGCTGCCTGCATCAGCCGTTCGTCGGCGTCGGGGTATTCGTTCGGCCGGTAGCGCGCGATGCCGATGCTGGCGCCGACGCGCACCTCGATCAGGTGGCCGTCGACGCCCAGCGCATAGGGCTCGCCCAGTGCCGCGCACAACTTTCCGCACAGTTGCAGCGCCAGCTGCGGATCCTCGATATCCTCCAGCACCAGCGCGAACTCGTCGCCGCCCAGCCGGGCCACCGTATCGTTGCTGCGCAAATGTGCCGACAGCCGTGCGGCGATCTCCTGCAGCAAGGCGTCGCCGGCGGCATGGCCATGGTTGTCGTTGACGTGCTTGAAACCGTCGATGTCGATGCAGGCCAGCGCGAACTGGCTGTGATGGCGGTTCGCGCGCTGGACCGCGCCGTGCAGGCGGTCGTGGAACAGGATGCGGTTCGGCAGGCCGGTCAGGGCGTCATGGTGGGCCTGATGGCGCACCATTGCCTCCATCAGCTCGCGCTCGGCGATCTCCTGGGTCAGTTGCTGGTTGCGCTCGGCCAACTCGTCCAGCGCGTGCTGCAGCTTGGCGCGCGCCGCGTACAGCTCCAGGAACACGCGCACCTTCGACTGCAGGATCACGTCGTTGATCGGCTTGGCAATGTAGTCCACCGCGCCGGAGCGGTAGCCCTTGAGCCGGTTCATGTCGTCGGCGTAGGCGGCGGTGACGAAGATGATCGGGGTGTCGCGCAGGCGCTCGGCTTCGCCCAGCAGGGCGGCCACTTCGAAACCGTCCATGTCGGGCATGTTGACGTCGAGCAGGATCAGCGCGAACGCGTGATCCAGGCACAGCGCCAGCGCCTCGTTGCCGCTGCGCGCCTCGAACAGCTGCGCGCCGCTGTTGGCGAGCAGTCGGCGCATGGCGACCAGGTTGGCGGCGGTATCGTCGACGACCAGGATTTTCGGCGGCATCGCGTTCATGTCGGTGGCGAGGCGGTTGTCCTGGCCCTACCTTAACCGTTGCCGGTCGTCGCCGGCGTGAACGGCTGCACCATCCCGTCAGGTTTGACCGAGGCGGCACGGTGCTCAGCGCTGCAGCCACACGCGCATCAGCGCCGCCAGCTTGTCGGTGTCGATCGGCTTGGGCAGGTAATCGCTGGCGCCCATCTCCAGGCACTTCTCGCGATCGCCGCGCATCGCCTTGGCGGTCAGCGCGACGATCGGCAGGCCGGCGAAATGCGGTTGTGCGCGGATCGCGCGGAGGGTTTCGTAGCCATCCATGCCCGGCATCATGACGTCCATCAGCACCAGTTCCGGCGCTTCGTTCTCGGCCAGCATCTTCAGCGCCCTGGGCCCGTCCTGCGCCATGCTTACCTGAAGTCCCCAGCCGCGCAGCACCTTGGACAGCGCAAACAGGTTGCGCATGTCGTCATCCACCAGCAGCACGCGATGGCCGGCCAGCTCGCCACCTGCCGCCGCTTCGGCAACGCTCCGGGGTGGCTCGCGCCGGATGCTGTGCAGGAAAACGCTGACCTCGTCGAGCAACCGCTCGGTCGAGCGCGCGCCCTTGAGCACGATGGCGTCGGCGTACTGGCGCAGCTTCAGGTTCTCCTCGCGGCTCAGTTCGCGGCCGGAATACACCACCACCGGCGGCACGCCCTTGCCGGTCTGCGCCAGTTGCACCAGCAGTTCGAGTCCGGACATGCCGGGCAGGCCCAGGTCGAGCACGATGCAGTCGTAATCCGTAAGTGCGATCTTCTCCAGCGCGTCCTCCGCCGAGTTCGCTTCGTCGATCTGCAGCTTGTCGCTGCGCAGCATGACATGCACGGCGGCGCGCGAGTCGGCATCGTCGTCGACGATCAGCAGGTGCTGCTGCCCGGCGGCGGAATGCAGCAGGCGCTCGAGTGCCAGGCCGATCGATTCGCGGCTGACCGGCTTGGTCAGGAAGCCCACCGCGCCGCGCTCCAGCCCGCGCGTACCGCCGTCGTCGACCGAGATGAAGTGCACCGGGATCGCCCGCGTGGCGTCGTCGGCCTTGAGCCGGTCGAGTACGCTCCAGCCGTCCATCACCGGCAGCGAGACATCCAGCAGGATGCCGGTGGGGCGGTGCTCGCGCGCCAGCTGCAGGCCCGATGCGCCATCGCCGGCGGCCAGTGCGCGATAGCCCTTGCGCTGGATCATGTCGATCAGGATGCGAGCGAAGGCAGGGTCGTCCTCGATCACCAGGATCGTGGTCTGATCCGGCGGCAGCGCGTCGCGGTCATCGTCGATCGGCTTCGGCGGCAGATACGGCGAGGCGGCCCGGCTGAGCCTGGTCGTGCTGGCGCGTGGCACGTCTTCAGCGAGCCCGGACGCCGCCGGCGGCATTTCCGGCAGCAGCACGGTGAAGTGGCTGCCATGGCCGCTCTCGCTGCGCAGCACGATATCGCCGCCCAGCAGTTGCGCCATCCGTTGCGAGATCGCCAGGCCCAGCCCGGTGCCGCCGAACTGGCGGCTGGTGCCGGCATCCACCTGCTCGAACGCGTTGAAGACGCGCTGGAACTTGTCCTGCGGAATGCCGATGCCGGTATCGCTCACCGTCATCGCGATCAGCGGTTGACCATGGAGCGTATCGGGGATGTCGACGTCGCTGCCGGGTCGGCCGATACGCAGGCTCACCGCGCCATCGGCGGTGAACTTGAACGCGTTGCTGAGCAGGTTGTTGGCGATCTGCTCGAGCTTGTTGCCGTCGGTGCGCAGGATCGGCGGCAGGCCAGGTTCGATGTCCAGCGTGAAGTCCAGCCGCTTTTCCTCGGCCACATGCGCGAACGTGCGCCGAAGCCGTCGCCCCAGCTCGGCCAGCGCCAGGTCGTCGATCACCAGTTCCATCTTGCCGGCCTCGACCTTGGACAGGTCGAGGACGTCGTTGATCAGGTGCAGCAGGCTGTTGCCGGCGTCGTGGATGATCCGCGCCGACTCGATCTGTTCCTCGTCGAGGTTGCCGGTGTCGTTGTCGGCCAGGCTGCGCGACAGGATCAGCAGGCTGTTCAGCGGCGTGCGCAGTTCATGCGACATGTTGGCCAGGAACTCGGACTTGTACTGGCTGGCGCGCGCCAGCTCGGCGGCCTTGTCGGCAGTTTCCTGCTGCAGGTCCTCCAGCACGTATTTCTGCCGGTTCAGGCTGTCGGTCTTCTCGCGCAGTTCCTCGTTGGACGCCTGCAGCTCCTCGGCCTGCACGCGCAGCTCTTCCTCGGAGGCGATCAGCCGCGCGGACTGTTCCTCCAGCTCGGCCGTCTTCGCCTGCAGTGCCTCGTTGCTGTCGCGCAACACCTCCTTCTGCTGGCGCATCACCAGTTCGGACACGCGCAGGTCGTCGGCCTGTTCCTGCGTCTGCAGCAGCAGGTCGTGCGTGCTGATCGCGCGGTTGAGGTTCTCCAGGGTCAACGCCACGATCGGCAGAAGTTCGTCCAGAAGCTGCCTCTGCTGCGTGGTGAGCGGCGCGAAGCCGGCCAGTTCCAGCACGCCGATCAGGGTGTCGCGGTAGAGCACGGGCAGGATCGCGACATGGCGTGGCAGCGCCTCGCCGCTGCCCGAGTCGATGTGCAGGTAGTTCTCCGGCACGTCGTCGAGCATGATGGGCTTGCGTTCGATCGCGCACTGGCCCACCAGTCCTTCGCCGGGCAGGTAGTGATCCGCCGTGCGGTTGCTCAGGCGCAGGCCGTAGCTGCCCAGCAGATCGAGGCGATGGCGCGCGTCGTCGAAGGAATAGAACAGCCCTACGCCGGCCTTGCACAGCGGCACCAGTTCGCTGGCCAGCCATTGCGCGAAATCCTTGTGCGTGGTGGCCTGCAGCAGCACGTGCGAAATGTCCGACACGCGGGACCGGATCCAGGTCTGCGTCTCGGTGTCCAGCGACATCTGCTTGAACACCTGCAGCGCGCGGGCGATTTCGCCGACTTCGTCGCGGCGGTCGAGCCGGCGGATCTCGAAATCGTGATCGTGATTCGCCAGCCGCGTCATCATGTCGGTAAGCCGGCGCAGCGGCCGGGTCACCAGTTGCGAGGTCAGCCGGATCACGGCGATGCCGAGCAGGAGCCCGAGCAGGATCGCGAAGATGTTGATCCACTTGGTGGTGACCAGGGCGCTGTCGAGCTGCCGGTTGCGCGCTGTTAGCAACTGGTTTTCCTCGGTCACCATCTGATCGATGACGGCGTACAGGTCCTCGCTGCGAACCGTGCGGTTCGCCAGATAGCTCGACTGGATGTGCTGCAGTTCCAGCGCCCTTGCTGTCGTATCGGTGTCCTTCAGCCGGTTGATGGCGTCGATCGCGTTGGCCTTCATCTCGCGCTGCCACTGGGTGGCCATCTTTTCCAGCGAGTCGATGCGCAACTGCTGCAGATGATTGTCGGCGGTCATCTGACGCAGGTGGGCGATGCGTCCGTGCAGGTCGCTGGTGCCGCTGTCGAACATCGCCCGCTGGTCGGTGCGTTGCGTCAGCATGTACCCGCGCGCACCGATCTGGCTGGTCTGCAGGGCACGCTGCGCATGATCGAGTTCGAGCAGTACCTGGTAGGTGTGCGTCGCCCAGCGGCGATTGCTTTCCTGCTCGCGCAGCGAGTGCAGGGTGACCAGGCTGGTCAGCAGGAACAGGCCCAGCAGCAGGCCGATCGCCAGCATCATCTTGCGCTGTATCGGCTGGTCGGCCAGCCATGAATTCTTTTTCGGGCGGACAGGTTGCTGCATGCGGGTCACCGCGGCTCGGTAGGCGGTCTGTTCCGCGACCGCCGGATCGGCGACCGCGCCGTCGACAGGGTAGCCGGTGCCGTCGCCGAACCATAGCCGGCCACGCCGTGGTTCAGCGGCGCCTGAACTGCTGCCATGGCCGACATGGCGCCATCGAGCCGCGCCGCAGCGCGACGATCAGCAAGGCCAGCGTGCACAGCGAGCACAGGCCCAGCGCGACCACCGACGCCTCGGCGCCGAACACGCCGCCGCTGAGCCAGTCCGGCCCGCTGCGGGTGGAGACCAGCCAGCCGTCGGCCGGGGTGCCGGAGACCGGGATGCCGTAGATCGTGCCCTGGGCGAAGTTCCACGCCGCGTGCAGGCCCATGCAGATCGGCAGCGAGCGGGTCAGGTGGTAGACCATGCCGAACAGCAGGCCGGCCTCGATCGCGATCGCCGCCGAACTCCACAGCGTGGCGCCGGGGTTGCCGACGTGCGCCGCGCCGAAGAACAGTGCCGAGACCAGCAGCGCCCACCAGCTGCCCAGGCCTTCCTCGACGATGCGGAACAGCACGCCGCGGCAGATGATCTCCTCGCCGATGCCGGCGCCCAGTCCCACCATCAGCAGGGCGGGTACCCATGGCGCATCCGGGTTGGTGCCGGTGACGTGATAGCTGCCGAGCAGGTACAGCACGCCGACCACCGCGCTGAACAGCAGCAGGCCGGCGGCCGTGCCGATGGCGCCGTCCGGCAGCAGCCGGCGCGGCGCCAGTTCGGTGAGCCGGCGGCGTTCCACCAGCCGCACCAGCAGCAGATAGGCAAGCAGCGCCGGCACGGCGCGCATCAGGAACTGTGCCAGGCCGTGGATGGTGGCCGGGGCATCCTTGCCGAGCCAGCCCAGCGCATGCATCAGCGCGCCGGTGGCAAAGCTCAGCGCCATGAACAGCAGCACGAAGATCACGATCCGCGCCAGCGGCGAGAACAGCAGCCAGCGCATCCAGCGTGGCGCATCGGGCGGCATGGCGAAGGCGATGGCCTGGTCGTGCATGTTTGGGTCCCCCGGCAAAGACCCGCACGTTAGCAGCGGTGTCGCGTTGCCGCTACAGCTCCACCGCCGCCGCATGCTCGCGCGTATTGGCGAAGCGCACCTGCGGCCAGCGCTCCTGCGCCAGCTGCAGGTTGACCCGCGTCGGCGCGATGTAGACCAGCTCGCCGGCGCCGTCGATGGCCAGGTGCATCGCGTTCTTCTCGCGGAACTCGGCCAATTTCTTCTCGTCGTCGCAGTGCACCCAGCGCGCGGTGGTCACCGTCACCGGCTCGAAGCTGGCGTCGACGTTATACTCGTCCTTCAGGCGGTAGGCGACCACCTCGAACTGCAGCACGCCGACCGCGCCCAGGATCAGGTCGTTCGACATCAGCGGGCGGAAGAATTGGGTGGCGCCTTCCTCGCTCAATTGCGCCAGGCCCTTCTGCAGCGCCTTCATCTTCAGCGGATCGCGCAGGCGCGCGCGGCGGAACAGCTCGGGCGCGAAGTTCGGGATGCCGGTGAACGTGACCAGTTCGCCCTCGGTGAAGGTGTCGCCGATGGTGATGGTGCCGTGGTTGTGCAGGCCGATCACGTCGCCCGGGTAGGCCGTCTCGACGATCTCGCGGTCGCTGGCCATGAAGGTCAGCGCGTTGGCGATGCGCACTTCCTTGTTGGTGCGCGTCTGGATCATCTTCATGCCGGCGTTGTAGGTGCCCGAGCACACGCGCATGAACGCCACCCGGTCGCGGTGCGCCGGGTCCATGTTGGCCTGGATCTTGAACACGAAGCCGGAGAGCTTCTCTTCCTCCGGCTGGATCTCGCGCGTGGTGGTGGCGCGCGGGCGCGGCGACGGCGCGTGTTTCACGAAGAAATCCAGCAGCAGCTGCACGCCGAAATTGTTCACCGCCGAGCCGAAGAACACCGGCGTCTGCCGGCCGGCCAGGTATTCGTCGAGATCGAACGAGGGCGCGGCGCCCTGCACCAGTTCGAGTTCCTCGCGCAGCTCGCGCATCGCATCAAAGCCGATCTTCTCGGCCAGGCCGGGCGCGTCGAGGCCCTTGAAGATGGTCGAGTCCTGCCGCGTGAAATTCTTGCCCTGCTCGAAGATGTGCACCTCGTCCAGCGCCAGGTGGTACACGCCCTTCAGCCGCTTGCCCATGCCGATCGGCCAGGTCAGCGGCGCGCAGGCGATGCCCAGCACCGACTCCACCTCGTCCAGCAGCTCGATCGGCGAGCGGCCCTCGCGGTCGAGCTTGTTGATGAAGGTCATGATCGGCGTGTCGCGCAGGCGGCACACTTCCATCAGCTTGATCGTGCGTTCCTCGACGCCCTTGGCGCAGTCGATCACCATCAGCGCCGAATCCACCGCGGTCAGCACGCGATAGGTGTCCTCGGAAAAATCCGCGTGCCCCGGCGTGTCGAGCAGGTTGACGATCTTGCCATCGTACGGAAACTGCATCACCGACGAGGTCACCGAAATCCCGCGCTCCTTCTCCAGCGCCATCCAGTCCGAGGTGGCGCTGCGCGACGTCTTGCGACTCTTCACCGAGCCGGCCATCTGGATCGCACCACCGAACAGCAGCAGCTTTTCGGTGAGCGTGGTCTTGCCCGCGTCAGGGTGGCTGACGATGGCGAAGGTGCGGCGGCGGCGGGTTTCTTGGAGATGAGAGAGCATGGAGGCGGGTCGGCGGGAACGCGAACCGACAATTATAGCGTGGATCGGGGTGGGGGCTTGCCCCTTTTCCGCGGCAACCAGCTCGCGACTCCGTTGTAGGAGCCCGCTCGCGGGCGATGCTGTTGCCTTTTGATTTGATGATTCAAAGCGAAGAGCTTTCGTGCGCCTGCGGCGCCCGAGGTACTTTCTCTTTGCGTGGCCAAAGAGAAAGTAACCAAAGAGAAAGGCTACCCCGCTTGGCGCTTGCCGGGCTCCTGCCCGGCAAGTCCGTGAGCCGGGGCCGGGCTTTTCGAGCGGGCATCGTGCCCGCGCGAAAAGGCGAGCCCATCCATGGACTCGCCCGCTGCGCGGCCTGTCGTCCCTGACTCACCGCGGCATAGGGGCCCTGAGTTGAGCAGCGCGCCACTTTGGCGCGCCCTCGCTACGCGATCGCAGCGCGGTGGCGGAAGAGCCGATCGCCAAAGCCAGTGTTTCGAACGCCATTCACGAGTATGCGAATGACTCACTTTGGACAGAAGCAGTTCACTCCGACCCAAGTTCTCCCCCCAGCGCCCTCCGGTCCGGGGTGGCATGGCGCGCGTTCTGGCGGCTCTTCATGTTGTCCGTCATCTGGATCGCACCGCCGAACAAGAACCACTTTTTGGTCAGCGTGATCTCGCCTGCGCCGATGGCGACGGTGCGGTGGCGGGTTTCTTAGAAATGGATGGGCATGAGGTGCAATCTAATTGAGCGTTAATGGGCGTTTGTAGCTTGAACTGGCCAGCAAGCTTCTCGCTCTTGGCGCCCCCGATTGTCGGAACTGGGGTCATCGAGAGCTGCTGCTTGATTTTTACCAGAACGGTTGGAAAGTATGCGGCCAGTGTCAGAGTAATGATTAGTACAAGTGCCCATTTAAGGCCGTCCGAGAGAACTTTGCCAAGTTCTGAGATAAAGGTGTCCGTAAATTTGGAAATGGTACTGGCATTGAGACCAGTTGAGCGGCTTAAATCATATTTGTAGACCTTAGCAAGAATGGCGGCTGGTGAGAACTGAATGGACTTATCCCCAAGCCATTTGTTATCTATTAATCTTGAAAGGTCGGCATAAGTTCCCCCGTCAGTCGAGGCTAGCAACTTCTTCTCACATGTATGACAGATGCTGCCTACTAAAATTGCTATTCGGGCATCGGGTTGGTGATCGTCATAGTCCCAAACGCAGCCTCTGGTTGGGTAGTGTGACCCTATCTCATTCGTGAAAGCGAGCCTCATTGTTAGACGTTGAACAGAAAAAAGAACGTAGTCAAGTGCGGAGACAGGCTTGAAGAAATACTTCCATTTCGCCGTGCTGATCAAGCCAATATCTTCATTTGTAAATGATATAAATCCACCTTCTATTGGCGTGTCCGTAATTATTATAGACGGACAATCATCTACATCATATGTATTATTTGATATCTTAAACCATGCATCATAATTGCACAGTGCATTTTTACAAATGCTGAACCAGCTCTTGTACGGCAATTCTTTTTTAAAGGCCGGCTCTTCGCGATAGTCGATACGAGCGAGTAGTTTTCTGTCTGCCCACCTGCTGAGAGGCTTTGGTAAGTACCCTAGCCATAGCAGTAACCTGCCAACCAGTCCTTTTGGAGCGCCGTGTGCTTTTTGACCAAAGATCCAGAAGTGATATATCTCAAATTGGACTGCCTTTTGCACAGAGTTCTGCGAGAGCAACAGATACGACGCCGCGGCTGTGTCTAATGATGGGCAGCCAATAAAAAATATACGTATTCTCTTGGGCATGGAGCTTCAACGTCCGAATACAGTCCGATTACGAGGTAAAAAGCGGAGTGGGGATAACTTAACCAGTAGAGCCATGGAAACGAAGTTTCACTTCGCTAACTGCATCAGCACCCGATGCCAGAACTCCAGCCCCGCCTCGACCTCCGAAGCCGGCAGCTTTTCGTTGAGCCCGTGGGCGAAGGTGTCGTCGGGTTTGGTGAACGCGGCATCGATGCCGTAGCTGGGGACGCCGGCGTTGCGGAAGTACATGCTGTCGGAGGCGCCGGCGGACATGCCGGGGACGACTTCCACGCCGGGGAAGCGGGCGTGCACGGCGTCGGTGACGGCGGCGATCACGTCCTTTCGCAGCGGCGAGGCGGGGCTGGCCACGGGTGGCGGCGGCAGCACGGTGACGGTGGCGGATTTGTCGTTGATCACCTTGACCAGGGTGTCGCGCACGCTCTCGACCGGCGTGCCGGGAAAGATGCGGCAGTTGATGTTGACGCTGGCGCTTTGCGGCAATGCGTTGAGCGCGTGGCCGCCGTTTAGCATGGTCGCCACGCAGGTGGTGCGGATCTGGCCGACGTAGGCGGGGTCGGCGGAGATGGTGGCTGCGGCGGCGGCATCGTCGGGGTGGGCGGCGAAGCGGGTCATCGCCGCGCCCAGCGGGCCGGGCGTGTGGGCGCCGAGCGCACGCAGCGAGGCGAGGGTGATCTCGTTGCTCTGCGGCGGAAACTGGTAGCCGGCGACGCGGTCGATGACGCGCGCCAGCCGATAGATCGCGTTGTCCGTGTTGGGTTCGCTGGAGTGCCCGCCGGCCGAGGTCAGGCTGATCCGGAAGTCCGCGTAGGTCTTCTCTGCGGCCTGGATCTGGTACAGCGCGGGCTTGCCGGTTTGGGGGTTCAAGGTGCCGCCGCCGGCGTCGGCGTTGAGCAGGAATTCGGCGTCGTGATAGCGCTTCGCCAGCTCGCGGGTCGAGGCCATGGTGGTCTCCTCGTCGCCGGACAGCAGCAGGATCAGGTCGTGGCGTGGCTTGAAGCCTTCGCGCTTGAGCCGGATCAGCGTCTCGACCAGCACCACCACCGCGGTTTTCATGTCGGCGGTGCCGCGGCCGTAGAGGTAGCCGTTCTCCTCGATCAGGGTGAACGGGTCGCGGGTCCAGTCCTTGCGCTTCGCCGCCACCACGTCCATGTGTCCGGAAAGCAGGATCGGCTTGCCTTCGCCGGTGCCGCGATAGCGCGCCACCAGTGCGGCGGTTTCGCCCACCGGGATGATCTCGACGTCACTGGCGGCAAAGCCGCCGGCCTTGAGCTTGTCCGCGAGATAGGCGGCCAGCACCGGCACCTGGCCCTGGCCCTCGACCGTGGGGATGCTGACGGCGTGCTTCAGCATGGCCATGGTTTCGGGTAGCGCCTCGGCGGCGGTGCCGGCGTGGGCCGTGCCGATGCCGGCACAGAAGACCAGCGTGGCCGCCGCGGCGGGCCCAAGTGCTCGTGGTGCTCTCATGTGAGATCCCCTGTGCATGTCCTGAACGAAATCCGAGTATGCGCGGTGACCCGCGTGCCTGCATATGCCGGGTTGGCTGCGCCATCGTGCTAACCTTGCCGCCGCGCTGGCGGTCATGCCGGCAGCGCGACACCCCTTGGGGAGTAGCCTGCCTCGTCCCGACGAGGCGTCTTCGTCAACATGCTCGGCTTGTCCTGCCGTGGCGAAGACACCGATCCTGGTTGGCGAGACCAACGGCTGACGGCGCCACGGCGGTGGGGCGCGCCGTCGTGCCGTTGCGCCTTGCCCGACCGACCCGGCTACCCATGAATCCCATCTCCATCCTGCTGCTCGGCTTTGCCATGTCCACCGACGCGTTCGCGGCGGCGATCGGCAAGGGCGCCGCCATGAGCAGACCGCGGCTCAGCCAGGCGCTGCGCGCCGGCTTGATCTTCGGCGTGATCGAGGCGATCACGCCGGTGATCGGCTGGCTGCTGGGCAAGGGCGCCTCGCGCTACATCGAGGCCTGGGACCACTGGATCGCGTTCGGCCTGCTGCTGGCGCTGGGCCTGCACATGATCTGGAACGGATGTAAGCCGGACTCGGACGAGCCGGTCGACGAGGCGAGCAAGCACGGCATCGTCGGCCTTGCCATCACCGGCCTGTCCACCAGCATCGACGCGCTGGCGGTGGGCGTGGGGCTGGCCTTCGTCGACACGCCGATCGCCGTGGTGGCCGTGGTGATCGGCCTGTGCACGTTCAGCATGGTCACGCTGGGCATCATGCTCGGCCGCGTGCTGGGCGCGATGGTCGGCAAGCGCGCCGAGGTGATCGGCGGCATCATCCTGATCGGCGTGGGCGCGGTGATCCTGTACGAGCACCTTTCCGCGTGACGGGCGCCCCATGAAAAACCCGGGGATCGCTCCCCGGGTTCCATGGCTTTCCCGCCGTTGCCGGATCGCCTACAGCTTGTAGTTCACTCCGAGCATCACCGTGCGGCCCCAGGTGTCGTATTCCAGCGGGCGCGTCACCTGCACGCCGTTGGGCAGGCCGGAAATCTGCACGCTCTTGTCCGCCGTGTTGCTGAGGTTGCTGACCTGCAGCAGCAGCGACAGGCCGTTCAAGCTGCCCTCGGAGAAGGCATAGCCGAGCTGGAAGTCGGTCTGCCGGTTGGCCAGTATCTTGGTGTAGCCAATCTGGTTGAACAGGGGCACGATTTCGCCAGTGAACGACGAGCGATAGCGCTCGGCCACGCGTACCGACCAGCCGTACTTCTCGTAGTACAGCGCCAGGTTGGCGACCTTGCGCGACAGCCCAGGCAGGGTTGTGGGCGGATTCGGGCCGGGAATAGAGCCAATGACTTTTTGCGAAATGGTGCTGTTGGTCAGCGAGAAGCTGGCCAGCATGCCGAAGCCGTCCAGCGCCTGCGTCAGCAGGCCGCCTTCCAGCGCGCCGGACAGTTCCAGGCCCTGCACCTTGCCGCCGGTGCCGTTCGCGGGCCGGGTGAACGGGCCCCTCTCGCTGGTCGCCGTGAGCGTGGGGTCATTATTGGTGTAGTGCGAGAAGTCGTAGTCGAGCGTGGTCTGGGTGTAGATGTAGTTCAGCAGGTTCTTGTTGAACACCGCCGCGGCGAGGTAGCTGGACTTGCCGAAGTAGAACTCGTAGGAGAGGTCGGTGCCGACCGCCACGTACGGCTTCAGCTTCGGGTTGCCGCCGCTGCCGGACCACAGCACCTGGCCGGCGGCCGGGCCGTTCTGCACCTTCGACAGGCCGGCGGAGGTGGACACCTTCTCGTCGTCGATGCGTCCGCGCGCCATCGTCTTGGCGAAGCCGAAGCGCAGGTACTGGCGGTCGGTGAGATGCGCCACCAGGTTCAGGCTGGGCAGTACGTTGTTGTACTTCGCGCCGTCGCTGATCCGCCCGACCAGGGTGTCGCCGTTGGTCTGCAGCGCGGTGGAGGACTGGTCGGTGCGCACGAACTGCACGCCCACGTTGCCGGTCAGCGGCACGTTGCCCAGCGTGGTCTCGATGTTGAACTTGGCGTAGGCGACCGGGACCTTCTCTTCCACCGTGTAGTTGCGGCTCCAGTCGCCCTGGCCGTTACGCTCGGTCAGGTAGAACTGGCTCGCCAGCGCGCCCAGCACGTCGTAGCTGAGCGCACCGGGGATGCCGCCGTAGCCGAGCGAGGTCGGCCCCCACAGGAAGGCCGGGTTCACCGGCGCGCTGAAGTGGTTGTCGTAGGTGCCCTGGGTGGAGCCGTTGCCGTTGAGCCAGGCGAACTGCACGTCGGCCTGCTTGGTCTTGGTGCGGTCGGAGTAGTTCACGCCCAGGTTCATGCTGCTGAAGATCCAGCCCAGCGGGTGGCTCACTTCCAGGCGCACCGCCTTGATCGTGTCCTTCTGGCTGTCGAACTCCTGGCGGCCGTTGTAGCCGTAGCCGTCCGGGTCGGTGAACACCACCAGGGAGGGATCAGCCAGGTTCACCGCCGGCGAGAAGTACGGGTAGCCGTTGCCGAGCGGGGTGCGGAAATCGACGCTGGTGAAGGCGCCGCCGGCCAGGCCGGTGAACAGGTAGGCGTCGTGCAGCTTCTTCTTCGCGCTGGAGTACGACAGATCCGCCGTGGCGGTCCAGCCGTTGTCGAAGTCGTACTGGTTGTTCCAGCCGGCGGAGAACAGCTTGTCGTGCTCCTTGGTGTACTGGTTCTGCAGGATCGGCGCGATGCCGTCGATGGTGCCGGAGGTGACGATCGGATAGGGCTGCGCCGGCGTGGTGCCCACGTTGGAGTAGCTGACGTTGTCCCACGGGCTGCTCGACCACTGCGCGCCGTTGGTGAACTTCTTCTCGCCGAAGATGGAGTGGTACAGGTCGAGCGTGGAGTGGTAGTGGTCGCCCGGCGCCCATTCCAGCACGGTCATCAGGCCGCTGCGCTTCTGGTTCAGCGACTGCGCGCGCAGCTGCATGCCTTCCTGCGAGATCACGCCGTCGGGCATGCCCGGCGTGTGCGGCGCGCCCCAGTTGTCCTCGGCGCTGCCCGGGCCGTTGTTCATGCTCCACCACCAGGCCTGGTACTGCTTTTCCTGGATCGGCGAGTCGAGATGGGCGAAGCCCACGGCCAGGCCCAGCGTGTGGTCGAAGAACTGATTGATGTAGGAGATGCTGGCGCGATGGCCCATGTCGCCCACGCCGCTGCCCGGGTTGAGCTTGCCGTTGGTGGTGTGCTCGCCGCGCAGGTTGACCGCGAAGGCGGGGCCGGGCAGGTCCAGCGGCTTGATCGTGTGCAGGTCGACGGTGCCGGACAGGCCCTGGCCGATCAGGCTGGCGTCGGGCGTCTTGTAGATCGCCACGCCGCTGATCAGCTCGGACGGGTACTGGTCGTATTCGACGCCGCGGTTCTCGCCGATGGTCGCCTGCTCGCGCCCGTTCAGCGTGGTGCCGGCAAAACCGGGGTCCAGGCCGCGGATCGAGATCATGTTGGCGCGGCCGTTCAGCCGCTGGGTGGCCAGGCCCGGCACGCGCGACAGGCTCTCGGCGATGCTGGCGTCCGGCAACTTGCCGATGTCCTCGGCCGAGATCGCCTCGATGATGTTGTCCGAGTTCCGCTTGGCCCTCAGCGAATTCTCGATGCTGCCGCGGATGCCGGTGACGATGACGGCGTCGAGGTTGCTCACCGTATTCTCGGACTTCTTGTTCTTCTTTGTGCCGGCATCTGCCTTCTTGTCGACCGGTACCGTCTGGCTGCCCGTCGGCGTGGCCGCCTGTTCCTGCACCTGCTGCGCCGACGCCGCGCCGGCCAGGGTCAGTCCGAGCAGGGCGGCACAGGCGGCGGCCAGCGGCCGCTGATGGATACGGAGAGGCCGCGCAAGCAAGGTCGGCCGCGTGCGGTGAGTAGTCATGGTATTCCCTGGTCGAGATGGAGAGGTGCCCCCCGGCACCCGGATGCAGGCAGCATCGCTGCCTGCGGTCGGACAATATGCTACTGCTCGCCAGGGCCAGGGTGCTCACCCCCATTTCTCTTTGGTACAGGAACGGAGGAGTCGCTGTCGAACAGAACGGGCATGCCATCGCCGGCGGCCTCGGTACACCTTCCGCCGGATCGCCTATTTCGGTTGCCGTGTGGTCCTACCACTCGCCCCGGCGGTGGTTGGACACCCAGCGGTACATGCCCACGATGTTCAGCGTGTGCATGGTGTCGAAGGCGGTCCAGTGCTTCACCTCGTCGCTGAACTTCACGTTGCGGTAGAGCTGGTCCCACGACTGGCCCGCACGCACCAGGTCCAGCACCTGCTGGTGCAGATCGACCATGTAGGTGCGCAGTGCGGCTTCGTCGGCCTTGGTGGCAGGGCTGTAGTGGCCGACGTCGATGATGTCCACGTCCTGCTTCGCCACCCAGTCCAGCGTCTCGATCCAGCCGGGATAGTAGAAATCGAGGAAGTCGTTGTACGGCATCGACTTGCTTTCGCAGACGTCGGTGCACTGCAGCGCCTTGTACTTGGGGAACAGCACCATGGTCATGCTGTCCGAATGGCTGGGCGCGACCCGGTGCAGCAGCACCGTTTCGCCACCCAGGGTGATCGTCATGTCGGTGTCGAATACGCGATCGGGCAGCGCGGTGGGGATCTTCTCGCCGACGATCGGTTCGAGCGCGCGCCGGTTGGCCACGACGGTCGCGCCGTCCCGCTGGAACACCTGGCCGCCGCTGATGTGGTCGGCGTGGCCGTGGGTGTAGACGACGTATTTCACCTTCACGTGGAAGCGGTGCCGGATCTCGTCGCGCAGCCAGGTCGCCGTGCAGGTCATCGCCGGATCGATCACCAGAGCGCCTTCCTTGGTGATCAGCACGAAGCCGCTGTGCACGGCCAGGCCGGGGCCGGTGGTATGCCGGTACAGATTGCCCTTGATCTGCACCAGGGCACGCGGGTTGTCGGGGCAGGCGGCGGCGGTGAAATCCGGCAGGGTGGCGCGGTTGGCGTATTTCGCCGCGTCGACGGCCACGCCGTTGTCGCTGGCATATCCGCTTACGGAAAACACCAGCAGCCACGCGGCCAGCATCGAGGAAACCGTTCCGGACGTTCTCATCTCGGCATCTCCCGTTTCGTGATTCGGCAGGGTGTGACAGCGCCACATCATCCGCCTCATAGTGACGGAACGCCACAACGTTAGGCACAAAGAAAAACCCGGAGATCGCTCCCCGGGTTTACTGCCTTGCGCCGGCTGAAATCGCCGGCGCGCGGTCGAAGACGAAGCCTTACTTCGCCTCCTTCTCCATCAACTTCTCCACCATGCTCGCCGGCACGTCCTCGTAGTGGTCGAACTCCATGGTGAAGGTGCCGCGGCCGCGGGTGGCCGAGCGCAGGAAGTTGATGTAGCCGAACATCTCGGCCAGCGGCACGAAGCCCTGCACGAAGGCGGAACTGCCCTTGTGGCCCTGGTCGCTGACGGTGCCGCGGCGGCGGTTGATGTCGCCGATGACGTCGCCGAGGTAGTCCGCTTCCATCACCACTTCCAGGTGCATGATCGGCTCCAGCAGCTTCGGCTTGCTGAGCTTCTGCGCCTCGCGGAAGCACTGCCTCGTGGCGATCTCGAACGCCAGCGCGGAGGAGTCGACGTCGTGGTACTTGCCGTCGATCAGGCGCGCCTTGAAGTCGACCACCTCGTAGCCGGCGACCTGGCCTTCCTGCGATTCGGCCTTGACCGAATGCTCGACCGCCGGGATGTACTCGCGCGGCACGCGGCCGCCGACCACCTCGTCGGAAAACACCACGCCCGAGCCCGGTTCGCCCGGCTCGAAGATCATCGTCACTTCGGCGAACTGGCCGGAGCCGCCGGTCTGCTTCTTGTGCGTGTAGGTGTGCTCGACGGTCTTGCCGAACGCTTCGCGGAAGCTGACCCGGGGCTTGCCCATGTTCGCCTCCACGCCCAGCTCGGTGCGCATGCGGTCGATGGTCACCTCCAGGTGCAGCTCGCCCATGCCCTTGAGCACGGTCTGGCCGGTCTCCTGGTCCACCTCGAGCTTCAGCGACGGGTCGGCCTTGACCATCTTGTAGAGCGCGCTGGACAGCTTGTCGACGTCGTTGCGGTTCTTCGGCTCCACCGACACGCTGATCACCGGGTCGGGGAAGCGCATGCGCTCCAGCAGCGCCGGGTGCGCCGGGTCGGCCAGCGAATCGCCGGTCTCGGTGTCCTTCATGGAGACGAAGGCGCAGATGTCGCCGGCGCGCACCTCGTCGATTTCCCGGGTGTCGTCGGCCTGCACCTCGACGATGCGGCCGATGCGCTCCTTCCTGCCGCGGGTGACGTTGAGCAGGGTGTCGCCCTTCTTGATCACGCCGGAGTAGATGCGGCAGAAGGTGAGCGTGCCGAACTGGTCGTTGATCACCTTGAACGCCAGCGCGCGCGCCGGCGCGTCGTCGGTCACCGCCTGTTCGCCGACCACGTGGCCGTCCTCGTCGACCATCGCGATGCCGCCGTTCTCGCCGGGATAGGGCAGGTAGTCGACCACGGCGTCCAGCAGCTGCTGCACGCCCTTGTTCTTGTACGACGAACCGCACAGCACCGGCACCAGTGCGCCGGTGACGGTGCCGCGGCGGATGCACTGCTTGAGCACCGCCGGGTCGAACTCGCCGGTGTTGAGCAGGCGCTCGAAGGCGTCGTCGTCCAGCGCCAGCGCGGTTTCCAGCAGGTCCTGGCGCAGCTTCGGCAGGTCGGCGATCCACGCGTTGTCGGCGCTGGCGCCGAACGTCAGGCGGGCCCTGAGCTGTTCCAGCGACACGGTTTCCCAGGTGCTGTCCTTGTCGTCGGAGGCCCACAGGTAACCTACGCCGGCGACCAGGTCGGCCATGCCGACGAATTCGTCGCTGCTGCCCAATGGCACCTGGCACAGCAGCGCGTTGGCGCCGAGGCGCTCGCGGATGCCCTGCACGCAATGCGCGAAATTCGCGCCGATGCGGTCCATCTTGTTGACGTAGCAGATGCGCGGCACCTTGTACTGGTCGGCCAGGCGCCAGTTGGTCTCGGTCTGCGGCTCCACCCCGGCGACGCCGTCGAACACCACCACCGCGCCGTCGAGCACGCGCAGCGAGCGGTTCACCTCGATGGTGAAGTCGACGTGTCCGGGCGTGTCGATCACGTTGATCTGGTGGCCCCTCCACTCGGCGGTCACCGCCGCCGACTGGATCGTGATGCCGCGCTTGCGCTCCTGCTCCATGTAGTCGGTGGTGGTCGAGCCCTTGCCTTCCTTGGTGTCGTGCACGTCGACGATCTGGTGCTTGCGCCCGGTGT
Organism: Rhodanobacter sp. LX-99; assembly: GCF_018599185.1. Classification (NCBI taxonomy): domain Bacteria; kingdom Pseudomonadati; phylum Pseudomonadota; class Gammaproteobacteria; order Lysobacterales; family Rhodanobacteraceae; genus Rhodanobacter; species Rhodanobacter sp. LX-99. Next base: position 491,937 of record NZ_JAHFVL010000003.1, on the reverse strand, counting down.
AGTAGAGGATGCGCTCGGTGGTCGTGGTCTTGCCCGCGTCGATGTGCGCGATGATGCCGATGTTGCGATAGAGCGGGAGGGGTTTCTTGCGGGCCACGATCGGATTTCCGGAGAGTGCTGCGGCAAGCGCAGGGTAGGAGTCTGCTCAGGTGCTTCCTGTCGACGGCTTTTTCAATGGGCGACGGGTGCGGGCGATCAGCCGCGACCGGATGGGTCAGTATGCAGCGGAATCACCTGAACATGTTCCGTCTTGTTGCCGCCGAAGGCATCGAAGATATGCCGATGACGGCGATACGACCAGTCGTCGTCGCGCTCGTAATAGCCGCTCACCCATGCCTGCAGATTTGTCAACATGGCGTCTTGTGCTTCCGGCGACGCGTACTTGTGCGGTTCCCACGGGCGGCGCGTGTTGTTGGCGAGACAGGCATCGCGTCCGGGATTGAGGAATACCAACTCGCTGCAGTGCGGCGCGGCGGCCTCCACCAGCTCTCCATAGCAGCCTTCGATCACCCAGGCAGCGTGACCGTCGATGAATTCGCGAAGCGACGCAGCGATGGCCTCGGCTGGACGGAGCGTGGCGATCTGTCCCGGTTCCCACACGATGGTGTCGAGATCCAGGTGGGCCAGCGCGTGTCGTTTGGCCAGCAGCATGGCGAGTGTGCTCTTGCCGGAGCCGGAGTTGCCATAGACGAGAATCTTCATGCGACGAGCAGGTCCTCGTGGAACGCGCCGAACGGCTCCGTCGGATGCGCGATCTGGATTTCCAGTATCCACAGCCCGCTCGATGGCGATGCTTCCAGGTCGCCGAGATCGCCGCCCTGGTGGATCGAGTGCGGGAAGTCGCTGACCCGGTGCCCCTTGATCGCATGGTTGAAGCGCCAGCCCGTCGCCTCGGCGCGTTCGCGGGCAAACGCATACAGCGCCTGGCCGCTCAGCCCCTGTTCTCGCCACGCCTCGGCCACTTCGCCGAACAGCGCGCGCGCCGCGTCCGCGCAGGCCTGCCGCTGCGGCGCGTGGCCGACCACGAAGGTGTCGCCGACGTCGCCCTCGTGGCCGTCGAACACCAGGCCGAGGTCGATGAAATAGCTGTCGTTCTCGCCCAGCCGCACGCCGGGGTCGGAGGCTTGCCGATAGGTCCTGGTGGTGTTCGCGCCGATGCGGATCAGCACCGGATGCCACAACCGCTCGTAGCCCAGCCCGCGGAACACGTCCATCGCCTCGACCGTCGCCTCGTCCTCGCTGATGCCCGGGCGCATGCGCTCGCGGATGCCGTGCAGCGCGGCCCGGGTTTTCTCGCGGGCGTGTTGCATCCGCGCGGGATCGAAACGTCGTCCGACAGCTTCGCGGGAGGGAATCGTCATGGATGTCGGCGCCATCAGCCCATGTGGATGAGCACCAGTGCGATCAGCGCCGGCAACGCCTGGATCCACAGGATCTTCCGGCTTGCGGTCAGCCCGCCGAAAATCCCGGCGACCAGCACGCAGGCGAGGAAGAACACCTTCACGTGGAAGCCGGCGTCGCCGTCGAGGCAGAGGCCCCAGACCAGGCCGGCGGCGAGGAAGCCGTTGTAGAGGCCCTGGTTCGCGGCGAGCGCCTTCGACTGCTCGGCGAATTCCACCGTGGTGCCGAACGCGCGGCGACCGGAGGGACGGGTCCACAGGAACATTTCGAGGATCAGGAACCACAGGTGCAGCAGCGCGATCACGGCGATCACGATATTCGCGGCGACGGACATGGTGGCTTCCCTCGAATGGCGGCGACGCCGCTTCACGGTGGAGTGTCGCAGCCGTCGAAGCCGACCGCAATGCGCGGCCGCAAGGCGTGCCAGCCGGTCGACGCAGGCGCGAAACGGGCGGAACCCAGCCGGCCTTGCGGGCGGTCTGACGGGCGTCTACGCCACGGTGCCGGGCGGTGCGAATGTTGCGGGGCCGCCCAATGGGCCGGCGGCTAAGGCGCCGCCTTGAACGTCACCACCAGCACGTCGCGGTGCGCCGGTTTCGACGGGTCGAGCGGCGTGACCGCGGTGACGCCGTGGAACACGCGGGCGTCGTCGACCAGCGCCGCATCCAGCGCGCGGGTCAGCGTGAAGCTGCCCAGCACGCCGCGGTCGGCGGCGTGGATGGTGGTGGTGCCGCGCTCGATGTTCTCGCGGTCGATCAGCAGCACCAGCACGTAGTCGACGCCGTCGCGGTGCACGCCTTCGGGGGTGGGCTCGCCGGCTTCGTCCGCGCGCGCCTCGATGCGGAACTGGTGCACCTCGACGTGCCAGTGGCGGGTGGCCGGCGCGAGCGCGCCGAAGCAGTCGTGGCAGAAGCCGAGGATGCGGCGCAGGCTGGCGCCGTCGGCGATCGCCGGCAGCACCGGTTCGAACCAGCGCTGGATGTCGCCCTGCAGCGGGTTGTACTTGAGGCTCTGGTAGTGCGGCTGATGTGTTTCGCGGCGGATGCCGCCGTCGGCATCGGCGGAGAACGTGGCATGCCGGCGTCGGCGATGGCGGCCGCTGGCGGCGAGATAGGTGTCCGGCGCCAGGTCGTTCCAGCTGGCGGCGAACGCGGGCCAGTCGGCCAGGGCCTGCGCCTGCAGCAGGTCGCGCATGATGTCGGCGGTGACGAAGGCAAAGCCGTCGCGCTGCAGCCGGGCGTGCAGGGCGGACGTATCGGGGAGGGGAGTCATCCGATTACGTTAGCAGGACGCGCATGAAGCGGCGATGGCTGCGCGGGATGCTCAGCCCGGAAACGCCCGCGCCAGCCAGTCCGGCACGGGGATGCCTTTTCCGCGCAGGAAGGCCGGGTTGAACAGCTTCGCCTGGTAGCGCGTGCCGGCGTCGGCGAGCACGGTGACGATGGTGTGGCCGGGGCCGAGTTCGCGCGCCAGCCGGATCGCGCCGGCCAGGTTGACGCCGCTGGAGCCGCCGGTGCACCAGCCTTCCTCGGCCAGCAGGCGATGCAGCAGCGGCACCGACTCGTCGTCGGGAATCGACCAGGCCAGGTCGATCGGCGCGCCGTCGAAATTCGCCGTGACCCGGCTGGAGCCGATGCCCTCGCTGATCGAATTGCCGCTGGCGACCAGCTCGCCGGTGTTGACGTAGCTGGCCAGTGCCGAGCCGTCCGGGTCGGCCAGCGCGATGCGCACGCCGGGGTGGCGCGCCTTCAGCGCGCGGCCCACGCCGGCCAGGGTGCCGCCGGTGCCGGCGGCACAGACGAAGCCGTCGACGTGGCCGCCGGCGTCCTGCCAGATCTCCACCCCGGTGGTGGCCTCGTGCCAGTCGCGGTTGGCGGTGTTGTCGAACTGGTTGGCGAACCACGCGCTGCCCGCGTCGGCCGCATTCGCCGCCTCGGCATGGGCGCGGGCCTGGTGCGCGTAGTGGTTCGGGTCCTTGTACGGCACCGCGGGCACCAGCCGCACCTCGGCGCCGGCGATGCGCAGCGCGTCGATCTTCTCGCGGCTCTGCGTCTCGGGCATGAAGATCGTGGTGCGATAGCCGCGGCTGGCGCCGAGCAGGGCCAGCCCGATCCCGGTATTGCCGGCGGTGCCCTCGACGATGCTGCCGCCGGGGCGGATCAGGCCGCGCCGTTCGGCATCCAGCAGCAGGCCCAGCGCGGTGCGGTCCTTGATCGAGCCGCCGGGGTTGAGGAACTCGGCCTTGCCCAGGATCTCGCAGCCGGTCAGCGCGGAGGCGTGGCGCAGGCGCAGCAGCGGCGTATGGCCGATGGCGGCGGAGAGGTCGGGCTGGATGTGCATCGTGGGCGATGGCTTGAGGGAAGCAGCGATTTTGCTCCTCACTCTGCCTGCAGGGGGAGGGAGCAAGGTGCTCAAGCCAGCGGCGCCGGCACCAGCCGCAGGTACGACTTCAGCGTCCTCCAGCCGCCGGGGTAGAGCTTCTTCGCGTCGTCGTCGGAGACCGAGGGCGCGATGATCACGTCGTCACCGGGCTGCCAGTCCACCGGGGTGGTCAGCTTGCGGCCGTCGGTGAGCTGCAGCGAGTCGAGCACGCGCAGCACCTCGTCGACGTTGCGCCCGGCGCTGGGCGGATAGGTGAGGATCAGCCGCACCTTGCGGTTCGGATCGATGATGAAGACCGAGCGCACGGTGACCTTGGGATCGGCCTTGGGGTGGAACATGCCGTACAGCTTCGCCACGTCCAGCGCCGGGTCGGCCAGCAGCGGGTAGTTCAGCGCGGTGCCGCCGACGTCCGCGACGTCCTTCGCCCAGCCCTGGTGGTCGGCCACCGAATCCACCGACAGGCCGAGCAGCCGCGCGTTGCGCGCGTCGAACTCGGCTTTGCGGCTGGCGAACGCGCCGAGCTCGGTGGTGCATACCGGGGTGAAGTCCTTCGGGTGCGAGAAGAACACCACCCACTGCCCGCCGGCGTAGTCGTGGAAGCGGATCGGGCCCTCGGTGGAGTCGAGGGTGAAATCGGGGGCGGTGTCGCCCAGTTGCAGGCTCATGCGGATCTCCGGTGATGTTGCGGTGCAGTGAGCATGTTTCCGCTACGCCATGATGACAAATGACTTGATCGAATAAACATATATACGCCTAGACGTTTAGACGTCTATTGACAGGATGCCGTGGAGCATTCACTATCCGCTCCACTCATCGAGACCGGCTGAGGGACAGGCCCTTTGAAGCCGGGGCAACCTGCGGAGCGTTTCCGCCACGGTGCCAACTCCTGCGGAGGTGCTTCGGCATCCACCGGAAGATGGGCGTCATCCGGCTCGCGGCGGTCTGCCGCCGAATCCGCGGTTGGCGACCTTTCCGGTGCTTCGCAGGGCGATGCCGACCGGAGAGAGTTCCATGACGTTCCTGCCCGAAACCCGCTGCACCGAAGCCAGCCAGGCCGCCTTCGCCGTTCTTCCCGAGCCGAGCGTGCGGCTGACCGCCCAGCGCAGCACGCGCCGGCTGCGGCTCAGCCCGAAATACGGCAGCGGCCCGCGCGAGGTCGAGGTGAGCTACCTGTGGTGCGGCGCGGCGGGTGCGCCTACCGTGATCGTGCAGGGCGGCATCTCGGCCGACCGCGACGTCACCGCGCTGGACGGCGATGCCGCGCCGGGCTGGTGGCAGGCGCTGGTCGGCAGCGGCGCGGCGGTCGACCTCGAGCGCTGGCGCGTGCTGGCGATCGACTGGCTCACCCCGGACCGGCTCGGCGCCGGTTCGGTCTCCAGCGAGGACCAGGCCGATGCGCTGGCCGCGCTGCTGGGCGAGCTGGGCATTGCGCAGGCACGCGCTTTCATCGGTTCGTCCTATGGCGCCATGGTGGCGCTGGCGTTCGCCGCGCGGCATCCGCGCAGTGTCGAGCGCCTGCTGCTGCTGGCCGGCGCGCACCGGCCGCACCCGCTCAGCACCGCGCAGCGCAGCGTGCAGCGCGGCATCGTGCGGCTGGGCCAGGCCAGCGGCCAGGCCGACGAGGCGCTGGCATTGGCGCGCCAGCTGGCGATCACCACCTACCGCGGCAGCGCCGAGTTCGGCCGGCGTTTCGCCGGCGGCCCGGAATGGCGCGAGGAGCGCTTCCATTTCCCGGTCGAGGACTACCTGGCGCACCAGGGCCGCCGCTTCGTCGAGCGCTTCGACGCGGACCGCTTCCTTGCGCTGTCCGAATCGATCGACCTGCACGACATCAAGCCCGAGCGGATTCCCACCCCGGCCACGCTGATCGGCTTCCCCTCCGACCGGCTGGTGCCGTTGGCCGACCTGTGCGAGCTGCAGCGCCGCCTGCATGGTCCGGCCACGCTGGAAGTGGTCGAGTCGCCCTATGGCCACGACGCCTTCCTGAAAGAACCCGAGCAGCTCGCGCCGCTGTTGCGCGAAGCGCTGGCCTGATTCCCCGCCCCCGCACGACAAGAACCGGAGATCTCCTGATGACCGAACCCGCCCCCTGTACCCGCGCCGTGCGCGCCGGGATCGAGAGCGACACCCAGCACGGCGCCGTGGTGCCCGCGCTGCACCTGTCGACCAACTACAGCTTCGCGGGTTTCGGCCGCAAGCGCGCGTACGACTACTCGCGCAGCGGCAACCCGACCCGCGACCTGCTCGGCGATGCGCTGGCGGAACTGGAGCAGGGCGTCGGCGCGGTGGTGACCTCCAGCGGCATGTCGGCGGTGGCGCTGGCGCTGGAACTGGTGCCGGCCGGCGCCACCGTGCTGGCGGCGCACGACTGCTACGGCGGCACCTGGCGGCTGCTCGACGCGTGGGCGAAAAAGGGCCGTTTCCAGGTCGAGTTCGCCGACCTCACCGACAGCGTGGCGCTGGCCGCCGGCCTGGCGCGCAAGCCGGCGCTGGTGTGGGTGGAGACGCCGTCGAACCCGCTGCTGCGCATCACCGACATCCGCCACGTGGCGCAGGCCGCGCACGCGGCGGGCGCCTTGCTGGTGGTCGACAACACCTTCCTGTCGCCGGCGCTGCAGCAGCCGTTGCTGCTCGGCGCCGACGTGGTGGTGCACTCCACCACCAAGTACATCAACGGCCACAGCGACGTGGTGGGCGGCGCGGCGGTGGCGCGCGACGCCGCGGTATTCGAACAGCTGAAGTGGTGGGCCAACTGCAACGGCCTCACCGGCGCGCCGTTCGACAGCTACCTCACCCTGCGCGGCCTGCGCACGCTCGGCGTGCGCTTGCGCCAGCACCAGGAGAACGCCGCGCGCATCGCCGAACGGCTGGACGCGCACGCGGCCGTGCGCAAGGTGTATTACCCCGGCCTGGCCAGCCATCCCGGCCATGCGCTGGCGGCACGCCAGCAACAGGGTTTCGGCGCGATGCTGAGCTTCGAACTGGACGGCGACGTGGCGCAGATCGAGGCGTTCGTCGACGGCCTGCAGTACTTCTCTCTGGCCGAATCGCTGGGCGGCGTGGAAAGCCTGATCGCGCACCCGGCCAGCATGACCCACGCGTCGATGGCGCCGGAGGCGCGCCGCACTGCCGGCATCGCCGACAGCCTGCTGCGGCTGTCGGTAGGCATCGAGGATGGCGACGACCTGCTGCGCGACCTCGACGCGGCGCTGGTCCGCGCCGCAGCCGTACAGACGTCCAAACGCCGGGTGCTCGCATGAGCGCGGTGCTGGCCGAGCGCGCGGCGGCCGCAAGGAGCGAAGCATCTTCCGCCATCGCGATCGTGCTGCTCGGCACCGGCGTGGTCGGCGGCGCGCTGCTGAAGCTGCTCAACACCTCCGCCGCGGGTTCGCTGCGGCTGGTCGGCGCGGCGAACTCGCGCCGCCAGCAGACCGATCCGGTCAGCCTGGCCCAGCGCAACCTGCGCGAGCAGCTGAACCAGCACGGCGCCCCGCGCGACAACGCCAGCCTGCTCGCGGCGCTGGACGACAGCGCCGCGGCGGTGAAGGTGATCATCGACGCTACCGCCAGCACGGCGCTGGCATCGCGCCACGCCGAGTGGCTGGCGCGCGGCTACCATGTGGTCACCGCGAACAAGGCGCTGGCCGGCGGCGAACTGTCCGGCTGGCGTGCGTTGCAGGCCGCGCTGGCCGGCGGCGGACGCTACGGCGATTCGGCCACGGTGGGCGCCGGCCTGCCGGTGCTGTCCACCTTGCGTCGGCTGCGCACCTGCGGCGACGGCCTGCTCACGCTCGAAGGCGTGTTCTCCGGTTCGCTATCGTGGCTGTTCAACCAGTACGACGGCAGCCGGCCGTTCTCCGAGCTGCTGCGCGAGGCGCGCCAGTTCGGCTACACCGAACCCGACCCGCGCTCGGACCTGTCCGGCGAAGACGTGGCGCGCAAGCTGCTGATCATCGCCCGCAACGCCGGCTTCGCGCTGGGCACCGACGAGGTGCAGGTGGACGGCCTGGTGCCCGAGGCGCTGCGCGGGCTGAGCACCGAAGCGTTCCTGGCGCGGCTGGAGGAACTCGACGCGCCGCTGGCCGCACGCCACGCGCAGGCCAGCTCGCGTGGCTGCGTGCTGCGTTTCCTGGCGCGGCTCAACCAGCGTGGCCACGCCCGCGTCGGCCTGGTCGAAGTGCCGCTCACCCATCCCGCCGCACGGCTGTACGGCACCGACAACCAGTTCGCGCTCACCACCACCCGTTACCACGCCCAGCCGCTGGTGATCCAGGGGCCGGGCGCGGGGCCGGAGGTGACCGCGCAGGCGCTGCTGGGCGACGTGCTGGCGCTGGCCTGAGCTTCAGGATTTCGTGTCGGTGCCGGCCGGCGGCGTGCGCGACACGATGCCCACGCGCATGCCGAACGGCGCGAACACCGCGTTGAGCGTACGCACGGTTGGATTGCCCTGGTCGTGCTCGAGCTGCTGCAAGGTGTTGAGCGAGATCCGGCACATGCGGGCGAACTGCTCCTGACGCAGGCCGGTCAGTTCGGTGCGCAGCCGGCGCACGGCCGCGCCGATGCCGGTACGGCCGTCCAGCAGTTCCGCCTGCAATTGGGCCAGCAGCGCCTGGCGATCGGCGAGGGAGGCGCTCATACGAGCAGCTCCCAGCGGCGCAGGCGCGCGTCCAGTCCGCCCAGCGCGATGCGCGGGTGCTCGAACACCGCCTGCGGCAGGCCGAGGTCGCGCAGTAGGTCGGGCAGCGCGCGCAGCGTTTCGGCATCTTCGCGCAGCCCGTCGTACAGGCGCTGCGGGTCGCCCCACGGCCGCAGCGTCGCGCAGGCGGCGCGCCAGTCCACGTCGCCGGCGACTTCCGCCGGTGCAGGCCACTTGGTGGTGCGCGAGATGCCTTCCTCGTCCATCACCATCGGCGCCAGGTCGTAGACTGGAGCCAGCTCCAGCCGATCGGCGTGGCGCAGCACCGCGGTGTTGCGGCCGTGGTTGTCGCTGTTGCCCAGCACCAGGTTGAGCAGGTCGCGGCGCAGATACTCGCGCAGCAGCGCCGGCACGTCGCCGGCCTGGCCGGCGGCGGTCCAGGCCGCAGCCAGCGCGGCGACTGCCTGCGGATGGGTCATGTAGCTGCCGGGGCGGGTCACGCCGGCCAGCGCGTAGACCGATTCCACCGCGGTGCGCCGCACGGCGCCGGCGGTGATGGCACGATCGAAGCGCGGCAGCCACAGGCTGGGGCGAGCCGCTTCCTGCAGCCGCATCGCGTCGCCGCCGACCGCGGTGATACCCAGCTTCGCCAGGGCGCGGTAATAGCAGTATTCCGCGCGCAGGATCGCCTGGTCGATCGGCCCGCCGCTGCCGCGCGGGAACTTCACGAACCAGTGCCGGCGTGCCCGGGCATCGTCCAGCGTCGCGTCCGGGTGCAGCAGGCCGTCGGCGTCCTCGCTGAGCAGCAGCTTGGGCGCCTCGCCGCCGGCGCCGGTGGCGCCGCCGATCGCTGCGCCCTGTTCGTAGGCGTACTCCAGGAAGCGCGCGTCGCGGGCCACCACTTCGGCCATCGGGAAGCCGACCGACGGTCCGGCCAGCGCCTCGAACGCGGACTTGATGCGCAGGTGCCCGACCGGTGCCGGCGTGCATTGCGCCAGCAGCTGCAGATCGGTGGCGGCGTCGTCGGCCCGCACCGGCAGGGCCAGGCGCTGCAGCAGGAAACGCCGCGCCGCGCCGCTCGGCTCGATGTCGAACAGGAACGCCGGCCACTGCGGCTCGGTGCGGATGGTCCAGTCCAGCGGCAGCGTCGCGCTGGCGGCTGCCGCGGTGGTCGCGCCGAGCCGCTCCATGTGCGCCACGACGTAGGCATCCAGGTAGCCCAGCGTGCAGGGGCTGGCGTGGCCGTCGGCCGGGCGCAGGAACACCAGCTCCATGGCGTCGTGCCATTGGCCGTCCAGGTGAAGCTGCACGGTGAGAGGGTTCACGCAGATTCCTGCTACCCAATGAAATGGGTACAGTCTACCTCTTGCCGGCCTGAAAAACCAATATAAAGTGTTTATTAGCCATGATTAGCCATAAAAACATAATATAAAGTGTATTGGCGGATCAGCGTTGTGCGGTCTCCGCCTCGGCGATCGCCTCGACCTGGATGCGCAGCGTCACCGCCATGCTGAAGCCGTAGGGTTTGCCGGCGTCCATGCCGAACGCGTCGCGCTGGAACGTGGCCAGCGCGTCGGCGCCGCACACTTCGCGTTTCAGCATCGGATGCGGCATGCACTTGAAGCTGTCGATCTTCAGCTCCAGCGGGCGGGTCACGCCATGCAGGGTAAGCGTGCCGATCGCGCGGGTCGGCTTGCCGTCGACAAAGCCGGCGAGCTGACCCTTGTATATGGCCCGCGGATATTTCGCCGTGTCGAACAGCTCCTCGCCCTGCGCCTTTTCATTGAGCTGGTCCTGGCCGAAGTCCGCGCTCTTCATGTCCACGACGACATTCACCGTGCCGCTGCCGCCAGCCTTGTCCAGCGTCACCGTGCCGCTGCTGTGGTTGAACTTGCCGCGCCATACCGACAGCCCGCCGAGATGGTCGGCCTCGAAGCTGGGGTAGGTGTGGTCCGGGTCCAGCCGGTATTTCACTTCGGCGGCACTGGCCGTGCTCAGCGACAACCAGGCGAGCAGGCCGAGTGCATGGCCGAGAGTGCGGGTCTTGGGCGACATGGGCGGTTTCCTTTTTGGGCGAGAGGAGTGGGAGCTTGCAGGGACGACGAACCGGGTGGTGCGATTTCGACAATGTGCGTGGCCGGGTGGAGCCGCCGTTCCCGGTTGCGCCACGGCGCGGTTGCTGCCGATACTCTCGCCTGCCGTACGTCCGGAAGTCCAAATGCAAAAGAAGATGGCTCGATGAATGCCCGCCCGCTGGCCACGCTGGCATGCCTGCTCGCCCTGCTTGCCGGTTGCACGGCGCCGGGCGCGGTGCGGCACGGCGGCGCGACGCATCCGGCACAGGCGCAGGGCTGGGTCGACACCCGGCTGTACTTCGGCCTGGGCCCGGCCGACCAGCCGCAGCAGGGCATCAGCGAGAAGGCCTGGCGGGAGTTCCTCGACCGCGAGGTGACGCCGCGCTTCCCCGACGGCCTCAGCGTGCTCGACGCCTACGGCCAGTGGCAGGGCGCGCAGTCGGCGAGTCCCGAGCGGCTGCGCTCGAAGCTGCTGGTGATCGACCATGCGGACACGGCAGCGAACCGCGCCAAGGTCGAGGCGATCCGCACGGCATGGAAGCGGCGCACCGGCGATCAGTCGGTGCTGCGCGTGACCCAGCCGGCGGACGTGTCATTCTGAGCCGCCACCCATCCGTGCAGACCCCAGGCAGGTTTCCCGCGTGAACACTTCAGGCAACCGCTGGTTCGCCCCCGGCGACCTCAATGGCTTCCTCGGCCTGGTGGTGGACAACCTGTCCATCATGGGCTTCCTCGCCGCGGCGCTGATCGGCCTGTTCGGCTTTCCCGCGGACATCGTGTTCCTGCGCATGTTCCCGGGCACCGCGCTGGGCGTGCTGCTGGGCAACTTCGCGTATACCGCGATGGCGCGCCGGCTGGCGCGGCGCCGCGGCAGCGACACCGTCACCGCGATGCCGCTGGGGCTGGATGCGCCGACCAGCATCGGCATGGCGCTGCTGGTGCTCGGCCCGGCCTTCCTCGGCTTCAGGCAGGGCGGCATGGACGAACACGCCGCGGCGATCGCCACCTGGCAGCTGGGCATGGCCTCGCTGGTGGTGATGGGCGTGCTGAAGTTCGTGCTGTCGTTCTTCGGCGCGATGGTGCAGCGGCACGTGCCGCGCGCCGGCCTGCTCGGTTCGATCGCCGGCATCGCGCTGGTGCTGATGGGCTTCCTGCCGCTGGTGGAGATCCTCAAGCTGCCGGTGGTGGGTTTTGCCGGTCTCGGCGTGGTGCTGTACGCGCTGGTGGCGCACGCGCGGATGCCGTTCGGACTGCCCGGCGTGCTGGTGGCGTTCGTGCTTGGCGCGCTGCTGTACTACGGGCTCGGCCCGCTGGGCTGGCTGGGTGCGGGCTACCACGCGCCGGCGGCGTGGCAATGGCGTTTCGCGCTGCCGTGGCCGACCCTGCAGTGGGTGGACGGGCTTGCGTACATCGTGCCGTACCTGCCGCTGATCCTGCCGTTCGGCCTGCTGATGGTGGTGGGCGGCATCAACGTCACCGAGAGCGCGCGTGCCGCCGGCGATGACTATTCCACCCGCGACATCCTGCTGGTCGAGGCGCTGGCGACGCTGGCGGCCGGCTTCTGCGGCGGTGTGGCGCAGACCACGCCGTACATCGGCCAGCCGTCGTACAAGGCGATGGGCGCGCGCAGCGGCTATACCCTGCTCACCGGCATCGTGATCGGGCTGGGCGGCGTGTTCGGTTATCTGTCGAACCTGGTCGAGCTGGTGCCGCTGCCGGTGCTGGCGCCGATCCTGGTGTTCGTGGCGATCGGCATCACCGTGCAGGCATTCGAGGCGACGCCGATGCGCTACGCGGCCGCGGTGGTGTTCAGCTTCTTTCCGGCGATCGCGCGGATGCTCACGATCAAGCTGAGCGACCCGGCCTACGTCTCGCCCGAACACTTCGCCCAGCTGTTCAACGACGGCACGCACGGCATCTCCGAGCTGGCGGTGATCACCGTGCTGGGCAACGGCTTCATCATCACCTCGATGGTCTGGGCCAGCTTCGTGGTGGCGCTGATCGACCGGCGCCCGCTGCGCGCCGCACTGATCCTGCTGCTCGGCGGGGCGCTGAGCCTGTTCGGGGTGATCCACTCGGTGGAACTTTCCGGTGGCATCTATTTGCCGTGGCTGCTCGATGCGGCCTCGCGCAGCATCGTGTGGCAGTTCGCCGGGGCCTACGGGGTGCTGGCGATCGTGCTGGTGCTGCTGTCGCTGGGCGGCCGCGAGCGGGCGGCCGTTCGCTGAAAACAAGAACGCGCGGCTCGTCGCCGCGCGTTCGGGTCAAACGGGTGGTCGGGTTCAGTGCCCGGTGATGCGCTCCGCGGTCTCTTCATCCGGCGGTACCAGCGGCGCATTCGGGTCGACCCTCGCCTCCAGTTCCGCCGCTTCCACCGACGGCGTGCGCCAGCCGGACTTCACGCCCCACAGGTAGAACACCAGGCCGATCACGGCGACCACGGCCAGATCCATGCCGTAGGACAGGTAACCCTTGCCACCGAAGATAGTGCTGCCGGCCCAGGAGACCAGGGCCAGCGTGGGCAGGTAGAACACCAGCCACCAGGCACCCTTCATCTGCCGCCCGAAATCGTGCCAGCCGGACTTGGCCTGGTAGTAAAAATACACCGGCAACGCGACCACCATCAGCAGGATGATTTCGCCGGTCAGCGGCCACTTGGCCCAGTACAGCAATTCGGTGGACATGATGAAGGCGATCCCGGCCAGCACCGACAGGCCGCCCAGCCGCAGCGGACGGTGCAGCCCCGGTGCGGTGCGACGCAGCGTCATCACGCTGACCGGGCCGGTGAGGTAGGAAATGATCGTGGCGACCGAGATCACCGCCGCCAGCGAACCCCAGCCGCGGAAGAAGAACAGGAACATGAACGACACCGCCAGATTCACCCACATCGCCGGGCGCGGAATGCCCCACTTCGGGTGCACGCGGCCGAGGATCTTCGGCAGCGTGCCGTTGCGCTCCATGCCGTAGAGCATCCGCGCGGTGGTGGCGGTGTAGGTCATGCCGGTGCCGCTGGGGCTGATCACCGCATCGATGAACAGCAGCGTGGCCAGCCACTGCAGGCCCAGGATGATCGCCAGGTCGGCGAACGGCGAGCTGAAATCGATCCCGTGCCAGCCGACGTTGGCCAGCATTTCCCGCGGTACCGCGCCAATGAACGCCACCTGCAGCAACACGTAGACCACCGTGGCCAGCAAGATCGAGCAGACGATCGCGAACGGTATGCTCTTGCCCGGGTTGCGCGCTTCGCCGGCCAGGTTCACCGGGCTCTGGAATCCGTTGAAGCTGAACACGATGCCGGCGATCGCGACGGCCGTGAGGATCGAGGGGAAGTCGGTCTTGTGCAGCTCGCCGTGGATGCCGACGCTGAAATTCTCGGCATGGAAACCGCTGGCGATCAGCAGCACCGCGGTGAGCGCGGGGATGATCAGCTTGAACAGGGTGATCGCGGTGTTCGAGCGCGCGAACAGCTTGACGCTCCAGAAGTTGAACAGGAAATACATCACCACCAGCGCCGCGGCGATCAGCAGGCCGTTGGTGCTCAGCTCGCCGTGCCCCCCGGGCATCTGGTGATAAAGGTCCTTCGCCCACTGCCACTTCCACGACGACATGTATTGCGCCGAAGCCTCGGCTTCCACCGAGATCACCGAGACGATCGCGATCCAGTTCGCCCACGCCGCGATGAAACCGACCAGCGAGCCGTGCGAGTAGTGGCCGTAACGCACCATGCCGCCGGATTCGGGAAACATCGCCCCCAGTTCGGCGTAGGTCAGCGCCACCGTCATGATGATCGCCGCACCGATCACCCAGGCCCAGATGGCCCCCGGGCCGGCGATCTGCGCCGCGCGCCACGCGCCGAACAGCCAGCCCGAACCGATGATCGAACCCAGGCCGGTAAGCATCAGGGCGAACGGGCCGACGTCGCGGCGAATCTGGCTGGCTTGGGACATGGAAGCTCCTGCGGAGGGCGTCAGATGCGCCAAAAAGAGGCTGATGGTTGCAGAACTGGCCGCCCCCTGTCACCCCGCAGAAGTCATGCGGGGTGTTGACGCCTCCGGATTTCCCCTCCGCTGCAGGCGAAGCAGGAAGCCTTCGCCCCTCCCCCTGTTCTCAGGGGGAGGTTGGGAGGGGGTAAAGCTTTTCGCTCTGTTGTCCAGAATGAAGATCAAAAGCTGACCCCTCCCCAACCCTCCCCTGCAGGCAGGGGAGGGAGCAGCAAGTTCAGAGGGCCAGGCCGCCCTGCGACTGCGCCGTGGGCACCGCGCGAGCGCGCGAGAACGCCAGCAGTTCGCCCAGCCGCGCACCTTTGTCACGCCAGTCGTGAAACAGCGACTCGCCGACCAGCGCGTAATGCCAGGCCCGTCCGCCACGCAGCTCCGCATCCAGCGCATTGATCCGCTCGCACCAGGTGGTCGCCGCCTTCAGCTTGCGCTGCACGTTCGGGTGGCCGACCTGCTCCTGCGCCTTGGTCTCGACCAGGTAGATGGCGTCGGCCGTGCGCACCAGGAAGTCCGGGATGTAGAACGCGGGCATGCCGTCGTCCTTCACGTAGCGCAGGCGCGCGAAGTCGTGGCGGTTCTCGCTGATCTTGCAGAACGCCTCGACGCCGGCATCGGTTTGCGCCCACTCGATGAACGCACGCTCCAGTCCGCCGCTGCGGGTCGGGTAGGGCAGGCGCGTATAGATGCACTTGGTCACTTCCAGCGAGGCGCTTTCGCGCACCATCAGCCTGGTCACCTCGGACAGGCGGCGATGGCGCACCTCGGTGTTGCCGCTGACGGTGTGTTCCTCGGCACGCACCAACGCCAGCCCGAAGATCTTCACGATGTGGTCGATCACCGGCTGCAGCAGCAACAGCCGCCAGCCTTCATCTTCAAATGGCTCGAAGCTTTCGTTGAACAGCCGCTCGCGGATGTAGTCGTCCAGCGCGGTGGCGAACGCGGCGGTGTTCATCTGCAGGTAGGGGCGATCCAGGTGCGGCGAGATCTTGTTGCCCTTCGGCAACGGGTGATTCAGCGCCTGGCTCACGCGCCGGGTCAGCCGCGACAGCAGCTCGTTGTAGCCGCTGACGTTCATCGCCACGCCGTCGACGCGGTAATCGCCAAACAGCGTGCTGCTCTGCAGGTCCTGCGAGGTGAAGGTGTCGCCCTTGCCCAGAAGTTCGGCCAGCTTCGCGCGGCTCATCGCGCTGAACGGCGGCAACGCGGCGACGCCGATCGGCAGGTGTTCGACGTTCTCGTCCGCTTCGCGCAGGATGAACGGGATCGCGAAGTCGTACTGCTCGAAATCCTCGCGCAGTTCGGCGGCGATCAGGTCGCCGGTGCTGCTGTCCTCGTCGTCATCACCGGTCGAG
Organism: Rhodanobacter sp. LX-99; assembly: GCF_018599185.1. NCBI lineage: Bacteria > Pseudomonadati > Pseudomonadota > Gammaproteobacteria > Lysobacterales > Rhodanobacteraceae > Rhodanobacter > Rhodanobacter sp. LX-99. The sequence continues at coordinate 476,093 of NZ_JAHFVL010000003.1, read as the reverse complement.
CCTACCAGGCCTTCGGCCATCAGTTCGTCGTAATAGCTCTGAAATGCCGGGTGCTCGACGATCGAGAGGATGTCGATCATGGAGCCGGGTTCTTCGCCACGGTTGATCCGCTCGCGGTTTTCGCGCTTGATGTCGACAAACTCCGGGTCGCGCCACATGAGTCGCAGGCCACGGCCTATCAACTGCTCGACCAGAATGGGTGCCTGGCTTGCACGTAGCGGCACGATCACGCAGATATTGTTGACGTCGAAGCCTTCGCGCAGCATCAGCACATTGACGATCACCCGCGGCTGCACGTGCTTGTCCACGTTGAACAGGCGTTGACGCAGCGGTGCCCAGTCTTTTTCACCAAGGTCTTTCTTTTTCCCTGAGTCTACGGTGATCACATCTTCCGGGTGCAGTCCTTCGTTGCGCAGGAACTCTTCGACCAGCGGAGATACCGACGTGTCCTCGCATACCACCAGCATCTTCGGGTGGCGGTCGGGGTCGAGCCGGGCGAAATCCGCCTCCAGCTTGCGCAGCTTCTGCAGGCCGGCGCGCAGCATCACGCGTTGGCCTTCGGAAAGCTGCACGTTGCCATCCTCGTCGCGCTCGGCCTTGAACTCCAGCGGCAGCACGCCCAGCTCCTTGCGCTTGTCCAGCACCAGCGACTTCACCAGGCCCAGCCGCATCGCGTCCTTCAGGTCGAAGTCCACCACGATGTGCGGGAAGTACAGCTTGGCCTTCTTCTTGCCGCTGCCGATGTCGTTGTACGGCGTGGCGGAAAAATCCATCTGCACGAAGCGGCGACCCTTGCCCGTGGCGATGATCGACAGGCTCTTCTGCCACTCGACCTCGGTGGTCTCGCCTTCCTTCTTCAACTCATGGATGTGGTGCGCCTCGTCGTTGAACACCATCAGGTCGGGCAGGTCGGCGAGATAGGAGAGCACGTTGCCGCGCGCCCAGCGCCGGTCCAGCACGTCGAGGCTGTTGCCGGTGGCGCGCCCCGGGGTCAGCGGCAGCACGGCATAAGCCACGCGGGCCGCGTCGGCGACCATGCCGGGCGTGTCGACCCATTCGGCTTCTTCCTGCTCCGCCTCCTCCTCGGCTTCGCTGAGCAGGTGCCAGTTGGTGATCGCGATCATGCCGTTGCCGGTGGCCTTCAGGCCGATCTCCTGCTTCTGGCAGACATTGCCGCGCACGAACTGCGCGATCCGTTCGCGCCGCGCGGGCGGGGTGAACAACTCGGCGTAGCTGGCGATGTCGGAACTGGCGAAGTCGCGGCTCTTGTCCTCGTTCTCCTTGCCGAGGAACGCATCGAGCAGCCGCTCATACACGATCAGCCCCGGCGCCACGATCAGGAAGCGGCGGGTGAAGCGCGGATCGTCGCGCCCTTCGTCCAGCGCCGCGGTCTTGTTCAACAACTGCCACACCAGCAGCGCCTGCAGCACCCAGGTCTTGCCGGTGCCGGTGGCCATCTTCAGGCAGTACTTCGGGTGGCCGTGCTTGCCTTGCGTCACATCGGCGAGGCGAGTGCCTTCCAGCAGCGCATCGGCGCACACCTGCTGGTACAGATCCTTCAGGTTCGGGCTGTCCAGCACCTCGTGCGCCACGATCACGTTGAGGATCGCCTGGCGCTGGCCGGGATGGAAATTGAACGTGCGCGACTGGCAGGCGTCGTCGCCGAACCACCAGCGCAGCAACTCGGCGGTCTCCGGCGTCACCAGCTCGTAGATGTCGGCGATGCCCTGTTCCAGGCCGATGCAGAGCTGTTCGGTGCGGCGGGTGAGGGCGGTGGCCAGTGCCAGTGGCTGGTTGGCATCAGTCATGGCCTGGTCCCCGCCACCACCTGTACAACTTCCGCTTCGAAGCCGAACACGTCGACCACCCGCACGCAGACGCGCCGCTCGCCGGCCTTGCGCGGCACATTGAAATGGGCTTCGGTCACCACGCGCAGCGGGTCGTCGTCGTTGGCGGTATTGCCGCGGTAGTCCTGCCATACCGAGCGGAACACCGATCCGTCGTAGTCCGGGTCCACGGCCCAGTACTCGATCAGCGCCAGCGGTTCGGTGTTGGCCACCTTGAGCAGCTTCTTGCGATTGTCCTCGTCCAGGTTGATCGCCTCGGGCGAGAGCAGCACGTAGTTGTCCAGCGTGACCTGCAACTGCTCCTCGTCGCCGCTGCGCTGGCGGCGCACCGGCTTGATCGTGAGGTACTGCAGGCTGGAAAAACGCACCTGGCCGCGCAGCTTCTCGATGCCGCCCTTCTTGCGCAGGCGGTCGAGCAGGTCGGGCGGGATCACCAGCACTTCCAGCCGCGGGTCGTTCAGCGCGGTGATGCTCTGCCCGATCGACGGTTCGAAATTCCAGCCCAGCACCACCACCCGGTCCCAGCCGCCGAGCAGGTGCTCGCGCTGGGCGATCGCCTTGCGCAAGGTGGCGTCGCCGGTGAGCTTGTTCGGCGAATCCACCAGCACCAGTGTCTTCTTGCCGCCGTACACCACTGCGCCGAGATTGCGCAGCGGGTTGTCCTCCGGCTGCAGCGGCAATGCGCCGTACAGCGACAGCACGATCCCCGACAGGTCACCCACGCGGAAGCTGCGCCCCAGCGAACTCTTCGCCGCCTCGACCTGGTAGTCGCCGATCGCCTGGTACAGGAACGGCTTCGCTCCCTGGTCGATCAGCCGTTTGCGCATGATCATGCAGGCGGGCTTGCCGAGGTCGGTGGTGATCCAGCGGCGGCCGAGTTTTTCGGCGACGGCGGCGGTGGTGCCGGAGCCGCCGAAGAAGTCGGCGACGAGACCGTCGTTTGGGGAGCTTGATTTTAGGATTCGTTCGAGTAGTGCCGTAGGCTTCTGCGTTGCATACCCGACGCGATCCTTCGACATCGAGTTCTCGTATGGTATCTCCCAAACATCGTTTGGGATCATGCCCTCGTCAGGGTAGTAGGTTCGCCATTTCCCAGCATCAAATCGCTTTCGGCATTGTTTTCCTTGCTCGTCCACGTCACGAAAATGGGAAGAAATGTATTCTGCCGAGTAAGGGATCTTTGCATTGCTTTCATCGAAAAAGGCCTCGTCTGCCTTTCCGTAGCAATAGATGGCATCGTGTTTCTGAGCAAATCGATCAGTGGGTCGGCCAAGTGTCGAGTAGTACCAGATGACCTCATTACGCAATCTCTGTCGGCCGAAGATGTCGTCGAGAACAGTTTTTACGTAATGTCCCACATGCCAATCCAGATGCACGTAAATCGACCCGCTATCGCTCAATAGTTCCCGCATCAGGATCAACCGCGGCGTGATCATCGCCAGATACGACGCCGTGCCGTCCGACCACGTATCGGAATACGCGAACTGCTCGATCACCGTCGGCTTCTGTTCCAGCTCCACGCCTGGCAGGGAAACCTTGGTGCGGTAGTCGGCCTTGGAGTCGAACGGCGGATCGATGTAGATCAGGTCGACCTTGCCGCGCAGGCTGGGCGTGTGTTCGTCGCCGGCCAGCAGAGCGGCCATCGTCAGCAGGTTGTCGCCGTAGATCAGGCGGTTGGTCCAGTCGGCAGTGCCTTCGTCGCCCAGGTGCGCCTGCCGGTTCGCCGCAGTGATCCAGTCGCTGTCGCGCGTGTCCTTCGACGGCAGCACCCACTCGCGCGTCTGCAGGCTGACCCGGTGGCGTCCTTCCAGGCTCTCCAGGATCTTCTCGGCCTGCTGCCGTCCGCGGGCGACGATCTCGGGGAGCTGTTCCAGCAATGACTTGGGCACGTCGATCGTTCCCTGAATTAACTTCAAACGTTAATTATAGTGAACTCGTAACGTGAACTGGTAGTGGGGAGTGATCGGTAAGTTGCCGAAGGATGAGCAACGTACGCGCCGAATTCTCGAAACGCCTGGCTGCCGCGATGACCGCGCAGGGCTATGAGCCGCGCCCGGGCGTGCTGTCAACGCAGTTCAACGTTCGGTTCAAGGGCGCTTCGGTGAGCTTTACGACGGCTTCGCGCTGGTTGAATGACGGGGCGATACCCGAGTACGAAAAGCTGGTCGCGCTGGCAGACTGGCTGAAGGCGGATCCCTGTTTCCTGCTGTTCGGTGATCGTGCTTCGCGTGGCGTTCGCGCGGCCAGGCAGGTCAAGGAGGATGCGCCGCTCTATGACGACCAGAAGGTTTTCGACATCTACCGCACGCTGCCACCGACGCAGCAGAAGGCCGTGTGCGAGGTGATCATGGCCTTTGCGGCAACGGCTTCAAGGCGCTCGAGTCCGGCCAAACCCATGGCAGACACCAAATCATCACACCGCAAGTCCTGACCAGGAATGTCGCGACGTTTGTAGGGTGCGCTTCTACGTGAAGCATCGCCCGCGAGCGGGCTCCTACAAGGGGTGAGCGAGACTCAGCACTCGATGACGTTCACCGCGAGGCCGCCGCGGCTGGTTTCCTTGTACTTGTCCTTCATGTCGCGGCCGGTGTCGCGCATGGTCTTGATCACCTTGTCGAGGCTGACGCGGTGCTTGCCGTCGCTCTTCAGCGCCATGCGGCTGGCGTTGATCGCCTTGACCGAGCCCATCGCGTTGCGTTCGATGCAGGGGATCTGCACCAGGCCGCCGATCGGGTCGCAGGTGAGGCCGAGGTTGTGTTCCATGCCGATCTCGGCGGCGTTCTCGACCTGCATCACGTTGCCGCCGAGCGCGGCGGTGAGGCCGCCGGCGGCCATCGAGCAGGCCACGCCGACTTCGCCCTGGCAGCCCACTTCGGCGCCGGAGATCGAGGCGTTTTCCTTGTACAGGATGCCGATCGCGGCGGCGGTGAGCAGGTAATTGACGATGCCTTCGTCGTCCGCCTTCGGGCAGAAGCGCAGGTAGTAGTGACCGACCGCGGGCACGATGCCGGCGGCGCCGTTGGTGGGCGCGGTGACCACGCGGCCGCCGGCGGCGTTTTCCTCGTTCACCGCCAGCGCGTAGAGGTTCACCCAGTCGAGGATGGTCAGCGGGTCGCGCAGCGCGGCTTCCGGCGCGTTGCGCAATTCCTCGGCCATCGCCGGCGCGCGACGGGTGACTTTCAGGCCGCCAGGCAGCACGCCGGGCGAACGCAGGCCGCGGGTCACGCAGTCCTGCATCGCTTTCCAGATGGTCAGCAGGCCGGCGCGGGTCTCCGCCTCCGGACGCCACACGCTCTCGTTCGCCATCATCAGCTGGGCGATGGTCAGCTTGTGCTGCTTGCACAGCGCCAGCATTTCGTCGCCGCTGCTGAACGGGTAGGGCTGGGCGGTGGTGTCGGCGACGATGCGGTCTTCGGCGGCCTCGTCGGTATTGACCACGAAGCCGCCGCCGACCGAGTAGTAGTCGCGGCTGGCCAGTTCGTTGCCGTCGGCGTCGTACGCGGAAAAGCGCATGCCGTTGGTGTGGAACGGCAGCTTCTGGCGCTTGTTGAAGACCAGGTCGGCCTTTTCGTCGAAGGCGATCTCGTGCTTGCCCAGCAGGCGGATGCGGCCCGTGCCGCGGATGCGTTCGAGCGTGGCGGGGATCTGGTCGGGATCGACCGTATCCGGGTGCTGGCCCTCGAAGCCGAGCAGCACCGCCTTGTCGGTGCCGTGGCCGCGGCCGGTCATCGCCAGCGAGCCGTACAACTCGGCGCGCACGCGGGCGACCCGATCCAGCGCGCCTTTCTCTTCCAGCCAGCGTTCGGCGAAACGCGCGGCGGCGCGCATCGGCCCCACCGTGTGCGACGACGAAGGTCCGATGCCGATCTTGAACAGGTCGAATACGCTGACGGCCATGGCTGTACTGCTGGGGAAGGAGATGAACCGGCTATTCTACGCGGCACCCTCGTCTTTGGCAGTCCATTCGCAAGCGCATGTCCTACCTGATCCTGTACCAGCGCGACTATTGCCACCTGTGCGACCTCGCACTGGCCGTGCTGGCCGAGGCGCGCGCGCCGGATTTCGACAGCGTGTGGGTGGACGACGCGGACGCGCTGGAACAGCGCTACGGCACCCGCGTGCCGGTGCTGCGCGATGCCCGCGACGGGCGCGAACTGGATTGGCCGTTCGATGCCGCGGCGGTGCGGACGTTTCTGTCGAAGTGAACTCCCTTCCCTGCAAGGCAGGGGAGGGTTGGGGTGGGGTCGCTCTTGATCTTCCCCCGCAAGCTCGGACAACCCCCTCCCAACCTCCCCCTGCAAGGCAGGGGGAGGAGTAATTCCGCTACGCGCGGCGGGTTTTCAGCCGCTTGAGGATTTCCTCGCGCGCCTCGCGCAGGATCGAGTCGCGGTCGAGGCTGGCCACGATGTCGGCGACGGCGCGCTTGGCGCCGGCTTCGCCCCAGGATTTGCCGGCGATCAGGTAGCGTTCGGCGGCGCGGCCGATCAGCACGGTGGCATACCAGCCGAGCGCGCCTTGCGCCGCGGCGGTGACCACGACCGACAGGCCGGCGCTCATGCCTTTCAATGCCGAGGCGACCAGCTGCATGCCCCAGATCGCACCCATCAGCGCGGCCAGTTGCGCCGAGATCACCGCCACCAGCCGGCCGGATTCGGCGCGGGTCAGCGGCAGGCCGTAGACGCGCGACAGCTGCACCACCATCGCCGCGTCCAGCCCGGCGGCGGCGAGCAGGTCGGCCACCGGGATCGGGTTCAGCGCCACCGCCACGCCCTTGGCGAGGCAGTATTGGCGGATCAGTTTCGCCGCCACGACCTGGCGCGTCTGCGCGATGCGTGCGCTGACCTGGTCGGTGAGCCGGCCGGCGTACAGGCCGGCGTTGATCGCCGACAGCGTCTTGCCCTCGCGTGCGGCGATCGCCAGCAGGCGTTCGCGCAGGGCGGCGACGTCGGGAAGGCGCGCTTGCTCGCGCACCTGTTCGTGCCCGCGCGCGTCGACCCCGACCACGCGCTGCGCGGCTGGATGCGCCGCCACCGCGAGCACGTCTTCCGCACGTACCAGGCCGGTCACGCGCAGGCGCAAGTGCTGCAGCAGGCTGTCCAGTTCGTCGCGGCCGTAGCGGTCGGCCTTGTTCAACGCCAGCAGCAGCGGACGCTGGGTGGCGGCGAGCGTCTTCAGCGCGTCGAGTTCCTCGCGGGTAAGGTCGCCGTCGCAGACGAACACCACCAGGTCGCTGACCTCGGCCACCTCGAACGCCAGCCGTTCGCGCGCCTCGCCCTCGAGCTCGTTGATGCCGGGCGTGTCGATCAGCACCAGGCCGTCGTGCTGCGCCTCGTCGAGCATCGCGTGTTCGGCGTCGGTGGTGGTGCCGTGCAGGACGCCCATCGCGAACGCCTCGCGGCCGAGCAGTGCATTGCCCAGCGCGGACTTGCCGGCGGAGACGCGGCCGAACACGGCGACATGCAATTCGCCGCGCTCGAGCTTGTCCAGCATGGCTTCGATGCGTGCGAAGTCGCTTGCCAGTTCGCCGCGCACCGCGGCCGGGATGGTCGGGTCGTCCAGCAGGGCGCGCAGGCTGTCGGCTACCCGCGTCGAACCGGCCGTGTCGCGGGAAGGCGGCATGGTCACGCCGCGGCCCGGATCAGGCCTGATCCCGTCGGACCTGATCCAGCCGCGCAGGCGCCGCCACAATGTGTCGCTCGCCATCGCGGCGGCGTTACTTCGGTGCCAGTTGCAGGTGCGCGGTGACCTTCACGTCGCCGCCGATCACCGAGGTGTCGGCGTAGTCGCCGGTGCCCACGCCGAAGTCCAGCCGCTTCACCGTGCCGGCCACGTCCAGCGTGGCGCCGCCCGCCTGCGGCTTGAACGTCACCTCGAGGCTCACCGGTTTGGTCACGCCGCGCAGGGTGAGCGTGCCGTCGGCGATCACCTTGCCGCCGTTCCGGCGGAAGCCGGTGGTGACGAAATGGGCTTTCGGGAATTTCGCCGTGTCGAAGAAATCCGGCCCGGGCAGCGCGGTATCGCGATCGTTGTCGCCGGTGTTCACGCTGGCCAGGTTCACTTCCACGTCGAACTTCGAGCTGGCGAGGTTCGCCGCGTCGTAGCTGATCGCCGCGGTCCACTGGCCGAACCGGCCGTTGAACGATTCGCCCTGGAAGGTGTTGCTGAAGCCGAGCGTGCTGGCCGCCGGCTGCACGGTGTAGTCGGCGGCCGCGGCGATGCCGGGCAGGGCGAGCGCCAGCAGGATGGCGAGGCGTTTCATGGTTGATCTCCTTCGGAAGGGCTGCGTTCGCGCAGGCGGCCGAACGGCAGCATCCGGCGCAGCACGTTGTCGTTGTCGAACACGTGGTGCTTCAGCGCGCCGCCGACATGCGCCACCAGCACCAGCAGCAGGAACCAGAACAGGTACTCGTGCACGCCGTGCGCAAGATCGCGCAGCGCGTCGTTCTTCGCCGCCAGCGCCGGCAGGTTGAACTGCTTGAACCACTGCAGCGGCTTGCCGGTGACCGAATTGAACCACCAGCCGCTGAGCGGCAGCAGCACGATCAGCACGTACAGCACGCCATGCGCCGCCTGCGCGGCGAGTCGCTGCCAGCGCGGTGCCGGTTCCTCGGACGGGCGGCGGTCGGCCCAGCGCCACGCGATGCGCAGCAGCACCAGCGCCAGCACGGTCAGGCCGATCGACTTGTGCAGGGCCAGCCAGTTGATCTTCTGCATCGGCGAATGCGCCAGGTCCATCAGCAAGCCGAACAGGCCATTGCCGAGGATGCCCAGCGCGATGACCCAGTGGAAGAACTTGGCGACCGAACCCCACTGGCGGTCGTTGCTGCGCAGACTCATGGTTGCTCCTTCGCGGATGGAACGGCATGCTCGTCGCTGGTCGCCTCCAGCTCCAGCCACACGTTGACGCCGGCGCCGATCGAGTTGGGGTTGGCGGTGATGCCGAAGTCGTTGCGGTCCAGGCTGGCGGTAGCCGAGAAGCCAGCCACCTTGTGCGGCTCGTAGATGGTCTTGGCGGCACGGTTGAAGGTGAATGCCAGGTCCAGCGGACGGGTGACGCCGCGCAAGGTCAATTGCCCGTGCAGCACGCCGTGCTGGTCGTCCTTGCGCTCGATGCCGGTGCTGCGAAAGTGCGCGTAGCGGTGGTTCGCGCAGTCGAGCAGGGCCGGCTTGCACACCGCCTTGTTCCAATCGGCGTCGCCCATGTCCAGGCTGGCCAGGTCGATGTCCAGCTCGGTCGCCGCCGTGCTCCAGTCGCCCGGGTCGAAACGCAGCCAGCCGCGCGCGATGTGCAGCCGCCCGAACGGACGCGAGTAGCCGTTGTGGCTGATGCTGAAGACGACCTGGCTGTGCACCGTGTCGTAGCGCCAGCCGTCCCCGTCGGCATGCGCCGCCGCCAGCGGCAGCAGGGTCGCCGCGAGACACCACAGCCAGCGGGTTGAGCGCAAACGGAACATGGGGCGAAGTCTGGCCGATTGACGGCGAGGCTGCCAGCGTTGGTGGCTGAACGATGGGTTTCCGCAGGCGAGCCAATCGGTCGGGGTGCGCCGGAAAAAACGTTCGCCCCCGGATCAAGTCCGGGGCAGGCTCTGAGCTTGTCGAAGGGCGTTGCCGGGTGCCTGGCCATCGCTGCGGGCTCCTTCCGCCCATCCTTCGACAGGCTCAGGACGAACGGAAGGGGGCCGGCTCAGGACGAACGGAGGGGCGGGCTCAGGGTGGATGGAAGAGGGTGAGATCGGGGGGGAAAGCCGCCACGTCTTCAGAACGTGCGCTGCACCGAGTAGTCGGCCAGGGTGGCCAGGGCGTCGCGGTGGGCCGAGGATGGCAGGGTGGCGAGGGCGGCGCGGGCGGCATGGGCGTGGCGCAGGGCGCGTTCGCGGGTGCGTTCCAGGGCGCCGGAGTCGCGGATCGAGGCGATGATGCGGTCGAGCGAATCGAGGCCGCCGTGCTCGATCGCGTGGCGCAGCGACTGCGCCTGTTCCGGGTTCGCTTTCTCCAGCGCGTAGATCAGCGGCAGGGTCGGCTTGCCCTCGGCGAGGTCGTCGCCGATGTTCTTGCCCAGCGTGCCGGCGTCGCTGGTGTAGTCGAGCAGGTCGTCGGCGATCTGGAACGCGTAGCCGAGTTCCATGCCATAGCAACGCAGTGCATTCACCTGCTTTTCGGGCAGGCCGCCGAGGATGCCGCCCAGTTCGGTGGCGGCGGCGAACAGCACGGCGGTCTTGCGTTCGATCACGGCGAGATAGGCCGCCTCGCTCACGTCGGCGTTGCCGATGTTGAGCAGCTGCAGCACTTCGCCCTCGGCGATCGTGTTGGTGGTGTCGGCGAGGATGCGCATGATGCGCATGTCGTCCAGTTCCACCATCAGCTGGAACGAGCGCGAGTACAGGAAGTCGCCGACCAGCACGCTGGCGGCGTTGCCCCACAGCGCGTTGGCGGTCTTGCGGCCGCGGCGCAGGTCGGATTCGTCGACCACGTCGTCGTGCAGCAACGTGGAGGTGTGGATGAACTCGATGATCGCGGCGAGCTTGGTGTGGCGTTCGCCGCGGTAGCCGGCGGCACCGGCGGCCAGCACGTGCAGCATCGGGCGCAGCCGCTTGCCGCCGCCGGCGATGATGTGGTCGGCGATCTGGTTGATCAGCACCACGTCGGAGGACAGCCGCTGGCGGATCAGCGCGTCGACGCGCTGCATGTCGGCGGCGGCGAGGTCGCGCACCTGGGCGAAGTCGGCGGGGCGGGTGGCGTCGGCGGGCATCAAATTCATGGAGGCATCACAGCGGCGTAGAAAGTGATTATAGAGGGTGCAGGAAGTTGCGCCGCGACATGTCGCCACAAACCGCTGCACGGGGCGCGACCTTATAATGCCGGCCATGCCTCTATCGACACCCCTCCCCCGGTGAGCAAACTCACGAGCCTGGAACTGCGCAGCGCGTTGACGCTGGCCTGCGTGATCAGCCTGCGCCTGTTCGGCCTGTTCCTGATCATGCCGGTGTTCTCGCTGTACGCGAAGACGATGCCCGGCTCCACCGGCTTCATGATCGGGCTGGCGCTGGGCGTCTACGGCATCGGCCAGGTGCTGCTGCAGATCCCGCTGGGGTTGCTGTCCGACCGCATCGGGCGCAAGCCGGCGATCACCCTGGGCCTGCTGCTGTTTGCTGCAGGCGGGCTGATCGCGGCGATGTCGCACACCCTCACCGGCATCGCGATCGGTCGCGCCGTGCAGGGCATGGGCGCGGTGGCCGGCGCCGGCATCGCGCTGGCGGCGGATCTCACCGCCGAGGAAAACCGCGGCAAGGCGATGGGCATCATCGGCGTGTCGATCGGCCTGGCGTTCCTGCTGGCGCTGATCCTGGGGCCGCCGCTGGAGGCGATCGCCGGGTTGCCTGGCCTGTTCGCCGCCACCTCGATCCTGGCGCTGGTTTCGCTGGCGCTGCTGTGGCTGATCGTGCCCACGCCGGTACGCGCGCGCGCGCCGGCCGCGGCGGGTTTCGGCCCGGTGCTGGCGATGCTGCGCGACAGCCGCATGCTGGTGCTGAACGGCTCGGTGTTCTTCCTGCATGCCCTGCTCACCGCCAGCTTCGTCGGACTGCCGCTGCTGCTGGCGAACACGCTGCACCTGCCGGTGAACCGGCATTGGGAACTGTACCTGCCGGTGATGACGGTGGCCGCCTTCGTGATGGGCGCGACCATGCACCATATGCGCGAGATCGCGCAGAGCCTGCGCATCGTGACGGTGTGCGTGGTGGCGATCGGGCTGGCCCTGCTCGGCTTCGCGCTGTCCGGCAGCCACCTGGCCGCGTTCAGCGTGGCCGCGGCGGTGTTCTTCTCCGCGTTCAACCTGCTCGAGGCGGCGCTGCCCAGCCTGGTTTCGCGGCTGGCCCCGGAACATCTGCGCGGCGCGGCGATGGGTGCCTACTCGACCAGCCAGTTCATCGGCGCGTTCGTGGGTGGCACGTTCGGCGGCATCGCGCTGGGCCGGCTCGGCCCGGACGGCGTGTTCGTCTGCGCCGCGGCGCTGACCCTGCTGTGGCTGCCGCTGGTGATCGCCGGCTCGCGGCGGATCGGCCGTGCGATGGCCATACAGGCACTGCCCGTTTAGGGACTCGAAGGGTTTGCAATAGCCGCCCGGCGGCCCAATCATGGGTGCGCGCGGCGTTGCCGCATCGTGCATCGAGTACCGCTCCGATGGCTCATGAAATCATCACGCTGATCGCGCAGTACGGCGTGCTGCTGGTGTTCCTCAACGTGCTGGTGACCCAGCTTGGCGCACCGGTGCCGGCGGTGCCGACGCTGGTGGTGGCCGGTGCGCTGGCGGCGGGCGGACAGGTGCCGGCGGTCGGCGTGCTGCTGGTCGCCGTGATTGCCTGCCTGCTCAGCGACGCGCTGTGGTACGCGGCCGGCCGGCGCTACGGCGCGGGCGTGATGCGCCTGCTGTGCCGCATCTCGCTGTCGCCGGATTCGTGCGTGCAGCGCTCCGAGCTGCAGTTCCAGCGCTGGCGCGGGCAGGTCCTGCTGATCGCGAAATTCGTGCCCGGACTGGCTACGGTGGCGCCGCCGCTGGTGGGCGCGATGGGCCTGCCGCTGTCGCGGTTCATGTTTTTCGACGGGCTGGGTTCGCTGCTGTGGGCCGCGGTGGCGGTCGGGCTGGGCTATGCCTTCGCCGCACAGATCGACGACCTGCTGGCGGCCATCGCGAATGCCGGCACGCTCGCGCTGGAGGTGCTGCTGGGCCTGCTGGCGCTGTACGTCGTCGCGCGCTGGTGGCAGCGCCGGCACCTGCTGCGCACGCTGCGCATGGCGCGCATCACGGTCGAGGAACTGGAGCGGGCGCTGAGGTCGGAGCCGGCGCCGGTGGTACTCGACGTGCGGGCGGAGGGGTCGCGGCTGCTCGATGCGCGGGTGCTCCCCGGCGCACTGCTGCTCGACGACCGCGGCATCGACCGCAGCGTGCACGACATCCCGTTCGATCGCGAGCTGGTGGTCTACTGCAACTGCCCGAACGAGGTGTCCGCGGCCAGGGTCGCCAAGATCCTGATCGCGCAAGGCTACCGCCGGGTACGTCCGCTGCTCGGCGGGCTGGATGCGTGGGACGCGGCTGGCTATCCGGTCGATCGGCTGCCTTCGTCGGTGGGCGTTGCGGATGACGGAGCCGCACGCGCCACCGGCTGATCGCCACCCGCCGAAAATTTACGCGTTGCATACGCGGATCGGCCGAATCGCTACCCCTTTCTTATACGGCGCTTCCTACAGTGCCCGCCTCATCCCTGAGGCGGCCTCGATGGATTTCGTCTACCTGTTGTTCCTGCTCGTGCTGTGCGCGGCCGTGCTCGGCTTCCTGCTGCTCTGCGACCGGCTCGGCCCGCGCCAATGAGCCGCATCCACCGCCTTCCTCATCCGCCTTCCCGAGCGTGAGTTCCCTGCCATGAATGTCCTTTATGTCCTCGCCACGCTGATCGCGGTGGCGCTGACCGGCTACCTGTGCGTGGCCCTGCTCAAACCGGAGTGGTTCGAATGACCACGAATGATTTTCTCCAGACCGGCCTGTTCCTGCTCGTCTTGCTGCTGCTGGTGAAGCCGGTCGGCAGCTACATGGCGCTGGTCTTCGCCGATGCGCCGAACCGCATCACCCGCTTCGGCGGCCGCGTGGAGCGCGGCATCTATCGTCTGTGCGGCATCAGCAGCAGCGATGAAATGGGCTGGAAGCGCTACGCGCTGGCCATGCTGCTGTTCAACGTGCTCGGCCTGCTGGCCGTATATGCGCTGCAGCGGACGCAGCCATGGCTGCCGCTGAACCCGCAGCATTTCGCCGCGGTGGCGCCGGATTCGGCGATGAACACCGCGATCAGCTTCGCCAGCAACACCAACTGGCAGGGCTACGCCGGCGAGTCGACGATGAGCTACCTGACCCAGATGCTGGGCCTGGCGGTGCAGAACTTCCTCTCCGCGGCGACCGGCATCGCGGTGCTGGTGGCGGTGGTGCGCGGCTTCAGCCGGCGCAGCGCGCTCAGCATCGGCAACTTCTGGGTCGACCTCACGCGCAGCACGCTGTACGTGCTGCTGCCGCTGTCGCTGCTGATGAGCCTGCTGCTGGTCTCGCAGGGCGTGGTGCAGAACTTCAGGCCGTATGTCGACGTGCCGGTGCTGCAGGCGGGCAGTTACTCCACGATCGCGGAGGACGCCGCCGGCCACGACGTGGGCACGCAGGCGGCGGTCACCACACAGACGCTGCCGATGGGCCCGGCCGCCTCGCAGGTCGCGATCAAGCTGCTCGGCACCAACGGCGGCGGCTTCTTCAACGCGAACTCGGCGCATCCGTACGAGAACCCCACGCCGTTCTCCAACTTCATCGAGATGCTGGCGATCTTCCTGATCCCCGGCGGCCTGTGCGTGATGTTCGGCCGCATGGTCGGCGACCGGCGGCAGGGCCGGGCGATCCTCGCCACGATGCTGCTGATCTTCGTCCCGCTGGCGATCGGCCTGGTCGCGGCGGAGCAGGCCGGCAACCCGGCGCTGCACGGGCTGGCGGTGGATGCGCACGCCTCGGCGCTGCAGGCCGGCGGCAACATGGAGGGCAAGGAGACGCGCTTCGGCATCGCCTCGTCCGGCCTGTTCGCGGCGATCACCACGGCCGCCTCGTGCGGTGCGGTGAACGCGATGCACGATTCGCTGACCCCGCTCGGCGGCCTGGTGCCGATGTGGCTGATGCAGCTGGGCGAGGTGATTTTCGGCGGCGTCGGCTCCGGTCTGTACGGCATGCTCGCGTTCGCCGTGGTGGCGGTGTTCATCGCCGGGCTGATGGTGGGCCGCACGCCGGAATACCTCGGCAAGAAGATCGAGGCCCACGAAATGAAGATGGCCAGCCTCGCGGTGCTGCTGCCGTGCGCGCTGGTGGTGATCGGCACGGCGATCGCGGTGACGCTGCCGGCCGGCGCGGCGGGCGTGGCCAATCCCGGTGCGCACGGTTTCAGCGAGATGCTGTACGCGGTCAGTTCGGCGTCGAACAACAACGGCAGCGCGTTCGGCGGCCTCTCCGCCAACACGCCGTTCTGGAACGTGCTGCTGGGCGCGTGCATGTTCCTGGCGCGCTTCCCGCTCGCCATCGCGATGCTGGCGATGGCCGGTTCGCTCGCCGCCAAACGGCATGTGCCCGAATCCGCCGGCACGCTGCCCACGCACACGCCGCTGTTCGTCGCGCTGCTGGCCTGCGTGGTGATCGTGGTCGGCGCACTTACCTTCCTGCCGGCGCTGGCCCTGGGGCCGATCGCCGAATCCCTGATGTCGGGACACTGAGCCATGACCGCACATACTCAAGCTGCAAGTGGCTTCCATCGCGAGCTGGTGCTCGCAGCCGTTGCCGATGCGTTCCGCAAGTTGTCGCCGCGGGTGCAGTTCCGCAATCCGGTGATGTTCGTGGTGTTCGTGTGCAGCGTGCTGACCACGGCGCTGTGGGTGCAGGCGCTCGCCGGCCACGGCGAAGCGCCCACCGGTTTCATCTTCTGGGTCGGCCTGTGGCTGTGGTTCACCCTGCTGTTCGCGAACTTCGCCGAGGCGCTGGCGGAAGGCCGCGGCAAGGCGCAGGCCAATGCCTTGCGCGGCTCGCGCAAAGACGTGATCGCGAAGAAGCTGGCTACGGCCGACCGCCATGCGGCGATCACCTTCGTGCCGTCCAGCGAGTTGCGCAGCGGCCACCACGTGCTGGTCGAGGCGGGCGAGCAGATGCCCGGCGACGGCGAGGTGGTGATCGGCGCGGCCAGCGTGGACGAGAGCGCGATCACCGGCGAATCCGCGCCGGTGATCCGCGAGTCCGGCGGCGACCGCAATGCGGTCACCGGCGGCACCCGCGTGCTGTCGGACTGGCTGGTCGTACGCATCACCAGCAACCCGGGCGAGAGCTTCCTCGACCGCATGATCGCGATGGTGGAAGGTTCCAGGCGGCGCAGGACGCCGAACGAGATCGCGCTGACCATCCTGCTGGCCAAGTTCACCCTGATCTTCCTGCTGGCCTGCGCCACCTTGCTGCCGTATTCGATCTACAGCGTGCAGGCCGCCGGCAGCGGCAGCCCGATCACGCTGACCGTGCTGGTCGCGCTGCTGGTCTGCCTGATCCCCACCACCATCGGCGCGCTGCTGTCGGCGATCGGCATCGCCGGCATGGACCGGATGATCCGCGCCAACGTGATCGCCACCTCCGGCCGCGCGGTGGAGGCGGCCGGCGATGTCGACGTGCTGCTGCTGGACAAGACCGGCACGATCACCCTGGGCAACCGCCAGGCGGTGGCGTTCCTGCCCGCGCCCGGCGTGGGGGAGAGCATCCTGGCCGAAGCCGCGCAGCTCGCCTCGCTGGCCGACGAGACGCCGGAAGGGCGCAGCGTGGTGGTGCTGGCGAAGGACCGGTTCGGCCTGCGCGAGCAGCAGCTCGAAACCCTGCAGGCGCGGTTCGTGCCGTTCACTGCGCAGACCCGCATGAGCGGCGTGGACATCGGCACGCGGCTCATCCGCAAGGGCGCGCTGGATGCCGTGGAGAAATACCTGGAGGCCACCGGCAATCACCTGCCGCCGCTGGTCAGGCGCATGGCCGAGGACATCGCGCGTCGCGGCGCCACCCCGCTGATCGTCGCCGAGGGCACGACCGCGTTGGGCGTGATCGAGCTGAAGGACATCGTCAAGGGCGGCATCAAGGAGCGCTTCGCCGAGATGCGCCGGATGGGCATCAAGACCATCATGATCACCGGCGACAACCCGCTTACCGCCGCGGCCATCGCCGCCGAGGCCGGCGTCGACGACTTCCTCGCCGAGGCCACGCCGGAAGCCAAGCTGAGACTGATCCGCAGCATCCAGGCCGAGAACCGGCTGGTGGCGATGTGCGGCGACGGCACCAACGACGCGCCGGCGCTGGCCCAGGCCGACGTGGCGGTGGCGATGAACACCGGCACGCAGGCGGCCAAGGAAGCCGGCAACATGGTCGACCTCGACTCCAACCCGACCAAGCTGATCGAGGTGGTCGAGATCGGCAAGCAGATGCTGATCACCCGCGGCGCGCTGACCACGTTCTCGATCGCCAACGACATCGCCAAGTATTTCGCGATCATCCCGGCCGCATTCGCCACCACCTACCCGGCGCTCGATGCGCTCAACGTGATGCACCTGGCCACGCCGCAGAGCGCGATCCTGTCGGCGGTGATCTTCAACGCGCTGATCATCATCTGCCTGATTCCGCTGGCGCTGAAGGGCGTGAAGTACCGCGCGCTCGGCGCCGCTGCGCTGCTGCGCCGCAACCTGCTGGTCTACGGGCTCGGCGGCATCGCGGTGCCGTTCCTCGGCATCAAGCTCATCGACCTGCTGCTGGTCCTGCTGGGGCTGTCCTGATGCGCACCCTCGCCATCGCCACGCTCGCCGCGGCACTCGTCCCCGGCCTCGCCAACGGCATGCCGGCAAGCAGCATCACCGGCAATGTTGCGCTGACCTCCGATTACCTGTTCCGCGGCCTCACCCAGAGCTGGGGTCGTCCGGCGGTCCAGGGCGGTGCCGACTACGCCAATCCGAATGGCTTCGCGGCCGGCTTCTGGGGTTCGAGCATCAGCGAGCGCAGCTATCCGGGCGGTGCGATGGAGCTGGATCTGTACGCCAGCTACGGCCAGGCGATCGGCAACGACTGGTCGTGGCGTGCCGGCATCTATGGCTACGTCTATCCCGGCGCCAATCTCGATCGGGCCGGGCTCGCATCGCGTTCGCTCAATACGGTCGAGGCCAACGTCGCGCTGAGCTGGAAGCAGTTCACGCTGAAGTACAACCGTGCGCTCACCGATTATTTCGGGGTGGACACGGAGCAGGGCTATCGCGGCGATTCCAGAGGCACCGGTTACCTGCAGTTGGACGCCATCTTCCCGTTGACCGACGCATGGAGCCTGGCGCTGCATGCCGGCCACACGCACTACACCACCACCCTGGTCACGCCGCTGGCCAACGGCGCGCGCAACCCAAGCTACAGCGATTTTGGCGCCATGCTGAAGTACCAGCTTGCCGCGCACTGGTCGTTGAGCGCGGGCCTTGCCTACGCCACCAACGCGGACTTCTACCGCCGCACTGCCAGCTTCCTCGATGCCAGTGACACGCGCGATGTCGGCGGTTCGCGCGGCTTCGTGATGCTGCAAGGAAGTTTCTGAGGACATCCCATGAGCAAACTATTGCGCCAATCCTTCACCCTGTTGTTGCTGATGACCGCGATCACCGGCGTGCTCTATCCGCTCGCCGCCACCGGGCTGGCCCAGCTGATCTTTCCGGGCCAGGCCAAGGGCAGCCTGATCGTGAAGGACGGCAGGCCGGTCGGCTCGACCCTGATCGGCCAGTCGTTCACCGAGCCAAAATACTTCTGGGGCCGGCCGTCGGCCACTGCGCCGAACCCGTACAACGCCATTGCCTCGTCGGGTTCCAACCAGGGCCCGACCAATCCGGCGCTGACCGAGGCGGTGAAGCAGCGCATCGCCGCGCTGCGTGCGGCCGATCCGGGCAACAGCGCACCGGTGCCGGTGGACCTGGTCACCGCCTCGGGCAGCGGGCTCGACCCGGAGATCAGTCCCGCCGCGGCGCAGTACCAGCTGGCGCGGGTGGCAAGGGCGCGCGGGCTGAGTCCTGCGCGGGTGCAGGCGCTGGTGAACGCATGCACCCGCGGCCGCCAGTTCGGCCTGCTCGGCGAGCCGCGGGTGAACGTGCTGCAACTCAACCTGGCGCTGGATGCGGCGCAGGCGCATGGCAGCTGATCGCGCTACCGTAGCGCCATTCCCCGGACCGGCCCTGGCATGAGCGAACCCTCCCGCGAAGCACGCGCCGATGCCCTGCTCGGCACGGCGCACGGCGACAGCCGGCGGCTGAAGGTGTTCCTCGGCGCCGCGGCGGGGGTCGGCAAGACCTACGCCATGCTGTCGGCCGCGCGCGAGCTGAAGCGGCAGGGCGTGGACGTGGTGGTCGGCCTGGTCGAGACGCACGGCCGCGCCGAGACGGCGGCGCTGCTGGAAGGGCTGGAGGTGCTGCCGCGCCGGAAGGTGAACTATCAGGGCCGCGATTTCACGGAGTTCGATCTGGATGCCGCGCTGGAGCGCCGACCGGCCGTGCTGCTGGTGGACGAACTGGCCCACAGCAACCTGCCCGGCGGGCGGCACGAGCGGCGCTGGCAGGACATCGCCGAGCTGCTCGACGCCGGCATCGAGGTCTACACCGCGCTCAACGTGCAGCACCTGGAAAGCCTCAACGACCAGGTGCGCCGGATCACCGGGGTCAACGTGCGCGAGCGGGTGCCGGATGCGTTCCTCGACCGCGCCCGCGACATCGTGCTGGTCGACCTGCCGCCGCGCGAGCTGATCGGGCGGCTGAAGCAGGGCAAGGTCTACGTGCCGGAGACCGCGGCGGCGGCGCTGGATGCGTTCTTCTCGCCGACCAACCTGGGCGCGCTGCGCGAGCTGGCGATGGACACCATGGCCGGCCACGTCGACAGCGACCTGCGCGAGTCGATGCTGGCGCGCGGCGGCACGATGCCGGTGCGCCGCCGCGTGCTGGCGGCGATCGACGGCCATGCACAGAGCGAATACCTGGTGCGCGTGGCGCGGCGCATCGCCGAGCGCCGCGGCGCGCCGTGGGGCGTAGCCTTCGTCGACACCGGCGCACGGCTGGAGCCGGCCCGGCGCGAGCGGCTGGAGGCGGCGCTGCGGCTGGCGCGCCGACTCGGCGGCGACACCGTGGTGCTGCGCGGCGCGACCATCGCCGACGAACTGTTGGCGCATGCCGACCGCGAGGGCGTGGGCCAGATCCTGCTGGCGCGCACCCGCGAGCGCCCGCTGGCGCGCATGGTCGGCCGCTCGCTGACCCAGCAGCTGCTGCGCCGCGGCGCGCACCTGGAGCTGACCATCATCGCCACGCCGAGCGAGCGGGCGGCGTCGCGGCGCCGGCTGCGCTTTGCCGGCGGGCGGGGCTCGCGCGGCGAATACGCCTACGCCACGCTCGCCACGCTGGTCGCGTTGGGTCTGTCGTTTGTCGCCGATCGCTACCTGTCGGTGGCCAATCTGTCGCTGATCTTCCTCACCGCGGTGCTGGCGGTGGCGGTGCGCACGCGCATGGCGGTGGCCGTCTATACCGCCATTCTGTGTTTCCTCGGCGACAACTTTTTCTTCGCGCCGCCGCGCTACACGCTGGCGATCGCGAATTTCGACGATGTGCTGGCGGTCAGCCTGTTCCTGATCGTGGCGCTGGTATGCAGCCACCTGGCGACGCGGCTGGCCAGCCAGGTGGAGTCGTTGCGTGCCACCCAGGTGCAGTCGCGTGCTCTGCTGGCGCTGGGCCAGCGGCTGGCCACCAGCACTGACGCCGAGGGCATCCGCAAGGCGGGCGCTACAGCCTTGGCGCAGGCCTTGCGTGGCGAAGCAACGATCCTTGCCCGCGACGCCAGCGGCCAGTTGCAGGTGGCCGCCTTCGCCCCGCGCGAAGCGGCCCTGTCGGCACAGGACCTGGCCGCCGCGGACTGGTGCGAGCGGCACGCGGCGCAGGCTGGCCGCCATACCGACACGCTCAATGCCGCGCCGTACTGGATGCTCCCGTTCGGCAGCGAAGAGAACCGGCTCGGTGTGGCCGCGCTGCGGCTTGCCGCGGACAACGGCGCGCCCGACCAGGACCAGCGCAGCCTGGCGTTGGCGATGGTGCAGGACATCGGCCAAGCACTGGAGCGCGCGCGCCTGGCCGACGAACTGGAGGGAGCCCGCGTGCAGGGCGAGACCGAGCGTCTGCGCAACGCGCTGCTGTCGTCCGTATCGCACGACCTGCGCTCGCCGCTGGCCTCGATGATCGGCGCGGCAGACACGCTGGCCAGCTACGGCGAGCAGCTGTTGCCGGGCGAGCGCCGCGAGTTGCTGGAGGCGATCCTGGGCGAGGGCCAGCGGCTGGACTGCTATATCCAGAACCTGCTCGACATGACCCGGCTCGGCCACGGCACGCTCAAGCTCAACCGCGACTGGACCGATGTCGCCGAGATCGCCGCCGCTGCGGTCGGTCGCCTGTGCAAGCTGTTTCCGACGCTTCGGGTGGAGACCATGCTGCCGTCCGACACGCTGCTGCTGTTCGTGCACCCGGCGTTGATCGAACAGGCGCTGTTCAACATCCTGGAGAACGCCGCGCGCTTCTCGCCCGCCGGCGAAGCGGTGCAACTGGTGGTTCGGAACGAGGGCGACCGGTTGCTGATCGACGTCAGCGATCGCGGCCCCGGCATCCCGGAGGCGGAGCGGGCGCTGATCTTCGACATGTTCTACTCGGTGTCGCGCGGCGACCGCGCCAGCCAGGGCACCGGCCTCGGCCTGGCGATCTGCCGCGGCATGATCGGCGCGCACGGCGGCGGCGTGGAGGCGTTGCCGCGCGACGGCGGCGGCACCACGATCCGTATTACCCTGCCGCTGCCCCCACCTCCCGACCGTGCGCCATGAATGCCTCGCCCCGCGTGCTGGTGATCGACGACGAGCCGCAGATCCGCCGCTTCCTCGACATCGGCCTGCGCGCCGAAGGCTACGAGGTGCTGCTGGCCGCCACCGGCGCGGAGGGCCTGGCGCTGGCGGCCACGCAGTCGCCGGACCTGGTGATCCTCGACCTCGGCCTGCCCGACATGGAGGGCCACGCGGTGCTGGCCGAGCTGCGCCAGTGGAGCCAGCTGCCGGTGCTGATGCTGTCGGTGCGCAACGCCGAGAGCGAGAAGGTGAGCGCGCTGGACCACGGCGCCAACGACTACATGACCAAGCCGTTCGGCATCCAGGAACTGATGGCGCGGCTGCGGGCACTGCTGCGCAACCGGCCGGGTGCGCCGGAACATCCGCCGCGTTACGACGACGGCCATCTGGCCGTCGACCTGGCACGGCGCGAGGTGAGCCTGGACGGCGCGCCGCTGGCATTGACCCGCAAGGAATACGCCGTGCTGGCGCTGCTGCTGCGGCACGCCGGCCGCGTGGTCACCCAGCAGCAGCTGCTGCGCGAGGTGTGGGGGCCAACGCATACCAGTGACAGCCAATACCTGCGTATCGTGATCGGCAAGCTGCGGCAGAAACTGGGCGACGACCCGGCCAACCCGCGCTGGCTGAAGACCGAGCCCGGCGTGGGCCACCGCTTCATCGGGAACTGAACGCCCGGCGCCCGCCGTTCGGCGCCGACCGCCGGCAGCGGACGGCGCCGACCCGCGGTTCAGGTTTTCCGCGTCTGGACTCGGCCCTTCCCGCGGTTATGATAGCCAGCCTGATCCACCACTCCGGCCGCAACCCATCGCATACTTGCGGCCGGCTCAACGAGGACATTCCCATGGCACGTGGCGTCAACAAAGTCATCCTGGTCGGCAACCTGGGCGCGGATCCCGAAATGCGCCACACCGGCGGCGGCACCGCGATCTGCAGCTTCAACCTGGCCACCTCCGAGTCGTGGACCGACAAGCAGAGCGGCGAGAAGCAGGAGCGCACCGAGTGGCACCGCGTGAAGCTGTTCGGCCGGCTGGCCGAGATCGCCGGCGAGTACCTGAAGAAGGGCCGCCAGGTCTATATCGAAGGTTCGCTGCGCACCGACAAGTACACGGACAAGCAGGGCGTCGAGCGCTACTCGACCGACATCATCGCCAGCGAGATGCAGATGCTCGGCGGCGGCAGCGAAGGCGGCGCGGGCGGTGGCGGTGGCTTCCAGCGGGAACGTCCGCAGAGCGGCGGCCAGCGCCAGGGCGGCGGCCAGTCGCGCGGCGGCGACTACGGCAACCCGCCGCGCCAGTCCCCGGCCCCAGCCGACAGCGGCTTCGCGGACGACGAGATTCCGTTCTAGCCCATACCTTAGAGCGAAATTGTTGCGTTTTTGTCTATAAGCCCCCGAGAAATCGGGGGTTTTTGCTTGTCATGATTGGACGTTTTTGGGTTGCATTTGCCGTTGATGATTCATCTAAGCTGGACCTTGAATCGTGTCGCATTCAATGATCAGCCTAGAGGCGGAAGCATGCACCTCAAGTACAGACTGCAAGGATTTGTCATGGCAGGAGTCTGCCGCAACAGATTCGTGCCTGCATGGATACATTCGAGTCGACGGCGCGCTCACGTGAAGTCATTTTGCAAACGTGGGAGTCGCTAGCCATTGGGGAATGCTTGGCATTCGGTGAACACGCGCTGGCGGCGCACAATCTCAACCCGGCGCTGGCACGGCCGGCTGCCGCAGCACTTCCTACGGTCCTTGCTCAACATTCCATCGGTCAGGGTTGCGCATTGATGTGGTCCGCAGCGAAGCACTTGGCCTCTTGGTTTATGCGAAACGGTGCAGGTTCTGCCGGCACCGCAGAGCGTGAACTCGTCAACTCGATCTGCTTGAACTCCGATCGTGCGAACTTCGGCGGAAGTCCAGTCAAGCAATTCAGCCGTCACTCTTCTGTGCCCATGAGCACCTTCGCCAGCACATTTATATGGACCAGCCGACTCGGTGAAGATTACTGGGATGTCCCGGTCTCTGAGAATGCCTTAGATAGGGCGCGGCCTATAGGATCAGGAAGTGCAACCCACGAGTAAACAGACGGACAGCATGCGAGCTCCGAACACTTAGCGTGAGGCGATCCGTTGATTAGATCCTTAGCAATAGAGGGGCCGCTGGAACGGGTGACAGATGATCCGGAGACCAACAGCCCCCATCAGTGCACAACGGCTGGCCCATCGGTGATTGGTAGGCTATACCACCTCAACCCAAGCGCGGGCCGGAGTTGGCGAGCGGGGCTTCGCCCAATGCTGAGGATGCAATGCGTCAAGTGCGTACAGTTCGGCGCGGCGCCATCGAAATCCTAGGCTAGGAAGCGTTCCTGCAGTCTTGGCCATTACCGTCAACCCTACCCCGACATCACCCACCGGGGAAGTGATCAAGCAGGTTCAATCTAATGGCAAAGATGGCGAACAACGCGCTTGCGAAATTGTTGGCTGCTGCACGGACTACACCACTGGGAGCAAACTCTGAAGACGCTCAGGAGGCGGTCTTCAAAGCGTTGCTTGATGCGACGGTTTACGCTCATGTGCCGGTGGAGAGTCCGCCGGAGGGTGTGATGCGCTTCATACAGTTCGTGCGTCCCGACAACGGGCAGACCGTGTTGCCCTTTTTTAGCGACAAGGAACAATCCGAGGCAGCTGCCGTGGGCGGGGCAGCCCTCACCGTGGCGATGTCTGGCCGACACCTTTTCAAGCTGACACGTGGTGCCACACTGATGCTCAACCCGAACTTGGACAAGGTCACGCTCTATCCCCCTGAAATCGATGCTCTCTTGGAAGGAAGGCCGCTTGGCTTCTTCACCAAAGACGAGATAGCTGAGGAGACGAAGGTACTCACAGGGCCGCCTTCCATATCGACAGCTGGACTGAACGCTGTCCTACGCCGCCTGTTTGAGCGGGAAGCAACGGTCAGGGCGGCCTTCTTGGCTGAGGTGCACCGTCAGGATGAGCGTGCGGAGATATTCTTGCTTCTTACCGTCGTGGTGGCGAAGGCACACCAGGAGCGCCTCCTTCAGCTGGCCACGCTGGCCATCAAGTCAGAGGCGCTACAGCTCGACCTACCTCTCAGCATGAGATTTTTGGCGCCAGATGTGCCGTTTGATGAGCTCTGCAATAGCGGCGTGCAAGTATTCGGGACTTGATGGAGGCCTTGAATTGCCCAGGTTGTCGTAGCCCATGGTCCGAACCGCAAGCGGTCGGCCGAAGCGAAGGCAAAGCGCAAGAACGCTGGGGCACGGAAGAAACCCAAATAGAACAGGCCACCCCTGGTGGGTGGCGGCCTGGTCGGGCGTCGGCATCCTTGCGGCACCAGGACTTCCGCGACAGGTTCAGTCTGCCTCGCCATGCCGTGCGATTCCAGAGGCCTGCCCCTCGAAACTTGTAAGCTTTCGCCGTCTTGCTTGTCAGGTCGCCGTCCAACGTTGTCTGCATTCTCAGAAAATTTGGCGCGTCATTCTTGCAGTGTTTGACGCACAACTAGTGCGTAGCGCTCGGGTAGGTCGGTCGGACGAGTGAGCTGGTCGCTGGTTGGCGACTTATTGAAGAGGCTCAAATCGACCCTAAGCGGAAGGCGGTGAGCTGGAACTGGCCGCCTGATACCGGACGTTCAGAGCGACAGCGGATCGACATCAAGGTCAGTCTTGATTAGCGACGAGCTTCAGCAGGCTCACCTGGTGAGCTACCGACGGATGAAGATGGATTGGCCGCCACGGGCGGTGAACCATAAAGATGAACCGAGTGCAATTTCAACCTGGCCTTCCGATGGCCGAGTTCATGGACCGCTACGGCAACGATGACAAGTGCGAGGCGGCGCTGATCGAGTCGCGATGGCCTGCCGGGTTTGCCTGCCCGGCCTGCGGCTGTAGGCACAGAAGTTCGTTTCGGCGCGAGGGGCGGCTGTACTTCCAGTGCACAGCGTGTCGCCACCAGTGCAGCGTCATCAGCGGCACGATCTTCGAAGCGACCAAGCTGGGGCTGTCGCGTTGGTTCCTGGCCATGCATCTGCTCACCCAATCCAAAAACAACGTCGCCGCGCTCGAACTCATGCTCCACCTGGGCGGTTTGCTACAAGACCGCCTGGCTCGTCAAGCACAAGCTCATGGAGGTCATGCGCGTGCGTGAAGACGATCGCCAACTCAATGGCCGAGTGGAGATTGACGACGCCTACCTGGGCGGGGGAGCGCTCGGGCGGCAAGACCTGGCGGGACTCGGAGAACAAGGTGACGTTCCGTCGCCGCGGTGTAGACCACGTCCGACGCCCAGCCGCAGTTCGTGTGCCTGCATCAGCAGCCGCTCACAGTTGAGGAGGCGTCGGTGTTTGCCGCACGCTCGATCGCGCCGTCGGCCACCGTCATCTCCGACGGTCTGTGGAGTTTCGGCACCGTGCAAATCGTCGGGCCAACTACTAGCGCGTGGTCACCGGCGGCGGCAAGGCCAGCACCAAACTGCAGCAGTTCAAAGCGGTCAACACGTACCTGGGCAACCTCAAGCGCTCGTTGAATGGCACCTATCACGCCTTCGATTTCGCCAAGTACGCCCACCGTGACCTCGCCGAGGCCCAGTATCGATTCAACCGTCGCTTCAATCTGCGCTCCATCTTCGCTCGCCTGCTGCGCGCCGCTGGCGTTTGAACTCCAGCCCCGGCGAACGTCATTTGTGTGGCTGAAGTTGGTCGCTAATCAAGAGGTCAGTTGTATCGTTGCCGTGGCCCTCAGTGCATACGAGGTATACGCTCCGCATCCACTTTCTTGATGTGGACACGCGGCACCGGGAGTGCTCCAATCGGCGGGCACCCAACAGCAAGGGCCCGCGCCATGGCGAATACACCGTTTGTGTTCGAGTTGGTCGGTGGAGTCTTCGTGGACGCGTCTGGCAATGTGCTGCCCGGGCCGCCACCTGCAGGAACGCCCGTTTACTCTACCACCTGGACATTGGCGGCTGACACCACGGCGAAAATCAAGAACGCCGCAAACGATGCCAAAGCTGCGTTCGACGGGTTCGCGAAGAGCAAGGAGGTGCTGCTGGACTTGCGCGTGTGGGGCGGCCCGAAGGGGTACAAGCTGGGGCTGGACATCTTCAAGGCGGTCGGCGATTTCGCAGGCATCGTCTCCTCGGTCGCGGGCGTGGTCGGAACGGCCTTTCAAATTGGGGAACTGCTCGGCATCTTCAACCG
This sequence comes from Rhodanobacter sp. LX-99, assembly GCF_018599185.1. NCBI lineage: Bacteria > Pseudomonadati > Pseudomonadota > Gammaproteobacteria > Lysobacterales > Rhodanobacteraceae > Rhodanobacter > Rhodanobacter sp. LX-99. Next base: position 449,565 of record NZ_JAHFVL010000003.1, on the reverse strand, counting down.
GGGCCCCGATCCACTGCAAACCTTGATTCAGCAGCGGTTTGACCAGCTTAAGGGGGAGGCGGTAGCGGCATCGCAAATCGACCTCCTCACGCGGGTCGCCGAACTGCGAGGCCCCAGCAACACGCTGCACGAGGAAATCGCCACATTCGAGGACCGGCGAAACAATTTGACACTGCAAGATTTCCTAGTCGAGCAACACGACAAGCGACGATCTGTCGAGGGCAATCTTTCTCTGATTTCGGTCATGTTCGATCCCTCGGCGTGGTTTTGCCTTCTGGACGACAACCGGTCCACGCATTGGCAGTGGATTCAGAACCGGCTCTTCAACATAACAGAGGCTGAGCTGGCCCGGGTTTGACGGACACCTTTGAACGGGGACAATCCCCCGGGAGGTGTCAGATGGTCAAGCGGCAGCGATTCACGGCGGAGTTCAAGCGCGAGGCGGTACGCCTTCTCGATGCTGGCGAGCGCCCAGCGTCGGAGCTGGCAATCGATTTGGGGATCCGCCGGAACCAGCTCTACAAGTGGAAGGCCCAGCTCGCCCGCTCGGGTGAGACGTCCTTCCCCGGCTCCGGGCGCAAGGCCGGCCAGCACTCTGAGATCGTGCGTCTCAAGCGCGAGCTGGCCCGCGTCACGGAGGAGCGGGACATTTTAAAAAAAGCGGCGACGTACTTCGCCAAGGAGCTGCCATGAAGTACGACTTCATGCGCCGTCACGCTGATCAGTTCTCGCTGGCTGGCATGTGCCGCGCCCTGTCGACCAGCCGCAGCGGCTACTACGCCTGGTGCCGTCGAGAGCCCAGTGCGCACCGTCGCGACGACATGGGCCTCGCTGCCCACGTCCGGCGTATCCACGCCACCTCGCGCGAAGCCTATGGCGCACGCAAGGTGTGGAAGACACTGGTAGCCGAAGGCATTGCGTGCGGTCGCCACCGCGTCGCTCGAGTAAGGCGCGAGTGCGGCATCGAGGCGCGCCGGCGACGGCGCTTCAAGGTCACGCACTACGCTCGCCGCCACAAGCGCACGGCGCCGGATCTGGTGCGGAGGCACTTCCAGGCCGAACACCCGAACCAGTGCTGGGTAGGCGACGTGACCTTCATCAGCACCCGGGCTGGCTGGCTGTACCTCGCTGTGCTGATCGATCTGTGCTCACGCAAGGTGGTCGGTTGGGCGCTATCCGATCGCAACGACGAGCCGCTTGTCTCGGCGGCACTGCGCATGGCCATCACCCATCGGCAGCCTCCTGCGGGTCTCATCCACCACACCGATCGCGGCGTGCTGTACAGCTCGGGCAACTACCGGCGGCTGATGGCTGCGCATGGCCTGTTACCAAGCATGAGCCGCCACGGCGACTGTTACGACAACGCCTGTGCGGAGAGCTTCTTCTCGACCTTGAAGAACGAGCTCACTCACGGCCAAGCCTTTGCCACGCGCGACGCGGCCAGGATGGCGATCGTCAGCTACATCGAAGGCTTCTATAACCGCAAGCGGCTGCATCAGACACTCGGCTATCGAACGCCGGCCAGTGTCGATGACGAGGCCATGAGTGCTTAATTAACGTGTCCGAAAAAGCCGGGCCACCTCAGGCTGGCCCCGTCCCCTGCCTTTTTAGACTCAGTATGGCCGACACGCGCCCCATGGTGCCCTTCGTCCTCGAGGCCACAAACCGACTTCTAGTAGACATGCGCATCGTGAGCCCCGAGTATCGAAGCACGGGCGTGTTTCGTGACCACCTCCGAGAGTATGCAAGGAAGCTCGATGGGCTCGCTGCTGAAATGCGCAACAACAGCTTGGCTCAAACCATCCATCAGCTGGAAGACTTCGCAGGAGTCAATCTTCGGTGGGACGAGGTCGTGCTGTCTGGCTCAGCGCCGGCGTTTGTCCGCAGCACCCGATGGGCGGTTGGCGCACTCGATGTCCTGATACACAACGACACCTACATCAACGCCGAGTTGGCTGACCCCGCCCGTGCGCCGACGACCGTTGCCGGCTGCATGGACTTTGGCTGGTCGCCTCCTGCCAGCGACATCCAGCAACAGTTCGGAGGCGAGTATTACGGCATCATTAACCTCGAGCATTGCGTGGCTGCTGCCAATGCCCAGGCGGCAGACTCCTTCGCGCGGCTGCTTAGCATGTCCGGGTACGTGCAGTTGGTGCAGCTCGCTGCGCTGTGCCGGCACCTCAGCACCGAGCCGACGCAAAGCGAATCCGTCCAACTGGCGCGCCCACCTTTGCTGACGTATTTGAATGTCACTGACAAGAGGGTACCTGTGACGAGCCACTGGATCTTGGATTTGGCACAGGTCGAGGGCGAAGGACTCGAGCGAACGCGCGACTGCTGGGCGAGCGTGCGATTCAAGACGCAGCCCATTAAGCGAGGCGAGCAGTTGCAGTATCGTCTCGTGCTGCGCACATTGCCCGATGGCATGAGCTATACCGACTACTTCAGGCCCGGCTACGAACACGAATACACCCAGCCAGTGGACCCTGCGACTCCACGCGAGCGAACGGGGTTCATGTACCTATCCATCCTGCGCGCAGGGGCGGCGCTTGACACGGCCGTCCTTCAAGATTGGACTGCCAGCCCTCGCGAGGCGCCGATTCGCCCGCTGGAGCAAGTCGCCACCTTGAAGGCGCACACGTACAACTGGTTCGTCCCCGTGGCGGACGACTTGAGCGCTGCGATGATCGCGGAGCCCTCAGAGCTGTCCCGCCTCCACCAGATTGTTCAGGCCGTGGAGACGTCGGGCCTGGCCTCGAAGCCGGGTGCGGCCGTCATGTCCAACCCAGACTTCGGCGCAGACTCGGCGGCCAGCGACGTACTGAAGCGATCTGCGGTCGACTTGACGAGCCAGCCCTGGACCTTGGGGGTGTACGAACAGCGTGACCCGAGTTGGAGCGCCAGGGAGGAGCGGGTTGAGCGCGTTCAGGTTCGGTACTTGGTGGACTGGACGGAGGATGACCTCACGGTATCTCTACAGGTCGTCAGCACGGCGCGAAGCCTCGTGATGTGTGTTGTCCTGGAGGAGCAGTTCGTCGCCAGTCCAAACATCATGGAGACAGCGGCGGAGGTGCCGATGGACTGCTTGCTGACGTACGTGCCGGAAAGCTTCTTTGTGCAGGAGCGCAAGGCCACGGTGCAGGCCGCACAGGCCGTTGCCAAGAACATCCCTCGCGCCGGCATCGACTTGCCCCACCCACCGAGGCCGTCGGAGGTGGAGCTCGGGCTGGTCAGCCCGGCCCAGATGGCAGACGTTCTCAGCGGAATTCGTGCGACCCAGCCCAACAAGTTCGAGACGTTGATGGCCCACGTCAGGGAGGAGCTACGGCATCGGATTTGAACGCGTTGCATTCTTTCTGGGTGTGGTTCGGTCTGACGCCGCTGCTGAGCAGTCTGGATGTACGAAGCCGAGACTTCAGATAGAGCGTTATCTGACTCATTGGCCATGCCGCTCATCCTTGTGACCCGTAGTAGAACGGACGTCGCCAGGTGACACATCCCGTGTGGTGGCTACACTGGAGCACGGTGACAACGCCTTCGGAGATTGAAGGGTGGCACCTACAGTCCACGCCATCCGGGGTGCGTAATCTGAGTGCGCTCAGTGAGTTAGGCTCTATCCGGCGATAGTCAGTCCTGCTGCAGGTCCACGGTGTGCGATCAGGCGCGGGCCGATGACCGGGTGCCCTTCAATGAGTGGGGCAAAGCGCAGTATCCTCACCCTGTGCCAAGGGGGCGCGTGATAGGGGGAGCAATGAAATGGATAGTTGTCTTGGGCGCCGCTCTTGCGCCCGCCGGTTGTGATGCGCGCGTGCCGAGGACTAGCCAGATCCACCTAGTTCCATCTAGCTAGTCGCGCACATGCAGAGCCAAATTCAATGCGCAGCCTCCCAATCGATTCCTCTCGATTGGTTGCTGGCTCCCAGAGAGCAGGATCGCGCGTCACTCGTAGAGTTCGCGCGCGGAACCCTCTGCAGCCTCTCAACACAAGAAGACGGGAGCTTCGCCCCCGTCCACGTCTCGCGGATCCATCGATCTTTCAAGAGGCTCGGGGCAACTGAGTTGTACAGGGGCGGGTTGAGGCTGATCCAACTTCTGCGTGAGGCCGAGCCACTTCACGGTGGCTATTGGCTTCCTGCGCCTTACCGAGTCGTTGAAATAGAAGATGAGTTCGTGTTCATCGGGGCAACTCCAAATGTCCATGGGTTTCTTGGTGAGATAAGGATGGAGGGCCTCGGCCGGCTTTTGGCACCGGACGTTGCCAACCGCTTCCCACATCAAAGTCTGGGCGGCTGGATGGACCTCGCGACTCAGGATCCATCGACAACCGTTGCTACCTTTATGGCGGCGCACACGCGTGCGGAGGCTAGGACGTCAAATCTCACAGACGTGACGTATTTGAACCTGATCTCACCGGGTACGACGGGTCGGAGCCTTTTTCAATGGTCCGATAGGGTCGTCGGGACGCTAGCCGCTGGGCAAATCGCGATCTGCAGGCAGCTGCGTCACGGACGTAAACGCTACTTTTCAGCGAGCTTGGGAAGGGGAGGCATCGCTACGGAGGCCCCCATTGATATCCCAATCACGAGATTGCTGTTCGCCATTGCTCGCGAGGTGGGAACGCCCATCAGAGCTGTCGCACGGCTCGACGAAAAAATTGTTGAAGTCACGGTAGGTGAGCGTTTGCCTATTGAGGAATTTCGACTTGCGCTGCTCGTGTCGAGAGAGATTGTCCGGGCTGGTCAATCAACCACATATCGCATTTCTCCCAAGCTGGCACAGGCGTTTTGCGCGAGGCTTGCACTACTTGGATGTGCCTTGGAGACACGACAGTGACTCAATCGAACTACTCCGTCCACTCGGTGCACAAGATGCTTTTGGAGACCTTCCATCAGTATTTGAGTGCCCAGTACCACATTTGGGACGAGTGGCTAATCAGCGAGCGCGATCGGATCTTTGACCGGGTTGGAACCACATACCAAGAGCCGAGACTTGAAGCCACCCCGCAATATGCGGAGGGGAACCCCTACTCGGAACTGGCTATTCCGAAGGAAGCGAAGTCGATTCTCGACTGCGCAGCTGGCGAAGCCGGTACAGGTATACCCAAGATTGCCTATTCGCATCAGTGCAGGGCAGTTGAGCACTTCATCGCAGGCAGGGACTTGATCGTTGCAACAGGAACAGGCTCGGGTAAGACGGAGAGCTTCCTCATGCCCATTCTATGCAATCTGTCGATCGAGTCGACGAAGAGGCCAGATTCGTGGTCAAAGCGTGGTGTCCGAGCCATTCTCCTTTATCCGATGAATGCGCTGGTGAACGACCAACTGGGTCGCCTCCGTCGTCTATTCGGAAATCCGGTGGTCAAGGCGGCGTTGCAGGGAACTAACACGCACGGTGCCACGTTCGGCATGTATACGAGCCGATCACCTTACCCGGGACAGCGTACATCGCGGAAGGACAAGGTTCGCGTTGTGGGGGAGATCGACAAGCTCTACTTCGATGGTATGACCGATGACTATCGAACGCGCCTGAAAACCGAGGGCAAGTGGCCTGCCAAGGATCTGGAAGCCTTTAAAGAGTCGAACCTGAAGACCGGGCCATGCGATGCCGAGCTCATGACACGGCATGAGATGCAGGATCACGCCCCGGATCTGCTGGTTACCAACTACTCAATGTTGGAATACATGATGCTCCGTCCGCTGGAGGCGCCGATCTTCCAGCAAACGGCGGAATGGCTAGCTTCGGATGAAGAGAACCAATTGACTATCGTCCTAGACGAAGCTCATATGTATCGAGGTTCTGGAGGCGCAGAAGTTGCCTATCTGCTGCGTAGACTACAGTCCCGGCTTGGCGTGTCGCGCAACAGGATCCGCTTCATACTCACCAGTGCAAGTCTTGGATCGTCAGATGAAGCTAGGTCGGACATTAAGGAGTTTGCCGCCAAGCTGACAGCGGGCGAGCCGTCCAGGTTCGAACTCATCACCGGAGACATCAATCGCCGAACGGGCGGTACTCCTGCGGATGGGCTGACTCAAAGAGCGCTAGCAGCATTCGACATCTCGCTTATCCTCCAGGCGTCAACGAGCCTCGCCGAGGCGCGGGCAGCGCTCACATCGTTCGCAGGGGCGTTTGGACTCTCGCATGAAGCCCCTTCGTTGGAGCTTGAGAGTCTCCAGCAGTATGCCTTTGAGATCCTCGAGCGTCTTCCGGTTGCCGCGCTGGTATCCGAGAGGCTCACGAACACACCGGCGACACTAACGGAGTGCGCGGAAATTGCCTTTCCATATGAAGATGGGAGGCTTTCAGCCATAGAGTCGTTGTTAGCCCTCATGGCTTTCGCTAAAGACATTAGAAAGAGCCGTCCCTTCTGCCCAATCCGGTCTCATCTTTTCTTCCGTGGTCTTCCAGGGTTGTTCGTATGCACGAACGCCGTGTGCGGGAACGACCACACCGCAAAGCCGCACTTGCTTGGGAGATTGCATCCTTCAGAAACGCTTCGGTGCGAGTGTGGATCGCGTGTCTACGAGCTACTGACTCACAGATCTTGCGGAGCAAGCTATCTACGCGCCTACATGCAAGGCGCAGATGGGGACTTTCTCTGGCATCAAGCTTCAAACGGTACATGGACCGAAACCAAACTTCTGGAGTCGCAGTTCTATGTGGTTCCCGAGGCTGAAATTGCGACTGTTCAAGGTACGTTGGTCTGGCTACATACACCAACCGGGCAACTGGTTCCGGAGCCTCCTGCTGGGGCCGAGAAAGGTCAGTACCTTGCGTTGCTTCGTCCCGATACGGTAACCCGCGACCATGGGCGGATAGTCTTGAGCTTCAAAGGAGATTGTCCGGCATGCGACCAGAGAATCAGGCCTGATGCGCCACTGGCGATGGATCTCGCGACGAAAGGTGAAGCCCCCTTCGCGCATATCATTCGGGCTCAGGTTGCGACCCAACCGATTACCCAACTCCAAACGCCGCAAGCGCCTAATGGTGGTCGGAAGACAATCGTCTTTTCAGACGGTCGCCAGAAGGCGGCACGGCTTGCACGTGACATCCCGAGGGAGATCGAACTCGATGTGTTTCGGCAGACGATCTTCTTGGCTACGCAGGTGCTGCAGAACATAGGTCGGCATCCGCGCTTGAATGACACTCTGTATGTGGCGTTCCTCAAGTGTCTCCTTGACCACAATCTTCGGTTCTTCGACGGCGATGATCGGATCAACCTTGAGAACGACTTGGATAGCTTCGTCCGCTTTTTTGGCGGTGATGTCGACGAGCAATTGAGGGACAGCAGTCTGTCGCCTCCCCCGAGTTACTGGGCAGTACTTCTCAAGCAGCTTGGAACACCGTTCTACTCGGTAAGTGCACTAACGCTGGGTTACGTAGCACCTTCCCCCAAGCCTGTATATGCAAAGATTCTTGCAGACCTACCGCAGGTACCCCCAGCCGAGGTTGAGGCCATCGCGGTGGCTTGGATCCAACGGCTGCTTACACGTTTCGCGTTCGGAAAAGACATCCCAGATGGTGTCCGCGGCCAGGCGTCGCGGTACCCCCTCAAAGCTTCTGTGGCCGCTGATGGGCTCTCTCAGCGGCAGAAGGAATTTCTTAAATCAAAGGGTTTGAACGTTGACCAGGTTGTCGACTGCCTGGCGAAGAACCTGTGCGAGACCAAGCCCGACGGCTCTCTGTACCTAAGACCGTCGCACTTGATTCTGCGGCCGGCTCTTGATGCGCATTGGGCGCAGTGCCCCCGATGCAAAACAGTGTCGCCCATGCTCATTTTCGGTTGTTGTCCGAATTGCATTAGCCCCGACGCAACATTGATCATTCCCGATACGACCAGCTACTTGAGGGCGCGCAAGGGCTTTTGGAGGGATCCGGTTGCCAAGGTGATGGCTGGGTCACTCTCGCCTATGAACATAGATGTCCAGGAGCACAGTGCACAATTGTCGTACAAGGATGCAGACAACCCGGCCCCGACAACTGAAATCTTTGAGCGCCAGTTTCGCGACATTCTTCGATCCGGCGAGCGCGCGGTCGATGTATTGAGCTGCACGACTACCATGGAAGTGGGTATCGACATCGGCTCACTGATTGCGGTATCGATGCGCAACGTTCCTCCGATGCGACAAAACTACCAGCAACGAGCAGGGCGTGCCGGCAGGCGCGGATCGGCAGTCTCGACGGTCGTGACGTACGCCCAATCTGGTGCGCATGACGCCTACTACTTCCGGAATCCGGACAAAATTCTGGCAGGCGACCCACCAAAGCCCGTGCTGGATACATCGAATACCCGGATCGCTGATCGACACCTCCTGGCTCAGCTTCTACAGGATTTCTTCCGTCCGTTGGCTGCGGGCTCCGGCACGGGCGACATCTATACCGCTCTCGGTGACACCTGGAATTTCTTTCATTCAAACGCGCCGACCGCGTTTGACGCGTTCAAGCGTTGGGTGCGAAGCTCTACCGATGGGAAAGAGTCGCTGGCTCGGGCGCAGCGGTGGCTGCCAATTGGACGGGATGCCATGCAGGTTGCTGAGTCAATGATCGCAGAACTGGAACAGAAGACGCCGACCTCCAAAGAGGGTCTCGAGTCGAGCTTCATTGAATTCCTGTTCGCTCGTGGGCTGCTTCCGTCATACGCATTCCCCACGGACCTTTGCTCGTTCCAAATTCAGGCGTGGGCTCCAGGCGAGGGTTTTCGCATTGTCGAGCAAGCGCAACAAAGCTTGAACGTAGCACTTTCGGAGTATGCCCCGGGCCGTCTGCTCGTTGTCAACAAGAAGACCTATCGCATCGGCACAGTGGCAGCATCGGGTCTTGATACCGAAGTTGATCGTGCAGCCGCCTTGTTTGATCAAAGCAAGGTCTATCGCCATTGTACGCAGTGCTCCTACACGGCTGGCTTCATCTCGGGAGACGACGGCGAGCGAAAGTGCCCACAGTGTGGGGCTGAAGCGCTCCGCACCATGACGGTGATTCGTCCAGAGATGGTGTTTCCGAGCGGGCGAAGGGAAATCGACGAATACCAAGACCAGGTTTTCAGCCGGGTCACTCAAGCACAGTTGCCGCTTCCTGAGGCGGATCGGAAGATTGAAACTAGGCCATTCGGGCGGTATGGCGGCCTCGTCCCGCGCCGCAAGCAATGGCTCATCGTTGTGAATGAAGGTGACCCGGATTCGACGGAACCTGGTTTCTGCGTATGTAAGAAATGTGGAAAGGTGCTGGCCGATGGTCAACAGCAAGGCCCTCATAAGCGTGACTACTACATTCGGTCGACTGGGGCGCCGGTGCCGCAACAGTGTGACGGTGAGTTCGAGCAAGTATTCCTTGGCTATGGCTTTACGTCGGATGTGTTGCTCCTTCGAATCGACCTCTCGCAGCCTTTGCGGTTTGGCATGCTGTCACGCCGCGATAGAAAGCCGATGGAAGATGCGCTGCAAACGCTTTGCGAAGCGCTCACCCTATCCATTGGGCGCGTGCTCGATATCGATCTACACGAAGTCAGCGCAGGCTACCGGTTTGGCAACGATGGGGTGTCAGACTTCGCCGACATCTTCATCTACGACACGCTAGCTGGTGGTGCGGGCTATGCACTGCAAGCTGGTGACTCCTTCGCCAAGGTGTTTGAGAGCGCCAAAGCCCTGTTGACTAGCTGCAATTGCCAGGCGTCGTGCGAAAATTGTTTGCGTCACTATGGGAACCGCTTCAGTCATGGAGACTTGGATCGCGAGCTCGGAGCAGCCTTGGCCCGGTACATCGAGGAAGGATTTGTTCCAGCTCCGTTTCCTGAAAAGGTTCAGTCATCGGTTCTTGCGCCACTTGTCGAGATGGTCAAACTGGCGGGCTGGGACACGTCCCAGGAACAGAGCGGGACAACGGTGTCGCACGGTGGCAGAAGGTTTCGGTTAGCCGCCTGTCCCTCGTTGCGTGCCTGCGATTCGACGACGGTACTTGCCGATGGTCTGACAGTGCTTACATTCACCCCGTACGAACTGGCACGGGATCTGCCTAGCGCCTTTGCGGAAATGAAATGAGCAAGGGAAAAGTCATCGGTCTAGATGCAAGGGAGGCGCAACTCAAGCGCCTTGTTCGACATCATCTGCATGATCTGGGCTTCCACCGAGATGCGGAGGGGCGTCTACAACCGCCGAGTCTCGACAAGGATGCGTATCGACGCTTCCACCGTGGGCAGAGGGAAGAGAAGCTCACCTCGAACTTGGCCTGGTTGGAGAAGCGTCAGGATGCGTTGATACGGTGGTTCGCAAACGGTGCAGAGATCAAGCCAAACGCGATCCGCCCAGAATTGGTACTGGTCAAAAGTGGGACATGGCAGTCTGACTTGTTCCGCATGGCGTCTCTCTATTGGCAGGTGCCAGTCTCCGATGGCTACGGTAGACGCATGCGGTTCCTTGTATGGGATCGAGCGCACGACAAGCTGATCGGAATATTTGCTCTCGGCGATGCGGTATTCAACCAAGCGGCGCGGGATGCGGTGATCGGTTGGGATCACAATCGACGATCTGCGGCGCTCGTTAACCTGATGGACGCCTACGTCCTCGGTGCTATACCACCTTATAGTCACCTTCTTGGTGGAAAGTTGGTCGCATCGCTGATCAGATCTCGAGAGGTTGTCGATGCGTTCGATGACAGGTATGGCGACTCCGTAGGTTTGATCTCCGGGGAGAGGAAGCACGCAAGATTGCTGGCAGTAACCACCACCTCCGCCCTAGGGCGTTCATCTATCTACAACCGCCTTCAACTGCAAGGTCGGAAGATCTTCGAATCAATCGGCTTCACATCGGGATGGGGGCACTTCCATTTCTCTGGTCGAGTTTTTGATGAACTCCGCGCGTACCTTGAATATGCTCAAGATGAATACGCAACTGGCTTCGAATTCGGGTGCGGCCCAAACTGGCGTATTCGCGTCATACGACGCGCACTCGAGCGGCTTGGGATGGATACAAAGCTCGCTCGGCATGGGTTTGTCAGAGAAGTATTCCTTTGCAAGATTGCGAGCAACGCGGAGGCGTTGCTTCGGGGCGATGGGAAACGGATTCTATATGGCGGCCTTCCGACTGTTCGTGAGGCCTCGACCGCGGCACTAAATCGATGGGTCATCCCGAGAGCTGAGCGAGACAGTCGATACCTCGACTGGCACGCCTCTGATCTATTGGATTCGATTCATGGAAGGCCAATTCGCAAGGCTGTTGAGCGGACGTCCTATGGAATGGGCGACTGACACCGTTGGAGAACACGTCAGAGCGGGCACCCCGGAGGCCTACGGGTATGCCTTGCGATGCCCTGTTTGCAAAGCAGCCGTCTATCACCGAAGTGGCGCCTATAACCGCCCTCACTTTGCTCACTACAGCGGAAATTCCAATAGGGAGTGTGAGCTCTACGACCCAAGAATAGGTGGCCAAGTCGGAGCTTCAGGTTCACAGCCTCGGCATCTAGCACCGTCTGGCTTCGGAGCTCCAGCGCTCATCTGGGTGGATGGGGAGCTTGCCTCCCTCAACTTGCGGTTTCGTTTGCCCAAGTTTCCCGATGGGTATGCATCTAAGCTAACCATCACCTCGTCGAGTGGGAAGCGCACGCTAGTTGGTGAGGAACTGACACGCACGGTGCTCGTCTCAATTCCTCTGCGCGAACCTCCGGCGATGGTCAAGACAAGTCCGCCGGACCTCGCGATAGAGATGCGGTTAGAAGATGTCTTCAGCCAATTTCGACTGTCTGGGAACTACTTCCGAACGGTGATGAACGGTGGAGTGCTCGAGAACCCGGACGCGGCGCTGGAGCTCGGCGAGGAGTATTTCTATGTCTCCCAACGTCCGTTCCCTGAACCCTCTCCATCCGCACTCAAGATTGCAGAGCGGAAGGAGCACCGTGGGTGGTGGGTTTATCGGGTGCTTCTGCGGGACAGCCCCGACACACGGAATGATGATATTGCGGACTTAAGGTCTTACCTAGGCAGGTCTGTTGTTCCACCAAAGCCGCGGGTAGAAATTATCTGGCCGCCGGCGTCTCGATTCGACACTGATGGTACGGCCGTCTTCGCGGCAACGGTGAAACAGCTTGTCGCTAGGTCCGATGGCGGGCCACCGAATGTTGAGACAGGCAGCGGGGCCAAGGTCGCGATCGGTGACCTTGGCGAAGGGTGTTATCAGATCACGTTGAATACCCCAGAAGAAGACGCGATCGTTTGGATGTCCTCGGGGACAAGCCGGCGACTTCGTTTCGTAGAAGCATCTCTGGCGGCGCCTAGGGGCGTAATACTGACTGCGGCAAATGATAGAGCAGACCTCGCTTCTATCCCTGCAGCCGAGGTTGCGCGTCAATCCGGGGCCATTGAAGTATCGGTTCCATCGGAACGGCTCTGGCGCAACGCTCGCCTCAATGGGAATAGATTGAGTCCTCTTCCGAATGGGGGGAGCCTTACTCTCGAAGGCCCGCTTCAAGACCTGCGATTCGGATCATTCGGATCTGTGGTCAGCGCACACAGAATCACCAACAACTGCGTCAATGAAAGTCCGTGGTACACAAAGATAGACCGGATCGTTGCCACTACTGTTGGGTTGACTGCTTCAGAAGCCCTGAAATCTATCCGTTGGAAGCATCAAGCTGTTCGATGGGCAGTTGAGAACGACGCCATGCGTCTTCTCCCACTTGTGCTGTCTGCACTCTCATCTGAGGTGAGCCGTGGCGTTTCTTGAGATCGATCCGAAGAAGTTCGCAATCCTGTTGGCTCGAGGCACGCACGAGGGCGAGCTTAGGAAGTTTTTTGTCGAATCCAGGGCGCAACTTCTCTTGAAAGGGGCAAAGGTTCAGAACATGCCTCACGGTCGCGAGGAGCGCGTTAGAGCGATATCTGAGAGGTTTCCTCCAAAAACAGATGAAGTCTTGCGGGCTTGGTTCCAGAAGAATATTTCACTAGCGGATCCTCTGGCGCCTGAAGAAGTGCTGCTGTACCTGGGTGCCTACTTCGATGAGGGCGAGCCGCTCCCAGAAGCAGAGGCGCAAGTGATTTGTCGATCTGCGTTGGTGTATCTGGTCGGCGACACGCCCAACGCTGATCTGCTTCACCTCTTGCAAAGATCACGTGATCCCCACGTGGTGGGAGGAACTGCGGTTCCTCTGCCCGAGAAGGTCAGTCCTCCGCCGGAGCCGGCCGAGGCGTCGATGCCGAAAATTGTAGCGATTGGTCCCGAGAGTAAGACAGGACCAGAAAAGTTTCAGCTTGCAGAGCTACTTGCGGCGATCATTTCGGGCGACGAAGGGGCGATAGACAGTGCACTTGTCCCATTTGCCGAGAGCACGCAACTGATGGTTGAGGCGCTCCTACGTTTACGCGAAGGAGATGTTGAGGCTGCGAACGAAAAGCTCAAGCTTCTGGGTGATAATGGGCCGGAATCAGAACTTCTACGCAGCGCGCTAGCACGCACGTCACACCACCGGGATTCAGGCGCAGCTCCGACAGGCGTTCGCACGGAGATCCCGGCGCCACTGGACGAAGATCCCCACACCGACGCATACGAAATTGTTGGCATCTACACGAATGAATCTGACACTGGTGCGGTGTTTGTTAAGCCACTCTTCGTTGTCCTTGAAGGGAAGCTTCGTCAGTTAAACGATGTTGCTCGCGACCGGTTGTTTCCGGATAGCGGCTCTGTGATGACGTTCAGGTCGGTATTACGTAGGCCGCTCAGGAGGAGGGAACTTGTCCACTGGAAGGTGTCGGAGCGCGAAGGAGTCGAAGGCAAGACTCGGTTCCACCTCGAATCCGAACTCGGTCCGCTGATTGAAGCTGTACGGATCCAAGTTCCAAGTGGCGATGCGGATGAAGTACGTCGTCGAATTAAAGTGTATGCCACTGAGGGGCGTGGGCAGTTGGGCCAGCAGGTGATGTTCCTGTTGGCAGACGGAGTGGCTATCGTCTCGCCGAAAGGTGTCGACTTTGCGCGCGACGAGGCCTTTGAGTCGCCGTGGCAATCATGGGGATCCCTTGAGACTTGGCTCATAGAAGGGCATCAATACTGCCTAGAGGCTTCGCAAGGCGCAGCGTCTTATCTTGATCTATCCCCACTCGATGCGGCATTCAGAAAGCTGCTGAAGAGCCTTGACGCAGAGCAGAGGCTCCCCATAACCAAGGCTCAACGAAACGAATTGACCGCGCGGCTTCGTGCCCAATCAGGAAGCGAGATCGCGTCGCGCGCCAAACGCATTGCTGACTCAATTGATCAGATATCGATCAATGAGGAGGAACTTGATGCAGTTTTGAAGCTGCTCGGATCGCGAGAGATAGTTGACCGTCGCGTGGACGAATTGATTGCTATAGAACATGAGAAACGTCAAGCGGAAAAGGTGGGGCTACAAGACGAAATATCGTCGCTCAAGAAGAAAAAACTGGAGCTAGAGAAGGAGGGGCACCACATCGAGCGAAGCAACCGAGCCCAAGTGGAGTCTGCTTCTGCCTCTGTACGAGAGGCATTCGCTAAGGCGGTTCGAGAGGGTGCTTCAACCTTGGCGAATGCCGAAGTTTTCAAGCTCCTCGTGGGCGGAGTTGAAAGTCCGACCGGACGGCTGGTGCCAGTCGACGACTCTGGAAAAGTGGTCGACTGGGTCAAGCGCGGAGCGCTCTCTCAGGGAGATGTGATTGGCCGGCTCTCTATGCTCGGTATAAATCGACGGCGAGCATTTGTACTGTCCAGACTGGTTGGTATTGCAGCAGCAGCGGGCGTTGCTCTGATTTTGAAGGGCGGAATGGCTCGACAGTGTGTGCAGACTCTTGTCCGTCAGGACCGCGAAGTCGTTGCGATCGTCGATATTTCCATGGGTCTTACGTCCAGTGACTTCATGCGCCAGACACTCACGGATCTAGCTGAGCTTCAAGGGGTTGCATTCCTCAATGCCGACCTGTCGCCAATCGAGATCTACGCGGCAGAACTGATTGACTTGTTGGTGGAGCAGGCAATGCTCGGTGTGCACCACCCGAGACCAATAATGCTCTCGTGTATAGGGGGGGACTTTTCCATGTCGATCCCTATCGCGTTACGCCGACTTTCCCTCGTCCTGGACCTCGACTTGGATTGGGATGAGAACCAATTACTGCTTGATCAGGTTGAAGCCGACTCACTTCTGCTACTGCCGGCGTTACAAGAAAGGCTTTCGAGCGCTATTTCGGCTACGAATGACGATGATCGCAAGTACATCGAACCTGCACTTGTCAACGCATTACATACTAAGTGATCACGCAGTCACCATCGCTATGAAGCTGATAAAGTGACTGGATGAGCCCGCCGCTCGTCTTCAGAACTGCCGACGTCTCCCCGGTTTTGGATAGCGCCGTAGTTTGGAGCCCAGCTCTCTGGCCGCCATCCGCAGTTGTTGCGTTTTGCCTCGCGCGGCCCCCAAAACAAGACAAGATGCGCCCTTGTGTGTTCGATTTGGAGTGCTACTTTGGTTCCACACCAAGCTTTGGGGCGGTTACCCACCATGCTCAGGTATCAAGAACCCTTCTAGCGAACACATGGTCCATGGTGTGGATGGAAGCCCGCCTTGTGCGGGCTTTCTGCCGTATGTCCGACGCCGGCATCGCGTGCACGTACGGGGCGGCGTTCGATATGAAGAAGGCATTGAAGCGGGCGGCGGCGTTGCGGGGCGACCCGTGGGACGGCATCGGCACGTTGCGGCAGTTGTTGCCGGAAGATGTGTAGCCGGCGGGAACTCGCCTCCTCCGCTTGCAGGGGAGGCCAGACCGGGTGACGCGGTTACTTCAGAGCATCTCGAAAAACTGCCGCCGGGATGACGAGCAAAAACGGTTATTTCGAGGTTTCCGGCTACTTCACCTGCAGTGTGTTGTTGCCGCGATTGCGGTCCGGCAGCGCGTGCGCCGGATCGATGGTGGCCGATACCAGCTTGCGCGCGCCGGCCACGTGGATGACGTAGCTGCGGTGCTGCTGCCAGGTTTCCACCGGCACGCGGATGTCCTGCTTGCTGCCGTCGTCGTAGAGCACCTGCAGCGTGGCCGGCAGCACCAGCTGGTCGAGGTTGGCTACGGTGACGTCGGCGCCCTTGCGGTAGTCGCCATCGGTGTAGGCGACCTTCTGCACGGCCAGGTCGAGCTGCCAGTTGTGTTCGTACCAGCCGCGCCAGAACCAGCCCAGGTCCTCGCCGGTGTCGCTTTCCATGAAGCGGAAGAAGTCCGACGGGCTGGGGTGCTTGTACGCCCAGGTGGCGATGTAGCGGCGGAACGCCGGGTCGAAGCGTTCCGGCCCGATGATCTGCTCGCGCAGCAGCACCAGGCCGAACGCGCCCTTGAAATAGCTGATCGGGTGGCGGTACTTCTCCGGCGTCATGTCGGCGCCGTTGAGCGGCGCGGGCGCGGCAGGATCGGCCAGCACGGCGGCGATCTCGTCGGCCGGGTTGCCGCCGCCGGGCGCGTATTCGCTGTCGCGCTTGGGCGCGTATTCGCCGTGGTTGAAGGCGTCGTCCTCGTAGACGTCGATGAAGGTGTTGAAGCCCTCGTCCATCCACGCGTCGCGGCGCTCGTTGCTGCCCACGATCATCGGGAACCAGCTGTGCCCGATCTCGTGTGCGATCACCATGTGCAGGTTCTTGCCCTTGGCCAGCTTGTGGTCGAAGGTGATGCCCGGGTATTCCATGCCGCCGGCGGTGCCGGCCTCGTTGATCGCTACCGGCCACGGGTAGGGATACCACTGCTTCGAGAAGTACTCGGTGGAGGCCTTGAGGTATTCGGTGGCGCGGCCCCAGGCTTCCTTGCCGCCGCTTTCGGCGGGATAGACCGACATCGCCAGCGCAGTCCTGCCCTCGGGCAGGTTGATCCGTGCGGCGTCCCACACGAACGCTTTCGAGGCGCCGAACGCCACGTCGCGGGTGTTGTGCATGCGGAAGTGCCAGGTCAGCGTGCCGCTCTGTTTCGGACGGCTGGACGGCTGGGTGACTTCCTCCGCCGTGCGGATCATCACGGTGGCGTCGCTGTGGCGCGCCTGCTCCAGCCGCTGCCGTTCGGTTTTCGTCAGCACCTCGTCGGGGTTCACCAGCTCGCCGGAGCCGGCCACGATCATGTCCCACGGCACGGTGACGGCGTAGTCGAAATCGCCGTATTCCAGGTAGAACTCGCTGTTGAGGTAGGGTGCGGTGTCCCACCCGCGCAGGTCGTCGTACACGGCCATGCGCGGGTACCACTGCGCGATCTCGAAGATCTCGCCGTTCTTGCTGGGATTGACGTCGGTGCGCCCGCCGAATTCGCCGGGCACGGTGTAGCTCCACGCGACGTGCAGGCGCAGGCTGCCGCCGTTGCCCTTCAGCGCCGCGGGCAGCTGCACCTGCATGCGCGTGTCGGAAACCACCCATTTCACCGGCTGCCTGCCCCCGTGCGCGTCGTCCACTTCGACCGAGGCGATCTCGTAGCCGTCGGTGAACTCGGCGGGGAACTTGCTGGTGAACGCACCGCGGGCGTCGCGGCGATAGCGGTTCTGGTCGAGCTGCAGCCACAGCACGTCGAGCGCGTCGGGGCTGTGGTTGGTGTAGCTGATCACCTCGCTGCCGCGCAGCTGCCGCGTGGCTGGATCGAGCGTGGCGGTGATCGTGTAGTCGGCGCGGTTCTGCCAGAACAGCGGGCCGGGCTTGCCGCTGGCCGAGCGATACGCGGTGGCCGGCTGCGGGTAGCTGTACGGGGCGAAGGCCTGCAGCGGGTCGAAGCGCGCCGTGGCGCTGTCGGCGGCGAACGCGGGCGCGGCCAGCAGGGTGGCGGCCGTGATGGCGAGGGAAATCGCTGACTTCATCATGCAGTGCCTTGGGGAGAGTGGTGGATCACGGCTGGCCGCCGGCGCGCAACAGCGCCAGCACTTCGTGGCAGGCGCCCATGGTGTGGTAGTCGGTCTTGCCGGCTGGGCTCTTCTCGTCGCTGTACTTGCGGTTGTCGCGGCTGAGGATGCGGTACCAGGCGCCGTGGCGGTGATCGACGAGATGCTGCCACGCGTACGCCCACAATTTCCCGTACCAATCGTCATGGACGGGCTCGCCGGTGCGCGCGTGCAGCAGCGCGGCGGCGGCCAGCGATTCGGCCTGCACCCAGAAGTACTTGTCGTCGTCGCAGACGCTGCCGTCGGGCGCGAAGCCGTAGCAGATGCCGCCGTACTCGCTGTCCCAGGCGCGCGCCAGCGCGGTGTCGAACAGCTGCCGCGCGGTGGGCAGCAGCCAGTCCTCGTCGTAGCCGCGCGCGCGCAGCAGCGGCTCCATGATCAGCAGCAGCTTGGCCCATTCGGTCTGGTGGCCGGGCTGGAAGCCCCACGGGCGAAACAGGTGCTTCGGATCGTCGCGGTGGTAGTTCCAGTCGATGGCCCAGTCGCGGTCGTAGTGTTCCCACACCAGCCCGCCGGCCAGCGCCGCCTGGCGGCGGGTCATGTGGTCGGCGAGGGTGTACGCGCGGTCGAGGTAGCGCGGTTCGTCGCTGGCCTGGTAGGCGGCCAGCATCGCCTCGCACATGTGCATGTTCGCGTTCTGGCCGCGGTAGTCGCTGAAGTGCCAGTTCGCATCGGCCTCGTCGCGGTACAGCCCGGCGTCGGCGTCCCAGAAGCGCTGCTCCAGCAGGCCCCAGGTTTCGTCCATCCAGGCAGCGGCCTCGGCGATGCCGGCCTTGCGCGCGCTGGCGTAGGCGAGCAGCACGAAGGCCACGCCGTAGGCATGGTTGGTGCGGTCATCCGGCTGCTCGTCGCGGATCGTCCAGGCGTAGCCGCCGGTGTACGGGTCGCGATGCACTTCGCGCAGGTAGCGCAGGCCGTGGCGGGCCGCTTCGAGGTATTCACTGTTGGAAGCCGCGGCGCTGCCGAATTCGATCGCCGCCATCGCGTAGTTGAAGACGAAGCGGGTGCTGCTGACCAGGTGCCGGTGGCTGCGGTCGTAGATCGTGCCGTCGTCGCGGAAGTAGTGGAAGAAGCCGCCTTCCGGGTCGATCGCATGCGGGTGGTAGAACGCCATCGTCTGCGCGATGTGCCCGCGCAGGAAGTCGGCGGAGCGGAAGTCGGGGGCGCTGCTCATGCCTGCCGTTCCATGAAGGCCAGCACCTCGTCGCCGTGCGGCATCGCGGCGAACGAGCCCTGGCGGGTGACGGTGAGGGCGCCGCAGGCGGCGGCAAAGCGCAGCATCGCGTGCAGGCGCGGCAATTCGGTGACCAGCCGTTCGAGCCGTTCGGCGCCGGTCGGGAGTTCGGCCAGGCAGCACAGCAGGCCGCCCATGAAGGCGTCGCCGGCGGCGGTGGCATCGACCATGTCGACCGTGTAGCCGGGCAGTTCGCCTTCTGCGTCCGGGTGGAACCAGCGCAGCGGCCTGGCGCCGTCGGTCACCACCACCAGCCGGGTGCGGCCCAGCCACAGCCGGTCCAGTGCGGCCTGCTCGCCGTCCGGCGCCAGCCAGGCGAATTCCTCGGCGCTCAGCTTCACCACGTCGGCGAGGTGCAATGCCGGCCACAGCAGCGGGTGCGGATCGACATCGGCCGGCCACAGCGCGGGGCGCAGGTTGAGGTCGAAGCTGACCAGCGCACCGGCGCCGTGCGCGCGCTGCATGCCTTCGCGGGTGGTTGCGGCGAGCGCCGGGTCGGTCATGCTGTTCGAGCAGATGTGGAACACGGCGACGTCGCGGAAGGTGTCGGCGCGGAAGTCGGCCGGCCGGAACAGCAGGTCGGCGGTGTTGTCGCGGTAGAAGCTGAAGCTGCGTTCGCCATGCGCATCCAGGGTGACGAAGGCCAGCGCGCTGTTCGCCGTATCGGTGCGCACGACATCGGCGGTGCCGACGCCGGCCTGCTGCAGGCTGTCGAACAGGAAGTCGCCGAAGCGATCGCGCGCGAGCATGCCGGCGAAGCGGGCGTGCCCGCCGAGCCGCGCGGCGGCCACCGCCACGTTGGCCGGCGCGCCGCCGGCGAACGGCGTGAAGCGCGCGGCGAAGCCACGCCCGTCGAGGCCGTCGGCGTGCAGGTCGATCAGTGCCTCGCCGAAGCACAGGATGGGTCGCGTGGGCATGCTCAGTGGTTCCCGCCGGTGTCCGGCGCCGCGATGCCGCGGATGCGCGAGCCGCTGAGGCCATAGAACACGATGTACAGGTAGCACAGCAACGGCAGGAAGAACGCGTGCTGCAGGCCGATGTGATCGGCGAACACGCCCTGCACGTAGGGAACGATCGCGCCGCCCACGATGGCCATGATCAGCAGGCTGGACGCCTTGCTGGTCATCGGCCCGAGCCGCTCGATGCCGAGCGCGAAGATGGTGGGGAACATGATCGAGTTGAACAGGCCGATCGCGATGATGCTGTACATCGCCAGGCCGCCGCTGCTCAGCATGGTGGTCAGCACCAGCAGCGCGTTGATCGCGGCGAACAGGGCGAGCAGCTTGCGCGGCGAGAACTTCGCCATCAGTGCGGAACCGACGAAGCGGCCGACCATCGCGCCGCCCCAGTACCACGACACGTAATGCGCGGCCTGCTGCTCGCTGATGTGGCCGATCTCCGGCATCGACAGGTAGTTGACCATGAAGCTGCCGATCGCCACCTCCGCGCCGACGTAGAAGAAGATGCCGAGCACGCCGAACAGCACGTGCGGGTGGCGCAGCACCTCGACGAAGCCGTGGCGGTCGTGATCGCCCTTGTCGGTGGCCTCGGTCAGTGCGGGCAGGCGGAACAGCCATACGAAGATCGCCAGCAGGAACAGCACCACGGCCAGCCCGATGTACGGGAACTGCACCGCCTGCGCCTGCTGGGTGTCGTAGAGCAGGCGCTGCGCCGGTTCCAGCGCGGCCAGCTCGTCCGGAGTCTTCACCACGTTGGACAGGATCAGCAGGCCGCCGAACAGCGGCGCCAGCGTGGTGCCCAGCGAATTCAGCGCCTGCGCCAGGGTCAGCCGGCTGGAGCTGGTCTTTTCCGGACCGAGCAGCGCCACGTACGGGTTGGCCGCCACCTGCAGCACGGTGATGCCGGTGGCCAGCACGAACAGCGCGCCGAGGAACGCCGGGTACAGGTGCAGGCTGGCCGCCGGCCAGAAGCCGAGCGCGCCGACGCCGGCGATCGCCAGTCCGGCGACGATGCCCTTCTTGTAGCCGAGCGCGGCGATCAGCCGGCCGGCCGGCATCGCCATCAGGAAGTACGCGCCGAAGAAGGTGAACTGCACCAGGATCGCCTGGGCGTAGTTGAGCTGGAAGATCGACTTCAGGTGCGGGATCAGGATGTCGTTGAGGCAGGTCAGGAAGCCCCACATGAAGAAGATGGTGGTGAGTACGCCCATCGCCATCGGGTAGTCGGTGTAACGCTCGCCATGTGCGGGCGAGCCGGGCGTCGGTGACGGAACTTGGGCGAAGGCCATGTGGATTCCCCGGAGAGTGTGGTGTGGTCAGGCGGTGGGTGGTGGGCAGCTGCTTTCGCGAACGATCAGTTGTACCGGTGCCACGGTCCGGTGGCTGGCGGCCTGTGGCTGCTGCAGGCGCTGCAGCACCAGTTGCGCCGCCTGCTGGCCGCGCTCGCGCGGCGCGACCGACAAGGTGGTGAGCGGCGGCATGCCGAGCGCCGCCTCGGCGATGTCGTCGAAGCCGGTCAGCGCGAAGTCCCGGCCAGGGCGCAGGCCGCGCTGGTTGAGGCCGAGCATCAGGCCCAGCGCGACCGCGTCGTTGTAGCAGACCGCCGCGGTGGGGACGAGCGCACCGGCGAACAGGGCGGGCGCGTGGTGGGCGGCGTCCAGTCGGGTCGGTGCGCATTCGATGCGCCAGTACGGTTCGGTGCGCAGCCCGGCCGTGTGCATGGCCTCGACGTAGCCGGCGTGGCGCTGCCGGCACGAGCTGGAATCGTGATGGCCGCCGAAGAACGCGATGTGCCGGTGGCCGCGGGCGATCAGGTGTTCGGTGGCCAGGCGGGCGCCGTGCTGGTTGTCCAGCATCAGCTGGTCCCAGTGCGCGAATTCGGGCAGCGTGCCGCCCAGTTCGCGGTTGAACAGCAGCAGCGGCACGTGCCGCCCGACCACGGCCAGCACGTCGTGCGCCTTGCTGTGCTCGGCCGGCGACAGGATGATCCCGGCCGGGCCGTGCTCCAGCAGCGAACCCAGCACCGCCTGCTCGCGCGCGGGCGACTCGCCGGTGCAGCCGAGCAGGGTGACGAAGCCGGCGGCGGCCAATGTCTCGTCCACGCCGGCGGCGAATTCAGCGAAGAACGGATTGGCCAGGTCGTTCAGCACCAGCGCGATGCTGGTCGAGGTGCGCCGACGCAGGTTCGCCGCGGCACGGTTGTAGACGTAGCCCTGCCGGCGCAGTTCCTCCTCGACCCGGGCACGGGTGAGCTTGTTCACCAGCGGACTGCCGCGCAGCACCAGCGACACCGTGGCGCGCGACACGCCGCAGCCGGCGGCGATGTCGTTCAGGGTCACCTTGCGCCCGACAGGGGTATGGCTCGGCATGCAGTTTCACCAGGTTAGAACGATCCAAATGTAACTTACCAAGACTGTTGGGCACGTCGCGGCGCAACATGCCTTGTCCGGCAGCGGATGTTAGCGTGCCGCTTTGGATCGTTCCAACCGGGCGAAATCGAGATGACTATCCGACGCTGTGGTGTGCTTCCCCGCCTGCTGGCTGCCGCGGTCGGCATGGCAGCGCTGGCACCTGCCGGCGCGCATGCCGGTACCCGTGCGGACGGCCACGCCGCGGCGGTCGATCCGCGCATCGGTACCGGCGGCGACGGCCATACCTTTCCCGGCGCCACCGTGCCGTTCGGGATGATCCAGCTGTCGCCGGATGCCGCGATGCCGGATTTCAAGCACGCCTACAAGTGGGCCGCCGGCTACCAGTATGGCGACAGCAGCATCCTGGGTTTTTCGCACACGCACTTCTCCGGCTCCGGCCATTCGGACCTGGGCGACGTGCTGGTGATGCCGATCGCCGGCGACGTGCGGCTGGAGCCGGGTGACCCGGCCAGGCCGGGCAGCGGCTACCGCTCGCGTTTCTCGCACGACAGCGAAGTGGTGCAGGCCGGCTACTACGCGGTGACGCTGGGCGACTACGGCGTGCGCGCCGAACTCACCGCCGGGCGCCGGATCGGCTGGCACCGCTATACCTTCCCGGCCGGCAAGCCGGCCCACGTGCTGCTGGACCTGCGCCCGAGCATCTACGACTACGCCGGCAAGGTGCTGTGGTCGAGCCTGCGCGTGCACGACGACGGTACCGTCACCGGTTGCCGCACCACCCGCGGCTGGGCGCCGGGGCGGGAGCTGTGCTTCGCCATGCGTTTTTCGCAGCCGATGACCTCGCGCGAGCTGCTCAACCGCGAGACCGACGTCACCTACAAGGGCTTCAAGGGGCCGGGCAACCAGGCCGAGGATCGCGATGCGCAGGACGGCCGCGCGCTGGTCGGCGTGTTCGACTTCGGCAAGCTGAAGCAGCCGCTGGAGGTGAAGGTGGCGATCTCGCCGGTGAGCGAGGCGAATGCGGTCGCCAACCTGGACAAGGACGGCGCGGGCTGGGATTTCGACGCGCGCCGCGCCGAGGCGAAAGCCGCCTGGGACCGGGCGCTGGCGGTGATCGACGTGGACGCGCCGAAGACCGCAAAGACGCAGTTCTACACCGCGCTATACCACGCCATGCTGTCGCCCACGCTCAGCATGGACGTCAACGGCGAGTACCGCGGGCCCGACCACGCGGTGCACCGCGCGGACGGCTTCGAGTTCCATTCGACCTGGTCGCTGTGGGACGTCTACCGCGCGCAGCAGCCGTTGATGGTCTTGCTGAATCCCGCGCGCAGCACCGATTTCATCCGCTCGCTGATCGCCGCGCGCGAGGCCAGCCCGTTCGGCATCCTGCCGGTGTGGGCGTACCAGGGGCTGGAGACCTGGTGCATGATCGGCTACCACGCGGTGCCGGTGATCGCCGACGCGTACGTCAAGGGCGTGCGCGGCTTCGATGCGGACAAGGCGCTTGAGGCGATGGTGGCCAGCGCCACCTACGCGCCGTACGGCGACCTGGCCGACTACATGAAGCTCGGCTACGTGCCGATCGACAAGGAGCCCGAAGGCGCCTCGAAGACGCTGGAATACGCCTACGACGACTGGTCGCTGGCGCAGATGGCGAAGGCGATGGGCAAGACCGGCGTCGCCGTCACCTTCGGCAAGCGGGCGGCGAACTGGCGTCATGCATGGGATCCGAAAACCGGCTTCATGCGTGCGCGGCTGAGCGACGGCACGTTCCGCGAGCCGTTCGATCCGGAAGCCGCCGGCTACGGCAGCGACTACACCGAGGGCAACGCCTGGCAGTACTCGTGGTACGTGCCGCAGGACGTGGCCGGGCTGATCGCCGCGATGGGCGGCGACGCGAAGTTCGTGGCCAGGCTCGATGCGCTGTTCGATGCCAAGGTCGACCCGTCGCACTTCAAGCACGTCGAGGACATCACCGGCCTGATCGGCTGGTACGCGCACGGCAACGAGCCCAGCCACCACATCGCCTATCTCTACGACTACGCCGGCGCGCCATGGAAGACGCAAGCCAGGCTGAAGCAGATCATGGACAGCCAGTACGCACCGCGCCCCGACGGCCTGAGCGGCAACGACGACCTCGGCCAGATGTCGGCCTGGTACGTGTTCACCGCGCTGGGCTTCTATCCGGTGACGCCGGGCAGCGACGAGTACGCGATCGGCCGGCCGTTCGTGTCGCGTGCCGCGATCCACCTGGGCCACGGCCGCACATTCACGATCACCGCGTCGCCGCTGGACGACGCGCATCCCTACGTCGGCGCGGTGACCCTGAATGGCAAGCCGCTGCAGCGCACGTACCTGCGCCACGGCGAAATCGTGGCCGGCGGCGAACTGCATTTCACCATGCAGGCCGAGCCGAACCGGGAGTGGGGCCGTGCGGCGGCGGACCGGGCGGCCGCGATGAGCCATTACGGTGGATGATCGGCGCCCGCGCGATCCGGGCGAGGCGCGGATGAAACATGCCAGAATGCGGCGGGAACCCTCCATCGTGGGTCTGCCGATGCGGCGAGCGGGATGAAAACCGGAAGCATTATTCGCTGGCGTACCGCCGGCCTGCTGCTGGCGATGCTGATCATCGTCGGCCTGCCGTATGTCGTCACGCTGCAGGGGTCGCGCGATACGGAGCGGGCCACCGAGTGGGTGACCCGTTCGACCGAAGTGAAGTCGCTGGCCTACCGGGTTGCCTATGTCGTGCACGACAGCGAGGCTGCGACTTACCGGTTGCTGGCAGGCGACGTGAACGAGGCCACGTATGCGCGCGCCGAGCAGGTCGTCAAGGAAGTGCCGCCGCTGCTGCAGCAGCTGCGCCGGATGACGCGCAACAACCCCGACCAGCAGACCCTGATGGGCTCGCTGGTCAGCAGCGTCAACGGCCGTGTCACCCTGATGAACCAGGCGCTGGCCAGGCTGCGGCAGGGCGATCCGGGCGGTGCCCGGCAGTCGCTGCGTGACGCCGACGACCTGTTCGGGATGAATGCGCAAATCGCCAGCATCGTGCAGATCGAGGACGGCCTGCTGAAGCAGCGCCAGGCGGAGGCTACGCGGCAATCGCTCGATGGACGCATCGTGCTTTCGATCACCGCGCTGGCGCAGATCCTTCTGCTGACCATCATCGTGATCGCTTCCGAGCGGCAGATCGGCCGGCGCCAGCTGGCCGAGACCCGCGAGGGCCGTGCGGTAATGCGTTCGCAGATGATCTTCCAGGCGGTACGCGAGCCGATCGCGCTGTTCGACGAGCACCTGAACAGCCTGCTGGTGAACAACGCCTTCAGCGAGCTGTACGGGATGGACCCGGGGCAGCGCTCCCAACCGCTGGTGCGGATCGGCGAAGGCGCCTGGAACGACAGCGTGCTGCTGCAGCGCCTGAACGACGTGCTGCTGCGCGATCGTGAGCTGTGGGACTACGAACTGGTCCAGCGCACTGTCGACGGAATCGATCGGCACCTGGTGATCAATGCACGCCGGCTGCAGCAGCACGACGGCGGCGCGCCGGCGCTGCTGCTGACAGTCAGCGACGTCACCACGCGTGCGCTGGCCGAGCAGCAGGTGAACGAACTCAATCGCCAGCTGGAAGGCAAGGTCACGCAGATCTCCGACGTCAACCGCGAACTGGAGGCGTTCAGTTATTCGGTGTCGCACGACCTGCGCGCGCCGTTGCGCCATGTCGCCGGGTTCGCGCGCAAGCTGGAGCAGCACCTGGGCGACCAGGTCGACGAGAAATCCGGCCACTACATCGAGGTGATCGCCAGTTCGGCGCAGCGCATGGCCGTGCTGATCGACGACCTGCTGGTGTTTTCGCGGCTCGGCCGCGGTGCGTTGCGGCTGCAGGCGGTGGATATGCAGTCGCTGGTCGACGAGGCCCGCGCGCTGGCCGAATCGGGCGTGTCGGATCGGCGTATCGTCTGGACCATCGCGCCGTTGCCGATGGTGATCGGCGATGAGAACATGCTGCGCACGGTCTGGCAGAACCTGCTCGGCAACGCGGTGAAGTACACCGGGCACTGCGAGGTGGCGCGCATCGCGGTGAGCGTGCAGCAGGGGCGCAACGGCGACTACGAATTCACGGTAAGCGACAACGGTGCGGGGTTCGACATGCAGTATGCGGACAAGTTGTTCGGCGTGTTCCAGCGCCTGCACCGCGCTTCGGAATTCCCGGGCAACGGGATCGGGCTGGCCAACGTGCGGCGGATCGTGGCGCGCCACGGCGGTCGCGTCTGGGCCGAGGCCGAGCCGGGGCGCGGTGCCCATTTCCATTTTTCGCTGCCGGCCACCGACGCGGCCGGCGCACGCACCTGAGAGCCAAGCATGAACAAGAAAGACCTGCGTACCATCCTGCTGGTCGAAGACAGCCTGGCCGACGCCGAGATGGCGATGGACGCGCTCGGCGAGGCGCACCTGGCCAACCCGGTGGTGCACGTGGAAGACGGCGTGGAATGCATGGACTATCTCCACTGCCGCGGTGCGTGGGCTTCGCGCGACCCGGGCGACCCGGCGGTGGTGCTGCTGGACATCAAGATGCCGCGCATGAACGGGCTGGACGTGCTGACCGCGATGCGCGCCGACGAGAAGCTGCGGCGGATCCCGGTGGTGATCCTGTCGTCCTCGCGCGAGGAAAGCGATCTGGCGCGCAGCTGGGACCTGGGCGCCAATGCCTACGTGATCAAGCCGGTCGACGTGGACCAGTTCTTCGATGCGGTGCGCACGCTGGGACAGTTCTGGGCGGTGCTCAACCAGGCGCCCGAACAGGAATGAACGAACGACGAGGCAAGGGGACACAGTGATCCGTGCAGTCCGCAGGTTGTTTGCGAGCGCCGGGAACGATGCAGGAGCAGCGGCGGTGAACCACATGCCAAACCGGCAATCACGGGCGATGCCGATCATTCGGGTGCTGCAGGTCGAAGACAGCCAGCTCGACGCCGAGCTGGTGCTGGCCGAACTGGATGCGGACCACATCAGCTACGAAGTACGCCTGGTCGACGACGAGGCGAGCTTCCTCGCCGCGCTGGCCGAGTTCAGGCCGCACATCGTGCTGTCGGATCTCAGCATGCCCGGCTTTTCCGGCCAGCATGCGCTCGACCTGCTGCGCCAGCGCGACGAGGACCTGCCGTTCATCTTCGTCTCCGCCACGCTGGGCGAGGAGGCGGCGATCGAGGCGCTGCGCAACGGCGCCACCGACTACATCCTGAAGCAGAACCCGGCCCGGCTGGCCAGCGCGGTGCGCCGCGCGCTGAGCGAGGCCGAAGCGCGCCGGGCCAGCCGCCGCTCCGAGGCGGAGCTGATCCGCGCGCAGCGTTTCGAGAGCCTGGCGATGCTCGCCGGCGGCTTGAGCCACGACCTGCGCAACCTGCTGCAGCCGCTGCTGCTGGCCGGCGACAGCCTGCAGGATTACCAGGACGACCCGCGCCTGGCGCGGCTGGGCAAGCTGGTGCGCGACTGCGGCAAGCGCGGCCTGGACATGGTGCACTCGATGCTGTCGTTCGCGCGCGGAGCGCGCCGCGCGGAGCAGGTGCGGCTGGGCGCGCTGTTCAGCGCGTTCGGCCTGCTGATGCAGGGCAGCGTGCCGCGCGCGGTGTCGATGGAACTGGTCATCGACGACCCCGAGCTGTCGTTCGAGGGCAACCACACCGAACTGCAGCAATGCCTGCTCAACCTGTGCCTGAACGCGATCCAGGCCATGCCGGACGGCGGCCATCTGCGCGTCGAGGCGGCGCAGACGCCCTTGGCGGCGGACTTCTTCCTGCCGGAGCAGCAGTCGCGGCCGGGCCGCTACCTGTGCATCAGCGTGATCGACGATGGCCCCGGCATGGATCAGGCCGTGCTCGATCAGATATTCGAGCCGTTCTTCACCACCAAGGAGGGCGGCACCGGGCTCGGCCTGCTGTCGTGCAAGCGGATCGTCGACAGCCATGGCGGCGTGATGCGGGTGGACAGCGAGCCGGGCCGCGGCACCCGCTTCGACCTGTATTTCCCGCTGGAGGAAGCGGTGGCGGACGGCGATCGACTGGACGATGGCGACGACCTGGAAGGCGCCGCCGAACGCGTGCTGGTAGTGGTGGAAGAGGCCGGCCAGCTGTCCCTGCTGGCCGACACGCTGGACGCCTACGGTTACCAGGCGCATGCCAGCCAGAGCGGTACCGCCGCGCTGCAGTGGATCGAGGCCGGCGGCCTGCCCGACCTGGTGGTGCTGGATGCGGACATGAACCTGTTCACCGGCGTGCGCACGCTGGCCGCGCTGATCGAGCAGGGCTACAGCGGCGCGGTGATCCTGCTGGCGCGCCCCGGCGCCGTGCCGGACCTGCACGAATTGCCACCGCTGGAACACCTCTACGTGATCGACAAGCCGGTCACCACCCAGGTGCTGCTGCGCACCTTGCGCAAGGCGTTGGATGCGGCCGGCAACGCGGCCGATGCGTGAGCCGCGCGGATACGACGACCGGGAGGACAGGGATGTTCGCGTACTACCTTGATCTGGCCTTGCGCAGCTTCCGCCGCAGCAAGGCGCTGACCGCGCTGGTGGTGGTGCTGATGGGCTGCGGCGTCGCCACCTGCATGGTCAGCTTCGCGGTGTTTCGCGCTGCCGCGGCCGACCCGATCCCGTGGAAGTCGAACCAGCTGTTCGTGCCGCAGATTGACAACTTCGGGCCGGCGCACAACTGGAAGGGCGAGCCACCGCAGCTCCTCAGCTACACCGACGCCGTGGCGTTGCTGCACGCGCGCCAGGCGCGGCGGCAGGTGTTGATCTACGGCAGCAAGTGGACGGTATTGCCGGGTGACGCGCAACACCTGCCGTCTTCGCAGGAGGGCGACGCGGTCAGCCACGACTTCTTCGCGATGTTCGATGCGCCGTTCCGTTACGGCGGTGGCTGGTCGGCCAGCGACGACGATCAACGCGCCGCGGTAGTGGTGATCAGCAGCGCGCTCAACCGGAAGCTGTTCGGCGGCGCCGACAGCGTGGGCCGCGAGATCAACCTGGACACGCACAACTATCGCATCGTCGGCGTGCTGGACGACTGGAATCCCAGCCCGCGCTTCTTCGATGTGAGCAGCACGTGGTATCCCTTCAGCCATCCGCGGCAGCTCTACGTTCCGTTCAGTCGCGCCATCGACTTGCAGAAAGCTGCCAGCACCAACTTCTATTGCAGCACAAACTCGGTCGATTCTTACCTGCCGAATTGGGACAGCATCCTGCGCAGTGAATGCGCGTGGATCGCCGCATGGGTGGAGCTGCCCCAGCGCGCTGACGTGGAGCATTACCGCGACTGGTTGCGCAACTACGCGGCCGAACAGCAACGCTTCGGCCGCTTTACCTGGCCGCCGAACGTGCGCCTGTCCGATGTTGGGCAGTGGCTGCACATGATGAAAGTAGTGCCGAAGACATCGGCGCTGTCGCTGATCGTCTCGGTGAGTTTTTTGCTGATCTGCCTCGTCAACGTGGTCGGCCTGATGCTGGCCCGTTTCATGCGGCGCGCGCCGGAGATCGGCGTGCGCCGCGCGTTGGGTGCGTCGCGCGGGGCGATCTATCGCCAGTTCCTGACCGAGGCGGCGGCGATCGGGTTGGCTGGTGGCGTGCTGGGCCTGCTGCTGACGGCGCTGGGCATGGCCGGCATCATCAAAGTGTTCGAGCCGGAGATCGCCCGGCTGGCGCGGCTGGATGCGTCGCTGTTCCTGCTGACCGTGCTGGTCGCGGTGGCTGCCAGCTTGATCGCCGCGCTGTATCCCACCTGGCGCGCCGCCCAGGTGCAGCCGGCGTGGCAGTTGAAGTCGAACGGATGAACACGGCCATGCAGATACGCCCGATCCTCGCCGCGCTGCGCCGGCACAAGATGGCCACGCTGCTGATCGTGCTGCAGATCGCGCTGACCCTGGCGGTGGTCAGCAACGCGCTGTTCATCGTCAAGACGCGGATGGTTCACCTGTCTCGCCCGAGCGGCACCGACGAGGCGCACCTGTTCGCGATCAGGAACGAGTGGATCGGCCAGCCGGACGCGCGGCACATCGATGCGCAGATGCGCGCCGACCTAGCGACCTTGCGCAACCTACCGGGCGTGCGCAACGCGTTCGCCAGCCAGGCCTATCCGATGGAGGAAGGCGGCGGCGGGCTGGTAAGCATCAAGCATCAGATCGAGCAGACGACGAAGGCCCAACTGGCGCTTTCCTATTTAGCCGACGAGCACGCGCTGGACACGTTTGGGATCGCGCTGGTGGCCGGTCGCAATTTCCGCGCCGACGAAATCGCCAGCCTCGGCCCGTACGACAAATCGCAGCCGGCGGTGATCATCATCACGCGCGACCTGGCCCGCAAGCTTTTCCCCGACGGCGCGGCGGCGGTGGGCCAGCGCGTCTATCTCAGCGACGATGGCCCGAGCACGATCATCGGCATGGTCGATCGCCTGCAAGGCAGTTACGCGGGCAGCAGCGTGCGTTCGATCGATGAGGACACCGTCCTGGTGCCGGCGCGTTACGCCAGTGCCGACGACGGGGCGAGCTATGCCGGCGGTACGGTCTATCTGGTGCGCGCGCAACCGGGCCGACTCGCGGCGGTGCTGCGCGCGGCGCCGGCCGCACTGGTCGCGCAGAACCGCATGCGCGTGATCAGCCCGGAAGACGGCGTGGTTACACTGGCACAGGCACGTGCGAAGGCCTACGCCACAGATCGCGGCGTGGCGATCATGATGGCCGCGATGTGCGTGTTGCTGCTGCTGGCGACGGCTGGCGGCATCGTGAGCCTGAGCAGCTTCTGGGTCGGCCAGCGGCGTCGCTCGATCGGCGTGCGGCGTGCGCTGGGCGCGACGCGCGGCGACATCCTGCGCTACTTCCAGGCCGAAAACGCCCTGATCGTCGGCATCGGCGTGGTGCTGGGCGCGGCACTCGGCATCGCCGCGAACCTGTCGCTGATGACGCACTACGAACTGCCGCGGATGCCGCTATGGCTGCTCGGCGTCGGCGCGCTGCTGCTGTGGCTGCTTGGCCAGCTGGCCGTGCTCGGTCCGGCGCGGCGCGCCGCCGCCGTGCCGCCGGTGGAGGCGACGCGCTCGGTGTGAGGGCCATGTCGTGCGTCGAGTGTCGTCTCTGGTCGACCTGATTGGCTCGCGTCACCGATCAGCCGTTCGCCCCCGGATCAAGTCCGGGGCAGGCCCTGAGTCCTTCGGCAGGCTCAGGACAGGCTACGGCGCTTAGCGCCGCACGCGGGGAGCGGCCAAGGATGGCCGCTGTTTCGAGGAGCGAGGAAGTCGAAGGGTATCGTCGTCGGGGTGCTTCGACTCCGCTTGCTGGCGCAAGCTACGCTCAGCACGAGCGGGTTCCATGAGCTGAGGGTCACACCCACCGGCTCAGTCGATGCCGAGCTTCTTCAGCTTGTAGCGCAGCGCGCGGAAGGTGATGCCGAGTTTGCGCGCGGCGGCGGTCTTGTTGTAGCGCGATTCTTCCAGCGCCTTGACGATCGCGGTGCGCTCGAGGTTGCTGATGTAGTCGTCGAGGCCGCCGTCGGCGCTGGCTGCGGCCGGTGGCTGCGGCGGCTGGCCCGGTGCCGCCGCTTCCTGGCTGGATCGCGCGCTGCGCTGGGGCAGCATCAGGTCGGCGGCTTCGATGGTGCTGCCGTCGCACATCGCCATCGCGCGTTCGAGGATGTTTTCCAGCTCGCGCACGTTGCCGGGGAATTCGTAGGCGTCCAGCGCGTCGCGGGCGGACGGCGACAGCTGGCCGACGCTTTCGCCGCTCTTGCCGGCCAGCGCCTTGAGGATGAACGCGGACAGCTGAGGCACGTCGCCGCGGCGCTCGCGCAACGGCGGCACGCGCAGTTCGATCACGTTGATGCGGTAGAACAGGTCCTGGCGGAACTGGCCCTGCTCGACCAGCTGGCCGAGGTTCTTGTGGGTGGCCGAGAGGATGCGCACGTCGACCGGGATCTCGTCGCGGCCGCCGATCGGGCGCACCGCTTTTTCCTGGATCGCGCGCAGCAGCTTCACCTGCATGTGCAGCGGCAGTTCGGCCACCTCGTCGAGGAACAGGGTGCCGCCCTGGGCGGCCTGGAACAGGCCTTCCTTGTCCACGCTGGCGCCGGTGAAACTGCCCTTGCGATGGCCGAAGAACTCGCTTTCCATCAGCTCGGACGGGATCGCGCCGCAGTTGACCGGCACGAACGGGCCGCTGGCGCGCGGGCCCTGCTCGTGGATCAGCCGGGCCACCAGTTCCTTGCCCACGCCGGATTCGCCGGCGATGTAGACCGGCGCCTGGTTGCGCGCCAGCTTGCCGATGGTGGAGCGCACCTGTTGCATCGCCGCGGAATCGCCGATCAGGCGGTCGCCGGAATCGCCGGTTTTCGCCGCCGCGCCGCCGTTGCGTTTTTCCTCGGCCAGGCGCAGCGCGGTGCGCACCAATCCGCGCAGCATCTGGATGTCGACCGGCTTGGAGACGAAATCGAACGCACCGGCCTTCAGCGCGTTCACCGCGGCGTCGACGTTGCCGTAGGCGGTGATCATCGCCACCGGCATGTCCGGATGGTTGGCGGCGATCAGCTCGATCACCTCCTGGCCATTGCCGTCGGGCAGCCGCATGTCGGTGAAGCACAGGTCGTAGCTGCGTTCGGCCAGTGCGCGGCGTGCCTCGCCGACGGTACCCACGGCGTCGACCTGCAGGTCCATCCGTCCCAGCGTGATGGTCAGCAGTTCGCGGATGTCGCGTTCGTCGTCAATGACCAGGACGGTCTGTGGATTCATGGCACGGCGCGTGGCTGTCGATGCGACAGAGAATACCCGGCCCCGCGCTGCGGGGCAAAGAGCCTAGCGTCCGAGCCGGCTATCGAAGAAGCGCACCATCACGGCATACGCCTCGCGCGATTCGGGCATTTCCGGGTCCGAGAAGAACGAATGCCACATGCCGTCCCAGACATGCAGCTCGGCGTCCACCCCGGCCGCGGCCAGCAGGGCCTGGCTGTGCAGGATCGAGCTCAGGGTGAAATCGCGGCTGCCGGTGATCAGCAGGGTCGGCGGGAATTTCGCCAGCAACGCGGGCGAGTTGGCCGGGAATACCAGCGGATCGCTGGCCCTGGCGCCCCTGAAGTACGGCAGGTCGGCCAGCTTGAACGGTCCGGCGGGCGGCGGGTCGCCGCTCAGCACGGGCGCCACGTAGGCGGAATCGCCGCCGAGGTCGCTGATCGAGCCGCAGAAGGTGCCGATCGCTCCCGGTACCGGCAGCTTGTGGGTGATGATCCGCGCCACCGCCTCGCCGGTGAGCACGCCGCCGGCGGAGCAGCCGTAGATGCCGATGTTCTTCGCCGGGTACTGCCTGAGCAGGGCGCGGTAGACCGCCTCGACGTCCTCGCTGGCGGCGGGGAACACGTGTTCCGGCCCCTGCCGGTAGTCCACGCTGACGACCTTGATCCGGCCCAGGCTGGCCAGCGGGATCGCCTCCACCAGCCCGCCGCTGTGCGCACCCCACAGGAAGGCGCCGCCGTGCAGGTTGATCAGCACCCGGTGCCGCTGCCCCGCGGCGATGCCCTGCGCCGGCAGCACCACGTCGGTGGGCACGCCGCCGATGGTCTCGGCGTGGATCTTCACCGGGTAGAGTTTCTGCATGCGCTTGGCGCGATCGGTGTTGATCCCGTCGTAGTAGGCGCGGCTGGCGGCGATCGAACCGATGCCCGGCGCGTGCCGGCTCTGTTCGAGCATCCGCTGGAACTGCTGCTGCGCCTCGGGCGACGCATAGGCCGAGTACGGCACGACGAAGGCAGGCATGCTCGCGTTGCCGCGGCCGTCGACGCCGGGCCGCTGCGCCTGCGCGAACGCCGCGGCGCCGAACCTGCCGGTGCAGGGCAGGCCGGCGCAGAACAGGACGGTTCGCATCAGCCGTTGGGCGCACGTTGCGGACATGGTCTTT
The DNA here is from genome assembly GCF_018599185.1 of Rhodanobacter sp. LX-99. Classification (NCBI taxonomy): domain Bacteria; kingdom Pseudomonadati; phylum Pseudomonadota; class Gammaproteobacteria; order Lysobacterales; family Rhodanobacteraceae; genus Rhodanobacter; species Rhodanobacter sp. LX-99. The sequence goes on along the minus strand of NZ_JAHFVL010000003.1, from coordinate 415,187 downwards.
CTCCTCGTCGATGCGGGTGGCGCTGGCGGTTCTAGAGTGCGTGGCGGACCAGTTCCGGCTTGCCGTCGGCCGTACGGCGGACCGTGATGTCGTAGTGGCGGCCGCGCAAGCTGACGTGCTTCAGCGTGAACGACTTCCACGGCGGCGGCAGCACCGGCACGTACGCCTCGACCAGTCCGCCCTGTTCGAGGCGCAGGCCGGTGAAGCCGTAGAGGATGTTCTGCAGCAGGCCGCCCGAGGCGGTCAGGAAATAGCCGGTGTTGTTGCTGGCGGTCTCGGTGCGCACGTTGAACGGCGGCTTCAGCACGTGGGTGGTGAGGTTGCGCTGGAACCACGCGCCGGCCGTCTTCGCGTCGCCCAGCGTGGCGGCGGCGATCGACACGGGCGAAAGCCCCATGCTGTTCGGCTCCTGCCGCGACCGTTCGATCAGCCCCATCGCGTAGTCGAAATCGTTGCGGCGCACCTCGGCGCTCATCGGCAGGTCCAGCGAGGGATAGGCGAGCGCCGGCAGGGCGGTGTCGCCCCAGGCGTCGATGTCGTGCGCCACGCTTTCGTCGAAATCGAGATGGTGTCCGTCCTTCGCCGAGAACGGGATGTGCAGGTGCGCGGCGACATCGGCCCAGTGCGGGTCCGGCTTTGCGCCGACGACGGCCGCGGCAGCCGCGGCGATGTTCAGCGCCTTGCGCGCCGAGGCGTTGGTGAACGTGTCGTTCGGTACGTCGTTATAGGCCTCCAGCACCGAGGTGACGTGGTGGATCTCGTAGCGGTGTTTGCCTGCCACCCAGGTCGCGCGGCTGGCCCAGAAATCCGCCACGTCGCGGATCACCGGCCAGCCGTAGCGGGCCAGCCATTGGCGATCGCCGGTGGCCAGGTAGTACTGCCATTGCGCGATGGCGACGTCGGCATTGACGTGGATCTCGCGCTCGCCGAGCACGTAGGCCATGTGCGGCGTCTGCTCGCTGCCGTTCTGCGGATCGGCCTCCCACGGGAACATCGCGCCGCGCAGGCCGCGTGCCTGCGCACGCGCTTCGGCGGCCGGCAAGGTGCGCGAGCGGAACACCACCAGCGATTTCGCCCGCTGCGGATGCAGCAGCAACAGCGCGGGAAAGACCCAGGTGTCGCTGTCCCAGAACACGTGGCCGGCATAGCCGGGCGTCATGCCGCAGCCACCGGTCGCCCAGGCGGTGTCGGGGCTGACGTTGGACAGCAGGTAATAGAGATCGGAATGGACGATCCGCTGCGCCTGCGGATCGCCGTCGATGCGGATGTCCGATGTCCAGAGTTCGCTCCAGGCATGGCGGTGCGCGTCGAGCAGGCGCTCGAAGCCGGCCGTGCGCGCGGCCGTGGCCAGCGCGCGATCCTGCTTCGCATCACCACCCCAGCCCGCGCGCGACAACGCGACGAACTTGGTGAAGGTGTAGGTCTGTCCCTTGCGCACTTTCGCGGTGAGATTCAGCGCCAGCCGATAGCGGCTCCGGTACACCCGCAGGTCGGTGGGCTGCAGGCCCGCGGGCAGATCGATCGCGGCTGCCTCGGCCATGGACAGGCCTTGCTCGGCATGGCCGTCCAGCCACAGCGTGCGGTCGGCCGTGTCGCCGTCGGCTGCCGTGACATGCGTGTCGCCGTGGTACCAGAGGACCGCACGGTCGGGCGTGGCCGGTGCGATCGGTTCGAGTTTCAGGTTGTGCGCCGCCACCGCCTCCTGCATTTCGTCACCGCTCAGGTGCGCCAGCGGGAAGCGCGGCTGATGCGGCGCCCACAGGTTCAGCGCGAACGACAGCTGCACTTCGCCGTCGAACTCCGGCGTGATCGACAACCGGGTCGCGGCGAGGTGGGGCGAGGCCTGGCTGACGAAGCTCGTCACCTCGATGCGCGTGGCGCGGCCATGGTCGAGGTAGCGATAGCGCGTGGTGAGCGTGCCGTCGTACATATTCAGCTGCTGCTGGTAGTCCTGGAACACGGCCGGGTCCAGCGCGGCCTGGTTGAGCCAGAAGTGGCCGGCCGGCGAGTTGCCCGTGCTGTAGTCGATCTCGCTCCAGCCGGGCACCGCGGCGGGACGCGCGATATCGCCCTGCGCGTAGTCCATGAACGCGACCACGTAGGCGAGGTTGCCTTCGGTGCCGCGCGGCGCGGTCAGCGTCGACAGGTAACCGTTGCCGAGCTGGCCGGGAAAGTAGCTGGCGAAGTCCTTCGCGGTGGCCGTCAGCAGGAAGCTGGGATCGGTCGCGGCCCGCGCACCGACGGCACTGCCGAGGCCGATGACGGCGAGTGCCGCGAGGTGCCACCGTCGACGGGATGCACATTTCATCTCGGCCTCCCAGCCTTGCCGGTCGTTGCTGGCCGCACCCGGTCCATCCGGGTGCGGCATGGTGGCGACGTTTCAGATCGTCGTGCGGGTCAACTTCGCCTTGCCGTCGGCTCCGCGGTCGATGCGGATGTCGTAGAGCTTGCCGCGGAACGTGACGCGCCTGAGCGTCAGCGACTTCCATCCCGGCGGCAGCACCGGCGCATACGCTTCGGCCAGGCCGTCGTCCTCGATGCGCAGGCCGCTGAGGCCGTAGACGAAGCTCTGCACGAAGCCGGCCGAAGTCGCGAGGATGTAGCCCGCGTTGTTGGCGACGGTTTCCGTGCGCACGTTGAACGGCGGCTTCAGGAAGCCGACCAGGTTGCGCTGGATCCATTCGCCGGCGGCCTTGCTGTCGCCCAGCTCGGCGGCGCCGACGGCGAGCATCACCATCATCATTTCGTTGGGATCGTCGCCATGCACTTTCAGTTCGTGCAACTGGAACGCGAAGTCGTTGCGACGCACCTGCGGCGACATCGGCAGGTCCAGGTTCGGATACATCAGCCAGGCCAGCGACGAGCCCATCCAGGTGATCTTGTCGTGCGGCACCGAAGCGTCGAAGTCGAGATGGCGCTGGTTGGCGTCGTCGAACGGGATGTACATCTTCGCGGCAATCGCGGCCCATTGCGGATCGGGCGCGGCGCCGACGAGCTTCGCGGCCTTGATCGCGATCTGCAGCGACTTGCGTGCGGCGGCATTGGTGAACGAGTCGTTCGGCACGTCGTCGTAGGCCTCGTCGGGCGAGGTGACGTGATGGATCTCGTAGCGGTCCTGCGCCTTGTCGTAGGTGACCCGGCTGGCCCAGAACTGCGCGATCTCGCGGATCACCGGCCAGCCATGCTGCTTCAGCCAGGCGTCGTCGCCGCTGGCGAGGTAGTACTGCCACTGCGCGATAGCGATGTCGGCATTGACGTGGATCTCGCGGAACACGCCGTAGGCGAAGTGCGGCGTGTGGTCGACGCCGGTTTCCGGATCGGCCTCCCACGGGTACATCGTGCCTTTCACGCCGTACTGTTTCGCCCGCTCGCGCGCGGGCTGCATGGTGCGTGCGCGGAACATCACGATCGGCTTGGCGCGTTCCGGATGCAGCAGGAGCAGGGCGGGGAACACCCACGAATCGCTGTCCCAGAAGGCGTGGCCGGCGTAGCCCGGGGTCAGCGCGCAGGCGCCCATCGGCCAGGCCGTGCCCACGGTGGAATTGGACAGCAGGTAGTACAGGTCCGAATGCACGGCGCGCTGCACGTCCGGATCGCCATCGACCACGATGTCGGATTTCCACAACTCGTGCCAGGCGGCCTGGTGTTCCGAGAGCAACGCGGCGAAGCCCTTCTTGCGCGCGTCCTTGGCCAGCGCCACATTGTCGCGGGCGTCGCCGCCCCAGTTCTGCCGCGACGCGGCGATGTACTTGGTGAAGACGTAGGTCTTGCCTTTCTGCACCCTGGCGGTGAAATTGAGCGACAGCTTGTACGGGCTTTTTTCCAGCTTCACGCTTTCGATCGCGAGGCCCGGCGGCAGCCCGATCGCGGCTGCCTCGGCCATCGTCAGGCCGTGTTCGGCGCGGCCGTCCAGCCACAGCGTCAGTTCCTTGGTGTCGCCGTCGCTGGCCAGTACGCGGGTGTAACCGGGGTACCACACGGCAGCGCGGTCGGGCGTCGGCACCGGCTTGTTGTCCAGCGTCTGGCCGCTGGCGATCACCGCGGCGATCATCTCGTCGCCGGTCATGCTGGCGATCGGGAAGCGCGGCTGATGTTCCGACCACAGCCGAATCGGAAAGGTCAGCTGCACCGAGCCGTCGAACTGCGGCGTGATGGACAGCTGCGTCGCCGCCAGGTGGTTCGAGGCCTGGCTGACGAACGTGGTGACCTTCACGTCGGTCGACTTGTTCGCGTAATCGAAGCGGTAGCGGGTCGACAGCGTGCCGTCGTGCATGTCCAGCGTCTGCGCGTAGTCGGCGAAGATCTTCTTGTCGATGCGGGTCGAATTGAGCCAGCCGCCGCCGGGGTTGTAGTCGATCTCGCTCCAGCCGGGGATCGCGGCGGGACGCGCGATGTCGCCGGGCTTGTAGTCCATGAACGCGACCATGTACGCGCGGTTGCCCTCGGTGCCGCGCACCGAGGTCATCGTGGAGAAATAGCCGTTGGCCAGGTAGCTGGGGAAATACGTGCCGAAGTTTTCAGACGTGCCGGTGAGCAGGAAACTGGGATCGGTGGCGGCGCGGGAGCCGGCGCTGGCGAGCAGCAGGCCGAGCGCGATGCCGGGAAGCAGGTGGTGGCGTAGCGAGATCATCTCGACATGGCTCCTCGGGTCAGGGGTGGGGCGGCGGCCGGCGTGCCGTCCGAGTCGTGCCGGCCGAGGTCTCACGGAAGTGCCTCAGCCGGCGGTATCGCCGGGACGGCGGCGCGGTCGGTCTCGCGCTTGAAGAAGAACAGCGTGACCAGGATCAGGGTCATCGGCAGCAGCGAGAAATAGAACGCGTGGATGCCGTCGAAGCTGGCGAACACCCGCGCCGTGATGTACGAACCCATGGTGCCGCCGAGCGCGGAGAACACCACGATCAGTCCGGTCATGGCCGCATGCATCGGCTTGGGCAGCGAGCTCAGCGCCACCGAATTGATCACCGGGTAGATCGGCGCCATCAGCAGGCCGAGCAGCGGGATAAGGTAAGCCGCAATCGGCGCGTTGAACCAGCCGACGTGCGGCTGCGCCACGACACCGCGTGCCAGGGGCAGCACCGCCATCACCAGCACGGCCATCGCCACCACGCATGCGTTGAGAAGCACGTGCCAGCGCACGCGCTTGAGCACGACGCCGGCGCCGATGCGGCCCAACGCGGTCATCCCGGCGAGGATGCTGGCGAACTGGATGCTCATGGCATTGGGCAGCTTCAGGATCTCGTTGTTGAAGGTGGGCAGCCAGGTGCCGAAACTCTGTTCGATCAGCACGTACAGGAACGCGGAGGCCAGGAACACGTACACCAGCGGCCGCACGAACAGCTGCAGCATCTCCAGCAGCGAGTCGGAGAACGAATTGTTGTGCCCGTGCGCATGCGCGGCGCTCTCGTCCAGCCGGCTGCCCGCCAGCAGCACGATCACCAGCGCGCAGGCGCCGGCCAGCAGCCAGTACACGTTGAACCACACGGGGTTGCCCGGGTGCAGCGGGTCGACGAACGCACTGAAGATCCAGTTGCCGCCGAGCACGCCGACCATGAACAGGCCTTCGATGGTGTTGGTCAGCCGCGAATGGGCGATGCGGTCCGTGGTGAGCAGGCCGATGGAGGAATACACGCAGACCTTGGCCATCGCAAAGCCGATGCCCACACAGGCGAACAGCAGCCGCGTGGTGAGGAAGGTGGGATAGAGCGGCATCAGCAGGCAGGCGCCGCCGACGATGGCGAGGGCCAGCATCATCGAGCGCCGGTAGCCGAACATCGGCAGGAACGAGGCGACCAGGAACGAGGTGAACGCGATCGTGAGGTCCTTGTAGCGCTCCAGTGCGCTGGCCTCGGGCTTGTCGATGCCGAACGTGGCGATCGACTGCAGGATCACCGTGCCGACGCTGTTGAGCAGGATCGCGAAGATCATGTAGATCAGTGCCAGCGCGACGATCATGCGGATTCGGTTCATGTCACCCCCTGGACGGCGTGTGCGACTTCAGGAAAAGCGCGGTCCGGGCCGCTCTGAGGTACGACCCGGACCACGCGTGCCGCTGAACTAGAACAGGTACTTCACCTGGAAGTTGATCTCGCGGCCTTCCAGTGGCCGGGCCAGGATCACGCCGCCGGCAGCGGCCGTGCCGAAGATACGCGAGTTGCTTTCGGTCAGGCCCAGCTCGTTGGTGATGTTGGTGCCCTGCAGGCGCAGTTGCCAGTTCTGCTGGACGTTGGCGATCACGCCGAAATCGTACGTGTGGTACGTACCCAGCTGCTGCAGGCCCGACTGATCCTGCGTATGGGGGCCGACGTGGGTATAGGTCACGAAGGCGGTTACGTCACCCCATGAGAAGGGAATCCTGTAGCTGGGCGTGAACGCGTAATGGACCTTGGGCTGGCGCTGCAACTGCACGCCGTTGATGAACTGGCAGCCGCTGACACCGGTGACCACGTTGGTGAACTTGAAGCAGGAGTTGTTGTGCGAGTAGTGGCCGTCGAGGTAGTTGGCCACCAGCATCAGCTTCAGGTTCTCGATCGGGGTGATCGCGCCGGACAGGTTGATGCCCTTGGAATCGGAGCCGTACAGCGCCGGCGGTCCCACCGGCGTACCGGCTCCGTCCGTGGGTTGGAACGACAGGCCATTGAACTGCTTGTGGTAGACGCTGATGTCGGCATAGATCAGGTCCGACTGGTATTTGAAGCCGCCCTCGAGGTTCTGGATCTTCTGCAGCGGTGCGGTGTTGCCGGTGGTGGCGCCGCGGATGCCGTTGTCGAAGTCGGCGAAATGCACGCCCTTGTTGGCACGCACGTACACGCTCATGTTGTCGGCCAGCTGGTAGTTCGCGCCGACGGTCCACGAGGTGTGGGTCTTGTCGTAGTTGGTGCGTGCGAACGTGCCATTACACACTGGTACAGAGTTGTTGTAGAGCGTGTTCGGATCATTATCCAGTGGGACATTGGTGAGGTTGCACACGTTGTTGGTCGCGTCCTGGTTTTCGAGACGCGCCGAGGCATCGAACAACCAGGGGCCCACGCGCCACGAATCGGACAAGTAGAACGCCTTGTTGGTGGCCGTGCCGTGCTGGGCGATGTTGTAGCCGCCGTTGTCGAGGAAGCCCTGGCTGTCGGTCAGCTGCTTGATGGTGCCGGCGTCGTCGTAACTCACCATGATCGGGCGCGCGTTGGGCGTATTCGTCATCAGCATCTGGTTGCCCAGCGCCCACTTGTCGTCCATCGTGTAGTGCGCCAGATACACGCCCGCGGTCAGCGTATTGCCCTCGAAGATTTCCTTGCTGAGACGGAAATCGTTGTTGATGTTCTTCAGGTGCTTGTGGATGTACCACCAGCCCTGGTGGATCACGCTCTGATTCGGGTCGACTGCACCGCCACCGCCCGGGCCAGTGTAGGTTGCCGTCGCCGAACCGGCCGGCAGCCCGAAGCCGCCCTGGCTGGTCGGGGTGTTGTAGAGCTCGTCGTTCAACGTGGCCGGATTCGAGCCGGAGAACAGCGCGTTGGTATCGACGTCGCCGGCGTCGATGAGGAACTTGTCGCTGATCGTCCAGCCATTGCCCAGGTCGTAGTCGAAGTTGCCGCCGAAGAAGTTCATCTGCGCGCCGCGGCCGTTGGCGAGGTCGGCGTTGGTGCCGCCGCCGGGATAGCCGGCCAGGAACACGTGCTGGATGTACTTGCTGTTGTAGGTGTCCTTGAGCGGATCGAAGCCCGGGTAGGCGCTGAAGTTGTCGGTGCCGCTCTGGATCAGCGGGATCGGCGTGATGAACTGATTCTTGTCGTCCAGGCGGCGGGCGTAGAACATCATCGTGCCGCTGTCGGAATCGTGGGTCAGGGTGGCGGTGAACTGGCCACCCTTGTCGGCCGCGAACTGCGGGTCGCGCACGCCGTCGGAGTCGCGATAGAAACCGCCCACGCTGCCGTACCAGTTCGCGGCGATCGGGAAGCCGTAGAAGCCGTCGACGCGCTTCAGGTTTTCCGAACCGTAGGTGACGCCGATGCTGCCGGATGGCACTTCGGTGCCCTGTTTCAGCATGAAGTTCGCGGTGGCGCCGATCTGGCCGTCGCCGAACACCACCGACGGGCCGCCCTGCAGGATTTCCACGCGCTCCACGGTGTCGTCGAGGCGGAAGATCGAGGTGGTCTCGAAGAACGACAGCGTGGGCATGCCGTACAGCGGTGAGCCCATCATCTGGGTGGAAAAGTACGGGGCATCGCCGCCGCCCGGGAAGCCGGCGATCTCGATATTGGCGCCGGTCTGGCCGCCGGTGGATTCGGGCCATAGGCCGGGCGAGATCTTCAACAGATCGGCGGTGCTTTTCGGGTTGGCCATCTTGATCTGTTCGGCGTCCGCCGTAGTGAGCGTGTAGCTGGCGTCGATCTTCTTCACCCCGGTGGCCGAACCGGTCACCACGACCTGTTGCAGGGTCGTGGTGGTCTTGGCGTTGGCCTGCCGCGGCGGGGTCTTCCTGGCGGTTGCCGGCGCGGTGGTCGCCTGGGTGTCTTGTGCCTGCGTGCTGTCCTGCGCCATCGCCGTCGCGGACATGAGAATGCCCGTGATGGCCGCCGACAGTATCAATCGATTCATTTGCTTGCTGTTGCCCATGTCACGTCCTCCCCATCAGTTTCAGTTTGGGTCGCAGCCTGTCTGACGACAGGTCCACGCCAGTTGGTCGTTCGGGTTGTCGTAAAGGTGCCGATGTCGAATGCTGCGATGCTCGGTAACACCAGGTCTGCCTTGGCCAGCGCCAGTGGCTGGCCAATTCCCACCGCCGCCATCCCCGCGGCGTGAATGCTGGCGATGCCAGCCGCGGCGTCTTCGACGCCAATGCACTCGTCCGGCGCCACGCCCAGGGCGTTTGCCGCAGCGAGGAAAATCTCCGGGTCGGGCTTGGAGCGGCTGATCCGGTTGGCGTCGACGACGGCGTCGAACAGGTCGGCGATGCCCAGGCGCTCCAGCAGCAGGCCGGCATTGCGGCTGGCCGAGGCCAGCGCCACCTTGAGCCCGGCCCGGCGCACCTGTTCGATCGCCGTGCGCGCACCGGGCAGCAGGTCCTGCGGTCCGAAACGCTCGATCTGCGCGCGGTAATAGTCGTTTTTATGTGCGGCCAGTATGTGTTTTTCGGTTTCCGTATAAGAACGTGTCGCGGCTTGCAGCAGGATTTCCAGCGAGCCGCGCCGGTCGACCCCTTTCATGCGCTCGCCGGTGGCGTCGTCGAACGGCACGCCGATCTCGTCGGCCAGCCTTTTCCAGGCGGCGTGATGCACTACCGCGGTGTCGGCGATCACGCCGTCCAGATCGAAGATCACGGCCTTCAGCGGGGCTGCCGCGGCATCGACGAAGCCGGCGCATTTCAGGCGCAGGGGCTGGCCTGCATGCAGGCGTTGCGGCAGGCCGTCGTGCAGGAAGGTGAGCGCGTCGCCTTCGGTAAGGGTGTACTGCACGCCGTCGCCGTCGACTTCCACGCGCAGATGCGCGCCGCGCCAGCGCAGCCCGAAGCGGTAACTCTTCCACGCCGCCGGCAGCCGCGGCGCCAATGCGGGCAGGCCGTCGTGCACGCGCAGCCCGCCGAAACCCCAGGTCAACGCCAGCCAACTGCCGGCCATCGCCGCCATGTGCAGGCCATGCGCCGCGTTGCCGTGCAGGTCGTCCAGGTCGACGCGCAGGGTGTCGAGGAAATAGCGATGCGCCTTGTCGGCGTAGCCCACTTCGGCGGCGATCACCGCGAAGGTGGATGCCGACAGGGTGGAGTCGTGGACGGTGATGCCTTCGTAGTAATCGAAGTTGCGGCGCTTCGCGGCGACGTCGACCTGTTCGCCCGCCAGCATCAGGGCGAGCAGGGTGTCGGCCTGTTTGCATACCTGGTGGCGATAGATGGTGAGTGGATGCAGCCGCAGCAGCAGCGGCTGCCTGTCTGGCGTGCCGGCGAGTCCGGCCGGCAGGCGCGGCTTGTCGAGGAAGCCGTCGTCCTGCGGAAAGATGTCGAGCACGGCGTCGACCGGCAGGTGCATCGCCTGGGCGGCGCGGCGCCACTGGGCCACCTCGTCGGCGTGCAGGTCGATCCGCGCGCTCAGGGCGGCGTGCTCGACCGGGTACGTCAGCGCCATCCAGTCGGCGACGTCGGCGGCGTCCTGCAGGTGCCGCTGCGCCAGGCGGTTGGTGTAGTGGTTGTTGTCGACCAGGGCGGAGTATTCGTCCGGCCCGGTCACCTCATGGATGCAGAACGCGCCGCCATGGCGAGCGCTGAAGTGCCCGACCTGCAGCCAGACGCGCGCGGTCTCGAACAGCATTTCGGCGCCGCATTCGAGCAGGAAGGCATCGTTGCCGCTGGCGTCGACGTAGAGGCGGATCGCCCACGCCACCGCCGCGTTGATGTGGTACTGCGCCGAGCCGCTGGGAAAGTACGAGGAGCATTCGTCGCCGCTGATCGTGCGCCACGCGTACAGCGCGCCGCGCGGATGGTTGAGCTCGCGCGCGTGGCGGCGCGCGTTGTCCAGCGTGCGGTGGCGATACATCAGCATCGCGCGTACCAGTTCCGGCGCCAGGGTGGCCAGCACCGGCAGCATGAACACCTCGGCGTCCCAGAAATAGTGGCCCTCGTAGCCTTCGCCGGTGAGGCCCTTGGCGGCGGTGCTGCCATGGCTGTCGCGGCTGCTCGACTGGAACACGTGGAACAGGTTGAAGCGCAGCGCCTGCTCGGTCGCCGGGTCGCCGTCGATGGCAAGGTCGGCCTGCGCCCATAGCGTGGACAGCACCTGGGCCTGGCGTGCCAGCAGCACCGGGTAACCGAGTGCGCCGGCCGTGTCCAGCGAGGCCTGTGCGCGTGCGAGCAGATCGTCTGCCTGGTCCCCGGCGAACGGCGAGCTGAAGGCGTAGGCGGCGTACTTGTCCAGGGTGACCGTCTGGCCCGGCGCAAGGACGCCCTCGTAGACTTGGGTGACGCCGTGCGGCGCCAGGTTGGCGTAGCGGAACTGCAAGTCGCCGGCATGCCGGTGCCGTTGCGCGCAGACCAGCCGGATGCCGCTATGCGTGGTCTGCTGGCCGACCCAGGCGAGGTCCTCCTCGGCGTGGGCGTCACAGGTGCTCAGGCCGCCGTCGATGCGGCTGCCGATGCGCGGATCGAAACCCTGTTCGACGGCTTCGCGCGCGGTGCTGATGAATGACTCCAGCGTGATCGGCCCGGCGTAGTCGAGCGAGCGCACGCGATAGTGGATCGCCAGCAGGCCGGCGTCCTCCAGGCTCACGATGCGCTCGGCCTCGATCTCCAGCGTGGCGCCTTCCGGCGATCGCCAGCGCAGCCGGCGCCGGTAGCAGCCCTGGCGCAGGTCCAGCGCACGCTCGAAGTACAGCCACTGGCCCTGGTCGAGCCGCACGGGCGTGTCGCCGAGGCGCAGGTGGATGCGCGCGGCATCGGCGACCGGGATGCGCGTGTCGGTATGCGTGGCGAAGCCGGGAAACCGCTCGTGGTACCCGATCGGGCTGCGTTCCCATACGGCGGACAGTAGGGTGGCCTGGCTTGCGCTGTCGCTTTCCTCCAGGTTGCCGCGCACGCCGAGGGTGCCGTTGGCCAGCGCGAAAAGGCTCTCGTCCTGCGCAAAGCCGGCCGGATCGGTGCCGTGGCGCACGAGCAGCCAGGGATCGACCGCAGCCCTCCCGCCGAGAGTCAGCACCTCGGCATCGAGCGGCACCGCTGCATCGTGGTCCACCATAAGTCCCCCATCTCTCCGTCTGGCGCGTCAGGCCGATGGCCCACCAGGCTGCGGCTGGCGGCGAGCTTGGCAGCAAATGTTATCGGTATCAAGATATCGATAACATTTAATTGCGCGGCCTTGCACGCGAGCGCTTCCGGGCCGGAGGAGCGGGCGGCGGGTTCGTCCTTTGCATCCGCAGTGGTGCATTGCCGGCGGTGGAGCGGGGCGAGGTTGCATCGGCGTGACGAATGTCGACACACTGCAAGTGCCGGTTCGCGCCATCGCTGCAGTCCGGCAGCGTCGCGGCGTCGGATCGGCCAGACCAACAAGGATCAGATAGTTGAGCAAGAAAGGCGCGCGCAAGAATGCGTCAGGCGGCCTGACCATGGCCGATCTGGCGCAACTGGCCGGGGTATCCAAGATCACCGTCTCGCGGGCGCTGGGCGACAGCCCGCTGGTCAACCCGGAAACCCGCGAGCGGATCCAGGCGTTGGCGCTCGAGCGCGGCTACAAGCTCAACATCAGCGCGCGCAACCTGCGCCTGCGTCGCAGCCATACCGTGGCGGTGATCGTGGAGATGAAGCCGTCCACCGATCGCACCATGTTCGACCCGTACCCGCTGGTGCTGCTGGGCGGCATCTCGCAGGAACTGACCGCGGCCGGCTACAGCGTGCTGCTGACCACCCGCCAGGGCGCCAGCGCCGCGGCGGTGCAGGCGGCCGACGGGTTGATCCTGCTGGGCCAGGGCGCGCACCAGGACGCGGTGCGCCGGTTCGACAAGCTGTGCCTGCCGATGGTGGTGTGGGGCGCGCAGTCGGCCAGCGACGCGCACGTGGTGGTGGGCAGCGACAACCGCCTCGGCGGCGCGGTGGTGGCGCGGCACTTCATCGCGCTGGGCCGGCGCCGTCCGGTGTTCATCGGCAATCCCAGCCACCCGGAAATCTTCGAGCGCCTGGACGGTTTCATCGACGCGCTGGCGGTGCGCGGGATCAAGCCGCTGCTGATGCGTCGCGACGAGTTCACCGTGGACTCGGGCATGGATGCGGTGCGTTCGCTGCATGAGCGCAAGGTCGGCTTCGACGCGATCTTCGCCTGCAACGACCTGCTCGCGATGGGCGCGATCCGCGCCACGCTGGACCTGGGGCGTTCGGTGCCGGCCGATGTCTCGGTGGTCGGCTACGACGACATGCCGCTGGGCGCCAGCTTCCTGCCGCCGTTGAGTTCGGTGCGGCAGGACTGGCAGGAAGGCGGCATGCTGCTGGCGCGCAAGGTGCTGGCCCTGATCGATGGCGAGCCGGCCAAATCGGAATGCCTGCCGGTCAGCCTGATCGTGCGTTCGACCTGAATGGGCGATCGCCCATTCCGTTCGTGCCGAGCCTGTCGGAGCACGGGCGGAACTCCCTCAAACACCATGGACGTCCAAACGTCCACCACCGGCACGGCCTCAGCGCGTAGCCGCCTGGGCAGTGGTGTCCGCAGCTTCGGCCGGGCTGCGCGCCGGCGGGGTCAGCACCAGCCGGAAGCAGCTGCCGCCGCCGGCCACGCGCACGTATTCCAGCGCCGCCTGGTTCGCGTCGCTCATCTGCCGGGCCAGGTACAGGCCCAGGCCGGTGCCGTATTCGTGGGTGGTATAGAACGGCTCGAAGATCTGCGCGGCCACCTTCGGAGCGATGCCGGGGCCGCGGTCGATCACTTCCAAAATCGGCACGCCGTGCTCGCCCTGCCGGGTCACCACCATCACCCGCGCCGGCTCGCCGGGCAGGCGGCCGTAGCGCAGCGCGTTCTGCACCAGGTTCCACACCACTTGCTGCAGTTGCTGCGGGTCGGCCACCGCCGCCACCGGCGCGCCGCTGTTGGCGATCGCGCGCAGCGAGTCGGCGCCCAGGTCGTTGCCCTGGCAGTACTCCTCGACGAAGGCCTGCGCCCAGTGGCCCAGGTCCAGCGTTTCCGGACGCGAGCGCTCGCGCCGCGACAACTGCAGGATGTTCTCGATGATCTCGTTGAGCCGGATGCAGTGGTTGTTGATGATCTCGACCATGCGCTGGTCGGTGGCGTCCATGCTCTTGGACTCGGCCAGCAGCTGCGCCGAGTAGCGGATCGCCGCCAGCGGGTTGCGGATCTCGTGCGCGATCGAGGCGGACAGCCGGCCCAGCGAGGTCAGCGTGAGTTCCTCGGCACGGCGCGACAGCAGCGAGGTGTCGTCGAGGAAGATCAGCACGTGCGAGTCGTCGTTCGGCGCCAGCCGGGTGAAGCGCGGCACCACCTCGGGCACGCCGTCGGCGAGCTGGGTGGCGGTTTCGTCCAGCTTGCCGGAGGTCATCCAGTGGTACAGCCGGCGCGACAGCTCCGGCGCCAGCTGGCCGAGGTCGCGCTGGTCGGCGCCGGGGTTGCCCATCAGCATCCACGCCGACTCGTTGATCTGGTGGATGCGGTTGGCGTCGTCGACCAGCAGCACGCCGGTCTTCATGCGGCGGATGATCAGTTCGTTGACCTGGGCCAGGTTGGCCAGGTCGGTGCTGCGCTGCTCGGCCAGCGCCTCGGTGGCGCGCAGCTGCCGGCCCAGCACGTGGCACAGCGTGGTGGTGGCGAAGTAGGCCAGGCCGAACAGCGCGGCCTCGAGCAGGTCGCGGTCACCGGGGCTGCCGGCGGAGGCGCCGAACAGGGTATGCCCGAGCATGCCCAGCGTGGCCAGCGCGGCGAAGAAGCTGGACAGCCGCAGCGGCAGGATCAGCGCGCCGGCGCTGAGGTTCACCGCCAGCATCATCGCGATGCCGATGCGCGCATCGTGCATCGCGGCGATCGCCAGCACGGCAGCGGTGATGTCCACCGCCAGGGTCGTCGCCACCACCGTGCGCGCATACGGCATGCTGCGCCGGTTGAACAGCAGTGCGACCAGGGCAAACATCAGATACGCCGTGGCCACGGCGCGGGCAAAGTCGGGAGTGGCCAGTTCGGGCCAGCCCAGCCCCGGCGGGCTGAACGCCAGGCCCACGTAGACCAGCGCCTGCACCAGCCGGAAGGCGTTGAGGAACGACAGCTCGTGGCGGATCGTCGCGGTGCCTGCGCGCGGGACAGTCAAGGGTGCTGAGCTGGACATATGCCGCCTGTGCTGGATGGATCAGGGCATTCCCGGGGGTTCCGGCCGAGTATAGACGGGCTGATCGGCGCTGTGCCGTTGTCGGAAAGCGCATGGGAGCGCCCTGCGCGGGCATTCCGGGCGGGCGGCCCTTTCCATCGGCGCCCGCTTCCGCGAAAATAGGCGGCCGTATTGCGCGGCATGGCCGGTTTCACCCGGCGGCGCACTGCGTTCCGGCAGCGCGTCCACCCGCCGTCCGACCTTCCTGACCCACGCCGAAGTACATGCGTGCGGCCGCCATCGTTTCTCCGTTCGCTCGAGGTATCGAATGAATTTCCACGAATACCAGGCCAAAGAACTGTTCGCGCAGTACGGCATCGCCGTACCGCCGGGCAAGGTCGCCAATTCCCCCGACGCTGCCGTCGATGCCGCCAAGGCGTTGGGTGGCACGCAATGGATGGTCAAGGCGCAGATCCATGCCGGCGGCCGCGGCAAGTCCGGCGGCGTGAAGTTCTGCCGCAGCTTCGACGACGTGCGCGCCGCCGCCAAGGGCATGCTCGGCACCAACATGGAAACCTACCAGTCCGCCGGCCGCGCGCTGCCGGTGAACCTGGTGCTGGTCACCGACGCCACCGACATCGCCCGCGAGCTGTACCTGTCGATCCTGGTGGATCGCGATTCCAAGGCCGTCTCGTTCATCGCCTCCAAGCACGGCGGCGTGGACATCGAGCAGGTCGCCAGGGACACGCCCGAAGACATCCACACCATCGTGGTCGATTTCGTCGAAGGGCTGCAGCCGTACCAGTGCCGCCAGCTCGGCTTCGCGATGGACCTCAACGCGAAGCAGGTCAACCAGCTGACGAAGATCATGCTGGGCCTGTACAAGCTGTTCAACGAGCAGGACCTGGCGCTGGTCGAGCTGAACCCGCTGGCCGTGCTGGAAGACGGCAACCTCGCCGCGCTCGATGGCAAGGTCAACTCCGACGACAACGCCGAATACCGCCACCCGAACCTGGCCGCGATGCGCGACCTGACCCAGGAAGACGCGGCCGAAGCCGCCGCGGTGAAGTACAACCTCAACTACGTGACCATGGACGGCTCGATCGGCTGCATGGTCAACGGCGCCGGCCTGGCGATGGCCACGATGGACGTGATCAAGCTGGCGGGCGGCGAGCCGGCCAACTTCCTCGACGTCGGCGGCGGCGCCACCAAGGAGCGCGTGACCGAGGCGTTCAAGCTGATCCTGTCCTCGGACAAGGTGCGCTGCATCCTGGTCAACATCTTCGGCGGCATCGTGCGCTGCGACCTGATCGCCGAGGGCATCATCGCCGCGGTCAAGGAAGTGGGCCTGAAGATTCCCGTGGTGGTGCGCCTGCAGGGCACCAATGTCGATCAGGGCCGCGAACTGCTGGCCAACTCCGGCCTGGCGATCACGCCGGCGGATGATCTCAACGACGCGGCCCAGAAAGCCGTGGCTGCCGCGAAGGCCTGAGGAGTAATCGAATGAGCGTTTTGGTCAACAAGAACACCAAGGTGATCGTGCAGGGCTTCACCGGCCAGCAGGGTACCTTCCATGCACAGCAGTGCCTCGACTACGGCACCCAGGTCGTCGGTGGCGTCACCCCGGGCAAGGGCGGCTCCGAGCACATCGGCCTGCCGGTCTTCAACTCGGTCGATGAAGCCGTCGACCAGACCGGCGCCGATGCGTCCGTCATCTTCGTGCCGCCTCCGTTCGCGGCCGACTCGATCCTCGAAGCCATCGATGCCGGCATCAAGGTGATCGTGGCGATCACCGAAGGCATCCCGGTGCTGGATATGCTGCGCGTCAAGAACGTGCTGCAGCAGCATCCGGAGATCGTGCTGATCGGGCCGAACTGCCCCGGTATCATCACCCCCGGCGAATGCAAGATCGGCATCATGCCCGGTCACATCCACAGCAAGGGCAAGGTCGGCGTGGTCTCGCGCTCCGGCACGCTGACCTATGAAGCCGTGTTCCAGACCACCAACGAAGGCCTCGGCCAGAGCACGGTGATCGGCATCGGCGGCGACCCGATCAACGGGCTCAACTTCATCGACTGCCTGAAGCTGTTCCAGGACGACCCGCAGACCGAAGGCATCATCATGGTCGGCGAGATCGGCGGCAGCGCCGAGGAAGACGCCGCCGAGTTCATCGGCGAGTACGTGACCAAGCCGGTGGTGTCGTTCATCGCCGGTGCCTCGGCCCCGGCCGGCAAGCGCATGGGCCACGCCGGCGCGATCATCTCCGGCGGCAAGGGCACCGCCGCGGCGAAGTTCGCCGCGCTGGAGAAGGCCGGCGTCACCACGGTGAAGTCGCCGGCGGATCTGGGCAGGGCGCTTGCCAAGTTGATGAAGAAGTAAGTCGGCTCCGTAGTGCTCTAAAATGCGAAGGCCGCGATTCGTGTCGCGGCCTTCGTCATTCTGGGAGCACGCTACATGGCAAGGCTGCGTCTGGCACTGGCCCAATACGATTTTCCGGTCGGTGCGGTGGCGGCGAATGCCGCCAGAGCCGGCGACCTGATCGCGCGGGCGCGCAGCGGCGGCGCCGCGCTGGTGGTGTTTCCCGAACTGACCCTGAGCGGCTATCCGCCGGAGGACCTGCTGCTGCGGCCGAGCTTCCTGGCCGCCTGCGACAGCGAACTGGCCGCGCTGGCGGCGGCGACCAACGGCATCGCCGCCCTGGTCGGCCACCCGCACAGCGAGGGCGAGGTATTCAACGCGGCCAGCCTGCTGCGCGGCGGCAGGGTGGAGTGCACCGCGCACAAGCAGGCGCTGCCGAACTACGGCGTGTTCGACGACAAGCGCTATTTCCGCCCCGGCCATGCCTCGGTCACGGGCGTGATCGACGGCGTGAGCGTCGGCCTGCTGATCTGCGAGGACGTGTGGCAGCCGGAGCCCGCGGCGCAGGCCGCGGCGGCCGGTGCCGAGCTGCTGGTGGTGATCAACGCCTCGCCATGGGACGAGCGCAAGCAGACCGAGCGCGAAGCCGTGCTGCAGGCGCGGGCGCGCGAAACCGGCTGCGCGATCGCCTACCTCAACCTGGTCGGCGGCCAGGACGAGGTGGTCTACGACGGCGGTTCGCTGCTGGTGAACGGCGACGGCTCGATCGCCGCGCGCGCGCCGGCCTTCGTCGATGCGCTGCTGTGGGCCGAGTTCGATCCGGCCGCACGCACCCTGTCGGCGCAAGACTGGCCGGTCGCTGCCGATGCCTCGCTGGAGGCGACGCTGTACGCGGCACTGGTGCGCGGCACCCGCGACTACATCGACAAGAACGGCTTCGGCGGCGTGCTGCTGGGCCTGTCCGGCGGCATCGACTCCGCGCTGACGCTGGCGCTGGCGGTCGACGCGCTGGGCGCGCAGCGGGTCACCGCGGTGATGATGCCCACCCGCTACACCTCGCAGCTGTCGCTGGACGGCGCACGCGCGCAGGCCGAGCGGCTCGGCGTGGACTACCACGTGATCGACATCGAGCCGACCTACCAGTCGTTCATCGCGGCGTTGACCCCGGCGTTCGCCGGCAAAGACGCCGACACCACCGAGGAGAATCTGCAGTCGCGCATTCGCGGCGCGATGCTGATGGCGCTGTCCAACAAGCACGGCCGGCTGCTGCTGGCGACCGGCAACAAGAGCGAGATGGCGGTCGGCTACGCCACCTTGTACGGCGACATGTGCGGTGCCTATGCGCCGCTGAAGGACGTCTACAAGACCGTGGTGTACCGGCTGTCGCGCTGGCGCAATAAGGCCGGGATTCGGGATTCGGGATTCGGAATCCGGCAGAGCGCATCCTCGCAAGACAACGGCTTTTCGCGAATCCCGAATCCCGAATCCCCAATCCCGAACGAAGTGATCGAACGCCCGCCGTCGGCCGAACTGCGCGACAACCAGACCGACCAGGATTCGCTGCCGCCGTACGACGAACTGGACGCGATCCTCGAACGCTTCATCGAGCGCGAGCAGTCGCAGGCGGAGATCGTGGCGCAGGGCTTCCATGCCGACGTGGTGCGCCGGGTGGTGCGGCTGGTGCTGCTGAACGAGTTCAAGCGCCGGCAGTCGGCGCCGGGCCCGCGCGTGACCACCCGCGCATTCGGCCGCGAACGGCGCTATCCCATTACTTCAGGCTGGCGTTGACCCTCGAAGCGAAGGGTCACCGTGATATCAACGAAGCCGAACCCGCATGGCACATCCGCCCCCTCTCCCTCCGGCGACCGAAGGGAGTCCCCTTGCGGGTGAGAGGGTTGGGGTGAGGGTGCGGGACTTGCGAAATCTCCATAAAAAAGCCGGCGATCGCTCGCCGGCTTCGTCGTTTCGCGCAGCGTTCCGCTCAGTGATGCCCCGAGAACGGCACCAACTTGCGCAGCGTGGAAGGCGCATGAGGCCACTTGGCGTCGGTCAGGTAGGGGTGGTTCGGATAGTTCAGCGCCAGCACCTGGCGGCTCTGGTCGGCCAGGGTCTTCTGGTCCAGCGCCAGATAGCTGCGGGTGAGGATGGCCAGCGCGTCGCCGGCCTGCGGGGCCTGCTGGTAGTGCTCGATCACGTACTGCGCGCGATCGGCCGCGGCGATGTAGGCCTTGTTGCGCAGGTAGAACTCGGCCACGTTGATCTCGTACTGGGCCAGGATGTTGCGCAGGTAGATCATGCGCTGGCGCGCGTCGGCGGTGTAAGCGCTGTCCGGGAAGCGCCGCGACAGCTCGGAGAAGTCGTCGAACGACTGCAGGTTGTAGCCCTGGTCGCGGCGCGCCTGCGAGCCTTCGCGGTTGATGAAGCGCTCGATCACGCCGCTGGTGCGATCGAAATTGATCAGGCCGCGCAGGTAATAGGCATAATCGACGTGCTTGTTGGTCGGATACGTCTTGATGAAGCGGTTCACGGTCGACAAGGCATCATCCGGCTGGTTGTCCTTGTATTGTGCGTAGGCCAGCTCGAGTTGGGCCTGCTCGTTGTATTCGCCCGACGGGAAGCGCGCGATCAGGCGCTGGTAGGCCTTGGTGGCGGCCGCGTAGTCGGCGTTCTGCAGCGAGGCATGCGCGTTGTCGTACAGCGCGACCAGCGGCATCGTGTCGATGGACTCGCGTTTCGACTTGAACATCGAACATGCGCTCATCGACACGGCGAGCGCCAGCACCACAAGCACTTTCAGAACGGGCAATTTGGACATCGGCAGCTTGGGCGAGTCGATTGTTGGGCGCATAAGGAAAGAATTCAGATGTTTGAGCGAAAAGGCATGATAGCCGAAACCGGCCACGGCCCGTGGAGGCCGGCATGACCACGATCCGGCACGAAGCGGAGGTGCCGCGGGGCGCGGCGGGACGCAGGTTCGACCAGGCTCTGGCCGAGATGTTCCCCGATTATTCGCGTTCGCGGCTCAGCGGCTGGATCAAGTCCGGCGCGGTGACCCTGGACGGCGTGCAGGCGCCGCCGCGGCAGCTGCTGCGGGGCGGCGAGCGGGTATGCCTGCAGGTCGAGCTGGAAAACGAGGTGTCCAGCGCGCCGGAGGACATCGCGCTGGCCATCGTGCACGAGGACGAACACCTGCTGGTGCTGGACAAGCCGGCCGGGCTGGTGGTCCATCCCGGCGCCGGCAATCCGGCCGGCACCCTGCTGAATGCACTGCTGCACCACGATCCGAAACTGGCCGAACTGCCGCGCGCCGGGATCGTGCACCGGCTGGACAAGGACACCTCCGGGCTGATGGTGGTGGCGCGGACGCTGCCGACGTACACCGCGCTGGTCGACCTGCTGTCGCGCCACGAGGTGGAGCGCCAGTACGAGGCGGTGGTACTCGGCACGATGGTGGCCGGCGGAACGGTGGACGCGCCGATCGGCCGCAGCATGGGCGACCGCCTGCGCCAGGCAGTGCGCGACGAGGAAGACGGCAAACGCGCGGTGACCCACTACCGCCTGCGCGAACGCTTCCGGGCACACAGCCTGCTGCAGTGCCAGCTGGAGACCGGCCGCACCCACCAGATCCGCGTGCACCTGGCGCACATCGGCCATTCGCTGGTCGGCGATCCGCTGTATGGCGGCGGCCTGAAGCTGCCCAAGGGCGCCTCGTCGGAATTGATCGCCACGCTGCGCGGTTTCCGCCGGCAGGCGCTGCATGCCGAGAAGCTGTCGTTCACCCATCCGGCCACCGGCGAGGCGCTGTCGTTCGGCGCCGAGCGGCCGGCCGATCAACTGGCGCTGATCGAGGCGCTGCGTGCGGATCTGGCCGAGCACGGTTCGGATCACTACTGAGGGCAGGCGCAGGGAATGCCGCCGGCGCATGTGCGATGCTTCCCGAATCCCGAATCCCGAATCCCGAATCCCGAATCCCGAATCCCGAATCCCGAATCCCGAATCCCGAATCCCGAATCCCGAATCCCGAATCCCGAATCCCGAATCCCGAATCCCGAATCCCGAATCCCGAAATAATGACCGAGACCTGGATTTTCCCCGACTGGCCGGCGCCTCCGCAGGTACATGCGGCCATCACCACACGCCAGGGGCCGGGCATCTCCGCGCCGCCGTTCGATCGTTTCAACCTGGGCCTGCGCAGCGGCGATTCGGCCGACGCGGTCGACGCCAACCGCAGCGCGCTGCAGCAGGCGCTGGCCTTGCCGGCCGCACCGCGCTGGCTACGCCAGGTGCACGGCGTCAACGTGGCCCAGCTGGGGCCGTTGCCCAGCACGGACGAGCCGCAGGCGGACGCGGCGGTCTCGCACATTCCCGGCACCGTGCTTTCGATCCTCACTGCCGACTGCCTGCCGGTGCTGTTCTGCGCCGACGACGGCAGCGAGATCGCCGCGGCGCATGCCGGCTGGCGCGGCCTGGCCGGCGGCGTGCTGGAGGCGACCCTGACCCAGCTGGGAACCCCGCCGGCGCGGCTGCTGGCGTGGCTGGGGCCGTGCATCGGCGCGGCTTCGTACGAGGTGGGCGAGGAGGTCCGCGCCGCGTTCGTGGCGCACGCTGCGGCTGCCGCCGAATGTTTCGTGGCGACCCGGCCGGGCCACTGGCGCTGCGACCTGGCCGGGCTGGCGCGACAGCGGCTGGCGGCGGCGGGCGTCACCCGGATCCACGGCGGCGGCTTCGATACGCATGCCGATCCGCGCTTCTATTCCTACCGCCGCGAGGGCGCCCGCAGCGGCCGCTTCGCCAGCCTGATCTGGCTGGCATAAGCGCGAACCGGCGCGGGCGGGAGCGTCAGCGGCACAAGGCCTGCAGGAACGCATTGCACCAGGCCGTGATGTCGTTTTTCCGCAGCACCGCCATCATCGCGTTCCAGCGCTGGCGGCGTTCGGCCAGCGGCATGTTGAGGGCCTGCTGCAGGGCATCGGCGACTTCCTCGGTGTCGGCGGGGTTCACCAGCAGCGCGTCGGTGAGTTCCTGCGCGGCGCCGGCGAAGCGCGACAGCACCAGCACGCCGGGATCGTCGGGGTCCTGGCTGGCCACGTACTCCTTGGCGACCAGGTTCATGCCGTCGCGCAGCGGCGTGACCAGGCCGACCCGGGCGCTGCGGTAGTAGCCGGCGAGCAGGCGGTGCGGGAACGACTTGTTGATGTAGCGGATCGGCACCCAGTCCGGCGCGGCGTACTTGCCGTTGATGTGGCCGGCGCTGCGTTCCAGTTCGCGGCGGATCTGCCGGTATTCCAGCACCGCCCCGCGCGAGGGCGGCGCGATCTGCAGGAAGGTGATCCGCCGATGCAGTTCGGGCGCGCGTTCCAGCAGCCGCGCATAGGCCTGGAAGCGCTGCGGCAGGCCCTTGGAATAATCCAGCCGGTCGACCCCGATGATCAGCGAGCGGCCTTCCAGGCTGTCGCGCAGCTGGCCGATCTCGCGGTTCGAGCCGGCGCTGCGTGCCGCTTCGGCAATGCCGGCGGTGTCGATGCTGATCGGGAAGGCGGTGCCGCGGAACAGGCGCCCGTTCGCGCTGCGCATGCGCCCGTCGCGGCGCATCGTGGCGCCGGTCTCGTGCAGGAAATAGTCTTCCAGTGCACGCAGGTCGCGGGTGGTGTGCACGCCGATCAGGTCGTAGCTGGCCAGGGTTTCCAGCAGCTCGCGGTGGTTGGGCAGCGCGATCAGCAGGCCGGCGGCGGGCAGCGGCGTGTGCAGGAAGAAGCCGATGCGGTTTTTCACGCCGCGCCGGCGCAGCATCGCGGCCAGCGGGATCAGGTGGTAGTCGTGCACCCAGACGACGTCATCGGGCGCGATGAGCTGCTGCAGCCGCTCGGCGAAGGCTTCATTGACCCGCAGATAGCCGTGCAGATGGCTGCGCCGGTAATCGACCAGGTCGGGCCGGTAGTGCAGCATCGGCCACAGCGCGCCGTTGGCGAAGCCGGCGTAGAAGTCGTCGTGGTCGGTACGCGACAGGTCGATGGTGGCGTAGTCGACTTTCGCATCGTGCAGCCGGTGTACCTGGGTCGCCGTTTCGGCGGCGAGCTTGCCGCTCCAGCCGAACCACAGGCCGCCACGCTCGCGCAGTGCCGCCTGCAGCGCGGAAGCGAGGCCGCCGGCGGCGTTCTGGCGCGGCAGCGCGACGCGGTTGGACACCACGACCAGGCGGGCACCGGCTTGGCGCGGCGTGCTCACAGCGCGTCCTCCCAGCGCCGCGACAGCCGCATTGCGGCCTGGATCAGGCCGACCAGCGAATAAGTCTGCGGGTAGTTGCCCCAGTGCTCGCCGGTGCCCGGCGCGATGTCCTCGGACAGCAGGCCCAGCGCGTTGCGCTGCTTCAGCATGTGCTCGAACATCGCCCGCGCCCGTTCCTTGCGGCCGGTGGCGGCGAGCGCCTCGATGTACCAGAACGTGCAGATGTTGAAGCTGGTTTCCGGCGCGCCGAAATCGTCCGGCGCGATGTAGCGGAACAGGTAATCGTTGCGGCCCAGGGCTGTGCCGATCGCGTCGACGGTGGCGACGAAGCGTGGATCGGCGGCCTCGAGAAAGCCGATGTCGGCAAGCAGCAGCAGGCTGGCGTCCAGGTGTTCGCCGTCGTAGGCGTCGACGAAATGGCCAAGCCGTTCGTTCCATGCGCGCGCCTCGATGCGGGCATGCAGCTGCACGGCTTCCTCGTGCCAGTAGCGTGCGCGATCGCCCAGCCCCAGTTCGGTGGCGATGTGCGCCAGGCGGTCGCAGGCGGCCCAGCACATCGCGGCGGAATAGGTGTGCACGGCGGTGCGGCCGCGGTATTCCCACAGCCCCGCATCGGTCTGCTCGGCCATGCGCAGCGCCATCGTGCCCATCCGTTCGAGCCGGCGGAACGTCACCTCGTCGCCGCGATGCTCGAGCCGGCAGTCGAAGAACAGTTGGGCCGAAGCGAGCACCACCGAGCCGTAGACATCGTTCTGGCGCTGCCGCCAGGCGTCGTTGCCGACCCGCACCGGCCCCATCCCGCGATAGCCTCGGAGCGTGTCCACCTGGCGCTCGGGCAGTTCGGCCTCGAAGGTGATGCCGAACACCGGGCCGACTTCGCGGGTGTCCTTGTTGGCGATCAGGTTGAAGGTGTAGCGGATGTACTCCTCCATCGTGCGCGTGGCGCCGAGCCGGTTGAGCGCGCGCACGGTGAAGGCGGCGTCGCGCAGCCAGCAGTAGCGGTAATCCCAGTTGCGTGCGGTGCCGTCCGACTCCGGGATCGAGGTGGTCAGCGCGGCCACGATCGCGCCGGTGGCCTCGTACTGGCACAGCTTCAGCGTGATCGCCGCGCGGATCACCGCGGCCTGCCACTCGTACGGAACCGACAGGTAACGTGCCCATTCGCGCCAGTAGTCCAGCGTGCGCTCCAGCGCCAGGTGGACGAAATCGCCCACGTTGTCGTCGAGGGTTTCGTCCGGGCCGAACACGAAATGCGCGGGCCGGTCGAGGCCGAACGGCAGGCCGCGCTCGATCAGCGGCGTGGCCACGTCGCTGGTCAGGCGCTGCACCACGTCGCTGAGCAGGTAGCGGATGTGGTTGCTGCCCGAGGTGGTTTGCGCGATGCGCGCGCCGTAGTCGCACAACGGGCGCATCCGGATGCGCACGCGCGGCGATCCGCTGATCGGGGTCGCCCGGCGCGTCAGCATTTCCGGGTGGTAGAAGCGTCCGTTCAAGCGATAACGCGGCGCGAAGTCGGTGATTTCGACGGCACCGCCATGGTGGTCGAACAGGCGCGTCACCAGCACCGCCGTATTGGTCAGGTAGAACTGCTCGGCGCGTTCGAAATCCTCCAGCTCGATCGCCCAGTCGCCGCCCCCGACCGTCGGCGAAAGCAGGGCGCAGAAGCTGGCGTCGGCATCGAAGCGCGGCAGGCAGCACCAGACGATGCGCGCCTGCTTGTCGATCAGGGCGGCGACGCTGCCGTTGCCGATCACGCCAAGCTCAAGGCTGGCGAGTGGGGTCTCCTTGGAGTCGGGCATGGATGGGGGCTCCGTGCGTCAGCGCGTCCAGGACGCGGGTCAGCCAGGCTTCCGCCGCAGCGGGGCCGGGCAAGGTGAAGGCGGCCAGGCTCGGTTCGCGCATGCCGATCCGCACGCTGAGCCCGTCTCGGGCGTTGATGCTGGCGAACGCGTGTTCGTCGGTGAGGTCGTCGCCCAGGTAGACCGGCCGGCGACCGGCAAACGGTGCGTGCTGCAGCAATTCCAGCACCGCGCGGCCCTTGTCCACGCCGGCGGGCTTGAACTCCAGCACCAGGTTGCCCGGCTGCAGTTCGTAGCCGGGCAGGTGCGTCATCACGGCGATCGCCGCCTCGTGCAGGGCCGGCAACTGCGCCGGAGCGCGGCGGCAATGCAGGGCGATCGCGGCGCGCTTGTCTTCCAGCTGCACGCCGTCGAAGCGTGCAGCCAGCGTGTGTGCGGCATCGCGCATGCGCGCTTGCTGCGCCGGCGCGACCGCGAAGTCCCGGCGGCTGCCATCGGCATGGCGCAGCTGCAGTCCGTGCAGCCCGGCGGCGGCCCAGTGCGAGGCGGCGAACAGGCGGTCGAGGTCGGCCAGCTCGCGACCGCTGACCAGCGCCAGCGCGCCGTCGAGCCTTCGGTGCAAGGCATGCAGCAGCCTCAGCAGTGCGGCATCCGGACGCACCGCCAGCGGGTCGTCGGCGAAGTCGAGCAGGGTGCCGTCGACGTCGAGAAAGATCGCCCAGCGCGTGCCGGCGTCGGGCAGCGGAGGCGGCGGCAGCGGATCGTGGGGCGCGCGAGCGATAGCGGGAGTGGCCGTTGACATCGTCGTCACCGTAACAAACCGAATGTGAAAATCGCCTTGCGGGGCGCCGGATCGGCGGTATCCGGCGAACTTGATTCGTCATGCCGTGCCCACATTTTTGCAGGCAGTGACGGGGGCGCCGTCAATTCCTCAAGACGCAAATCACCAGGCGGGATCATCGACATGCGAATGGACAAACTCACTTCGCGTTTCCAGCAGGCGCTGGCCGACGCGCAGTCGCTGGCCGTGGGCCGTGACAACAACATGCTGGAACCGGTGCACGTGATGGCCGCGCTGCTCAACCAGCAGGGCGGCTCGACCGCGCCGATGCTGACCCATGCGCAGGTCAACGTGCCGGCGCTGCAGCAGCGCGTCAACGACATGCTGGAACGGTTGCCGAAGGTCAGCGGGCAGGAGGGCAACATCAACCTGGGCAACGACCTCAACCGCCTGCTCAACCTCACCGACAAGCTGGCGCAGCAGCGCGGCGACCAGTTCATCGCCAGCGAGCTGTTCGTGCTGGCGGCGCTGGACGACAAGGGCGAACTGGGTGCGGCGCTGAAGGCGGCGGGCGCGACCAAGCCGAATCTCGAGGCAGCCATCGAGAAGCTGCGCGGCGGCGAGAAGGTGCAGAGCGAGAACGCCGAGGAGCAGCGCCAGGCGCTGGAGAAATACTGCATCGACCTGACCGCGCGCGCCGAGTCGGGCAAGCTCGATCCGGTGATCGGCCGCGACGAGGAGATCCGCCGCACCATCCAGGTGCTGCAGCGGCGCACCAAGAACAACCCGGTGCTGATCGGCGAGCCCGGCGTGGGCAAGACCGCGATCGTCGAGGGCCTGGCCCAGCGCATCATCAAGGGCGAGGTGCCCGAGGGCCTGCGCGACCGCCGCGTGCTGGCGCTGGACATGGGCGCGCTGATCGCCGGCGCGAAGTTCCGCGGCGAGTTCGAGGAACGGCTGAAGGCGGTGCTCAACGACCTGGCCAAGAACGAAGGCCAGATCATCCTGTTCATCGACGAGCTGCACACCATGGTCGGCGCCGGCAAGGCCGAGGGCGCGATGGACGCCGGCAACATGCTCAAGCCGGCGCTGGCGCGCGGCGAGCTGCACTGCATCGGCGCCACCACGCTGGACGAGTACCGCAAGTACATCGAGAAGGACGCCGCGCTGGAACGGCGCTTCCAGAAAGTGTTCGTGGGCGAGCCCTCGGTGGAGGACACCATCGCGATCCTGCGCGGGCTGAAGGAGCGCTACGCGGTGCACCACGGCGTGGAGATCACCGACCCGGCGATCGTCGCCGCGGCCACGCTGTCGCACCGCTACATCGCCGACCGCCAGCTGCCGGACAAGGCGATCGACCTGATGGACGAGGCCGCCTCGCGCATCCGCATGGAGATCGACTCCAAGCCGGAGGAACTCGACCGGCTGGAGCGCCGGCTGATCCAGCTGAAGATCCAGCGCGAGATGCTGAAAAAGGAAAAGGACAGCGAGTCGAAGCAGCGCCTGGCCGACCTGGAAACCGACATCGGCAAGCTGGAGCGCGAGTTCTCCGACTTGAACGAGATCTGGAAATCCGAGAAGGCCGCACTGCAGGGCACGACCCGGGTGAAGGAGCAGATCGAGCAGGCGCGGCAGGAACTGGATGCCGCCCAGCGCCGGCAGGACTACGCGAAGATGAGCGAGATCCAGTACGGCCGGCTGCCGGAACTGGAGAAGCAGCTCGCCGCGGCACAGGCCGCCGAGACGCAGGATTTCAAGCTGGTGCAGACCCGCGTCACCGCCGAGGAAATCGCCGAGGTGGTCAGCCGCTGGACCGGCATCCCGGTCAGCAAGATGCTCGAGGGCGAGCGCGACAAGCTGCTGCACATGGAAGACCAGTTGCACAAGCGTGTGGTCGGCCAGGACGAAGCGGTGCACGCCGTGTCCGACGCGATCCGCCGCTCGCGCGCCGGCCTGTCCGATCCGAACCGGCCGAACGGCTCGTTCCTGTTCCTCGGCCCCACCGGCGTGGGCAAGACCGAGCTGTGCAAGGCGCTGGCCGAGTTCATGTTCGACACCACCGACGCGATGGTGCGCATCGACATGAGCGAGTTCATGGAGAAGCACTCGGTGAGCCGGCTGGTCGGCGCGCCGCCGGGCTACGTGGGCTACGAGGAAGGCGGCTACCTCACCGAGGCGGTGCGGCGCCGGCCGTACAGCGTGATCCTGCTCGATGAAGTCGAGAAGGCGCACCCGGACGTGTT
Source organism: Rhodanobacter sp. LX-99 (assembly GCF_018599185.1). Classification (NCBI taxonomy): domain Bacteria; kingdom Pseudomonadati; phylum Pseudomonadota; class Gammaproteobacteria; order Lysobacterales; family Rhodanobacteraceae; genus Rhodanobacter; species Rhodanobacter sp. LX-99. Next base: position 387,012 of record NZ_JAHFVL010000003.1, on the reverse strand, counting down.
CAACATCCTGCTGCAGGTGCTCGACGACGGCCGCCTCACCGACGGCCAGGGCCGCACCGTGGACTTCCGCAACACGGTCATCGTGATGACCTCGAACCTCGGTTCGCAGATGATCCAGGACGCGGCCGAAGGCAACGGCGATGCCGAAGAGCAGTACACCCAGATGAAGGCCTCGGTGCTCGGCGTGGTGCAGGCGCACTTCCGTCCGGAGTTCATCAACCGGCTCGACGAGATCGTGGTGTTCCGCCCGCTGGACAAGGCGCAGATCCGCGCGATCGCGCGGATCCAGCTGGCCTATCTGGAAAAGCGCCTCGCCGAGCGCCAGCTGAAGCTGGAGGTCAGCGACGCTGCGTTGGCCTTGCTCGGCAACGTCGGCTTCGACCCGGTGTACGGGGCGCGGCCGCTGAAGCGGGCGATCCAGCAGCAGCTGGAGAACCCGCTGGCGAAGCAGATTCTCGAAGGCCGCTTCCAGTCCGGCGACACGGTGGAGGTCGCCGCCGAGGGCGGGCAGCTGGTGTTCCGCAAAGGTTGAAGCGGGCCGGTCGGGGTGGCGTGGAACTGCTCCGCGGCCTGCGAGAAAGGCTAAGGAGCGCCGCGTCCGCCACGCCGTGCGGCGCCGGGGCTTCCCCGGTTCGCCGCACGGTTCCACCGCAAGCCGTCAGTCGAGGTCGAGCGTGTCCTTGCTGCTCTGGCGCCGACGCTGTTCCTTCTGCTCGTAGCGGGCTTCGCAGCCGTCGCGCTTGACCATCGTGCAGTCCAGGTAGTCGGTGGCCTCGATCAGCGCCGCGCGTACCGCCTTGCTGGCCGGGGTCTTCTTCGCATGGGCGAAGTCGCCGCCGACCCCGCTGACGTAGCCACGCAGGTTCATGCCGCCGCTGGAGCTGCGGCCCTCGACGGTGCGCGAATACACCACTTCGGACGTCTCCGCGTCGACCACGCGCAGGTCGATCGCGATGTACGCCTCCGACTTGCCGCCGCCCACCCGGAAGCCGGCGATATTGAGGCCGCCGCCGGTGTTGGAGGTGTCCTCGGTATAGGCGCTGACGCTGCCGGTGACCAGGTACTGGGCGCCGGTGATGTTGCCGGTGTGCGGGGTGCTGCCCGGACGCATGCGGGAAGAGGCGGCCAGGTCCTGCTCGGCCAGTACGGCGTCGATTTTCTGCCGTTCGATCACCTTGAAGTCGCCGGTGGCGCTCAGCTCGTTGCTGAGCACGTCGGCAAGCTGCCTGCCCACGTCGCCGTTCCACCAGTTGGCGGAGCTGGTCTCGTTCGTGAAATCGATCACGGCGACGGTCATCGTCGGCGCCTCGCGGGCCACGGCGGCACCGCTTGCGGTCAGTGCCAGGGCCAGTGCCGCGCCCAGCATGCTTGTACGGTTCACAGGTTTCATGGATTCCCCTCCAGTTGATGGCGTGATGCTGTCCCCAATCAGTTGCCGGTCCTGCGCTGACGCCGGCGCTATTGCGCCGTGCCAAGTCGTGTACTGGATCCCCCTGGTGCCGGATGGCGAGTGTCGCGCAGGCGGCGGGCGAGGATGCCGTCGCGCGAACACGGGGGATGCTGTCCATGCTGGATTGGCGTTGTCAAGTGACGGGCCGTCAGGGTCGTCACTTGACGTTGGGCGGGGTGATTATCCGGAGCTGCCGTCCTCCCGGCTGTCGGCGCGGGCGACATAAGCTGTCAGCGAAGTCCGTCAATGGCTGGCGGCGGGGATGACATGAGGGTGGCTGGCGCCGGTGGCCGCGGCACCGAGGGCGCCGGCAATGAAAAGCCCCGGTCTGGCCGGGGCTTTTCTCTTTTCCTGCGGCGGGGGCTTACCTTACCAGCGGTACGCCGCCTTGCCGTAGACATAGGCGCCGTTGAAACCGAACGGCGAGAACACCGAGTAGGGGAAGGTACCGTTGTTGTCGTTGTTGAGTGCGGCGGAAGCCTTGCCCGGATGGGTGTTGAACACGTTGTCGGCACCGAGGCTGAAGGTCCAGCGGTCGAGGCTGTAGTTCAGCGCCAGGTCCAGCAGCCACTTGCTGCCGTAGGTCTGATCGAACGCCGGGTTGGAGGAATTGTAGGCGGTGAACTTGTCGTAGCGGGTCAGCGTGCCGTTGAAGCCCCAGTTGCCGACGCTGTACAGGCCGTTGAGGATCAGCTTGCTGCGCGGCGTGGTATCGGCGAGCAGGCCGTACTGGTCGCGGCGGTCGATGCGCTTGAGGTTCAGGCCCAGCGAATCCAGGATCGCGGGATTCGGCTTGACGTCGGTGACCTTGTTCTTGTTGTAGTTGTAGCTCAGCGTGGTTTGCAGCGTGCCGGCCTGGCCGAGGTCGAACAGGTAGCTGCCGACCAGATCGACGCCGCGCGTGCGCGTGTCCACCGCGTTGGTGAAGTAGGCGATGCTGCTGTAGTTGGTGTTGGTGATGCCGTTCGCCGCCAGATAGGCCTGTACGGCCGGTGCGGTGATCGCCAGGTTGCTGGACAGGGTGATGCGGTCGCTGATGGTGATCTGGTAGATGTCCACGCTGAGGTTCAGCGGATCGACCGGGTTCCACACCAGGCCGGCGGTGTAGTTGCGCGACTTCTCCGGCTTCAGCGGTTGCCCGCCCAGCAGCAGCCCGATGGGACTGGTGGCGCCGACCAGGCCGGTGTTGTAGATGCCCGGGGCCAGGCCGGGAGGCGCATTGCCCGGGCCGTAGTACAGCGATTGCGTATACGCGTAGAACTGCTGCGCCAGCGAGGGCGCGCGGAAGCCGGTGGAGGCGCTGGCGCGCAGGGCGAAGCGGTCGGTGAAGTCGAAGCGGCCGGCCAGCGAGCCGGAGGTGGTGGTGCCGAAGTCCGAGTAATCCTCGTGGCGCACGGCCAGCGAGGTGCCCAGGCGGTCGGTGAGGTTGGTCTCCAGGCTCAGGTATTCGGCCACGCTGTGCCTGGCATGCGAACCGGCGTTGGCCGGCTGGTAGCCGCCGAAGCCCTGCGCGCCGCCGGATACGCCGGACGTGCCCACGTAGTAGGAGGCCGGGTCGCCGGCGACGATCTCGTAGCTCTGGCGCAGGTACTCGGTGCCGAAGGCCAGGGTGACCGGGTTGGGCAGCCAGCCCACCGACAGTTCCTTGGCGAGGTCGATGTCGAACGACTGCTGGGTGGCTTTCAGGATGCCGTCGTGGAAGCGGGTGGGGCTGCTGCCGAAGTCATTGAGGAAGGCGCGGTTCACGCTGTTTTCGGTGGCGTACGAGACCCGGTTGGCGCCGTAGTTGCCGCTGATGTCCCAGCGCCAGCCGCCGGCGGTCTTGCCGCGCAGGCCGGCCACCAGCGACTGGTCGGTCGAGTCCGCGTTCTCCAGCGGCAGGTAGCCGTCGGGGTAGATCGTGGGTGCCGAGTTGCTGTTGTCCACGCTGCGGAAGAATGCTGTCGAGGTGCTGTCGCGCTTGCCGTAGTGGCCGAACGCGTACAGCTGCACGCCCGGCGTGAGGTCGTACTGGCTGTTGAGGAACAGGTTGTGGTCGCGCACGGCCGGATCGCCGAAGCGCTGGCGCACGCCGTCCTGCGGGCGCCGGCGATCCACGCCGGCACGGTTGGTGATGTTCTGGTTGCCCTCCTGCAGGCTGAAGCGCAGCCAGCCCTTGTCGTTGTTCAACGGCAGGCCGAAGTTGGCCGAGCTCTGCCAGATCTGGCCGTCGCCGGCCGAGTACTGGCCGCCGCTGAGTTCCACGTCGCCGCCGGTGGCGCCCTTCTTCAGCACCACGTTGATCACGCCGGCGATCGCATCGGAACCGTACTGGGCCGAGGCGCCGTCGCGCAGCACTTCGATGTGGTCGATCGCCGCCATGGGGATGGTGTTGAGGTCCACCGCCTGCGAGCCGCGTCCGAGCACGCCGTTGGTGACGATGATGGCGCCCGGATGCCAGCGCTTGCCGTCTACCAGCACCAGTACCTGGTCGGGCGACAGGCCGCGCAGTTGCGCCGGTCGCTGCGAGTCGGCGGTGTCCGCGGCCGACGGGCGCGGGAAGGTCAGCGACGGGATGATGCGCGCCAGCGCGGTGGACAGCTCGCCGGTGCCGGTCTGCTGCAGCACCTTGGCGGAGACCACGTCGATCGGGGTCAGCGAGCTGCTCTCGGTGCGATTGTCGGCGCGTGTGCCGGTGACGATCACCGTGCTGAGGTTCTTGGCCTTGGCCGGGGCGGGCTGGGTGGCATCCTGCGCGGCGACATTCCCGGCCAGGGCCAGCAGCACCGCAGCGGGAAGCCATGCCGAAGCGATCGGGTTGGAACGTTTGCTCATGAGAACTCTCCAGGTTCATGGATTGCTGCGGCGCAGCAAATGCAGGCTAGCGGCGTGCCATGGATTCGTCAATAGACGTATAGACGTCTATCAGGCCAAATGCCCGATCATCATCTTTGATCATGCAAGAGGGCCGCGCATGAAGCCGGTAGCCTGGCCCGTGTTTGTCCGCTTCGCAGGCTACTGCCGCGGCATGGTCGTCGCCATGCGCCGCCTGGCACGTTGAAATCCATCCGTGCGGCCCGATAATGGTCCGTTGCCGGCCCCATGATGACCGGCGTGTACGGAGTTTCCATGCCCATCTACGAATTCGAATGCGGCAGTTGCGGCCATCGCTTCGACCGCCTGCAGAAGTTGTCCGATACCGATCCCGCCGTTTGCCCCGCCTGCGACGCGCCGCACCTGCGGCGGATGGTCAGCGCGCCGTCGTTCCGGCTTGCCGGCAACGGCTGGTACGAAACCGACTTCAAGAAGAACGGCGAGAAGAAGCACAACCTGGCCGATGGCGGCGGAGCCGACGCCAAGCCTGCCGCAAGCGTGCCGGCGGCATCGCCAGCGCCCGCGGCCAAGCCCGCCAGCGGCGACTGAGCATCGGCGCACGCCGCCTCATGGGCGATGTTCAAGCAGGGTTGGGTCTTTCTGCGATAGCGTTGGCGGCAACTTCCCGGGGGACAGGCACATGCATCTTTCATCCAGGTTTCTGCTCGGCGCCGCGGCGGCGTTGCTCGGCGTGCTGTCGTTGCCGGCGGCATCCCATGCCCAGTCCCGGCAGGGCGATGCATCGATCCGCTGCGAAAGCATCAACGGCAAGTTCAACCGTTGTGCCATGCCGTGGCGCGACGCCCGGTTGGCCCGGCAGGAATCGAAAGGCGCCTGCATCCGCGGGGAAAGCTGGGGCGTGGACCGCCAGGGCCTGTGGGTGGATCGCGGTTGTCGCGGCCTGTTCGCCGAGGCCGATGGCGGCCGTCCCGGTTATGGCCGTCCCGGTCATGGCGGCCCCGGCTACGCAGGTTGGCAGCCGGGCCCGGGCTGGGATCGGCAGATCCGCCTGCAGTGCGACAGCAACAAGAAGCGCTACCAGATGTGCCAGGTCGACGTCGGTCGCCGTGGCCGCGTGCGGCTGGTGCAGCAGATGTCCGATGCCCGCTGCAGCGAGGGTTACAGCTGGGGCTGGAACCGCGCCGGCGTGTGGGTGAACCACGGCTGTCGCGGCCAGTTCGTGGTCGACCGTCGCTGGTGAGCGGTTCCGGGCCCGCCGGTCCGGAGCCCCGCCCGCCACGGCGGTGGTAACATTCCGGGTCTTTTCCATCTGTTTCGGCCGCCCTGCGGCCCGCCCGGAGTTTCAAGCGCATGCGCACGCATTACTGCGGCCTCATCGATGAGTCGCTGATCGGCCAGACCGTCACCCTGTGCGGCTGGGTCAACAAGATCCGCCTGCAGGCGCACGTCGCCTTCGTCGACCTGCGCGACCACGAGGGGCTGGCCCAGGTGGTGATCGAGCGGGAGAACGCCGCGGCGTTCGCCGTCGCCAACGGGATCGGCAGCGAGTACTGCCTGCGTGTCACCGGCATGATCCGCCCGCGGCTGTCGGTCAACGACAAGCTGAAGACCGGCACGATCGAGTTGCTGGCCGACACGGTCGAGGTGCTCAACGCCGCGAAGGACCTGCCGTTCGCGCTGCACGAGAACCCGAACGAGGACATGCGGATGACCTACCGCTACCTCGACCTGCGCCGCCCCGAGATGCAGGCGATGATGAGGAAGCGCATCAAGCTGGTGCAGGCGCTGCGCCGTTACCTGGACGAGCGCGGCTTCCAGGACGTGGAGACGCCGATCCTGACCAAGGCCACGCCGGAGGGCGCGCGCGACTACCTGGTGCCCAGCCGCGTGCATCCGGGCCAGTTCTACGCGCTGCCGCAGTCGCCGCAGCTGTTCAAGCAGATCCTGATGGTGGCCGGCTTCGACCGCTACTACCAGATCGCGCGCTGCTTCCGCGACGAGGACCTGCGCGCCGACCGCCAGCCGGAGTTCACCCAGCTCGACCTGGAGTTCGCCTTCGTCGAGGAAAAGGACGTGCAGGACTTCGTGGAGGAACTGATCCGCCACGTGTTCAAGGAAGTGCAGGGCGTCGAACTCGATGCCGCGTTCCCGCGCATGACGTGGATGGATGCGATGCGTCGCTTCGGCTCGGACAAGCCGGACCTGCGCATCGCGCTGGAGCTGGTCGACGTCGCCGAGGCGGTGAAGCACATCGAGTTCAAGGTGTTCGCCGAGCCGGCCAACGATGCGGGCGGCCGTGTTGCCGCGTTGCGCGTGCCAGGTGGCAGCACGCTGTCGCGCAAGGACATCGACGGCCTGGCCGAATACGCCTCGCGCTACGGCGCGAAGGGCCTGGCCTGGCTCAAGGTCGAGGACCTGGCGAAAGGCCGTGAAGGCATAAACTCGCCGGTGGCGAAGTTCCTCGACGACGCGGCGCTGGACGGCGTGCTGAAAGCCACCGCCGCGCAGAGCGGCGACATCGTGTTCTTCGGCGCCGGTGCGTGGAAGACCGTCAGCGATTTCATGGGCGCGCTGCGGCTGAAGGTCGGCAAGGATCGCGGCCTGGTCGAGGACAGCTGGAAACCGCTGTGGGTCACCGACTTCCCGATGTTCGAATACGACGCCGAGGCGCAGCGCTTCGTGGCCCTGCATCATCCGTTCACCGCGCCGAAAGTGGATGACGCCGCCCAGCTGCGTGCCGATCCGCACAACGCGGTGAGCCGCGGCTACGACATGGTGCTGAACGGCAACGAGATCGGCGGCGGCTCGATCCGCATCCACCGGCCGGAGATGCAGAGCACGGTGTTCGACCTGCTCGGCATCGGTGCCGAGGAGGCCGAGATGAAATTCGGCTTCCTGCTGAAGGCGCTGAAATTCGGCGCGCCGCCGCATGGCGGCCTGGCGTTCGGCATCGACCGCATCGCGGCGCTGCTGGCCGGCACCGAGTCGATCCGCGACGTCATCGCGTTCCCCAAGACCACCAGCGCGCAGGATCTGATGACCGACGCGCCGTCGACGGTGAGCGACGCGCAACTGAAGGAGCTGCATGTGCGCGTGGCGACCGTCAAGGAGACTGTCGGCTGATCCGCCGACAGTTTCCCGTGCGACCTTTCGGCGACACGCCATGAGCGAGCACGTGATCCTGCTGCACGGCCTGTGGATGCGCGGTTTCGCGCTGTCCATGCTGCACCGCCGGCTGATCGAGGCGGGCTTCCGCGTGCACCGCTTCGATTACCTGAGCGTGGCGGCCACCCAGCAGCGCATCCTGGACCGCTTGCAGGCGCGCATGGCCGCGCTGGCCGGGGAGGCCGATGCGGTGCACCTGGTCGGCCACAGTCTCGGCGGCTTGCTGGCCTTGCGCGCTTGTCTCGATGCCGATCTGCCGCCTGGCCGCATCGTCTGCCTGGGCTCGCCGCTGAAAGGCAGCGCCGCCGCGCGCGGTTTCGCCGCCTGGGGGCGTGGCGGCGAAGTGCTGCTGGGGCATAACCGCGAATTGCTGCAACAAGGCTTCGAGCGCTGGGACGGACCGCGCGAGGTCGGCGTGATCGCTGGGCGCATGCCGCTGGGTCTCGGCGCCATGCTCGGCCATTTCGTCGGCGAGCACGATGGCACCGTGGCGGTGGAGGAAACCCGCCTGGCCGGACTGACCGCGCATTGCGTGGTCGAGGCGAACCATACCGGCCTGCTGTTCTCGCAGGAGGTGGCACGGCTGGTGGCGGAATTCCTGCGGAATGGGCAGTTCACGGGCGCTCCCGGCTGAGTCGCCGTGTCGCGGTACGGCGATGGCGATGCGGCCGGCACGACGGCCGAATTCAGGTAAAATTGGCCGCTTGTCCAATCGCTTCGTGCAGGAATCGTCATGGGTAGAGGCCCGTCCATCGAAGGTCGCAAGAACGCCGAAGACGCCAAGCGCGCCAAGGTGTTTACCAAGCTGATCCGCGAGATCACCGTCGCCACGCGCGCCGGGGTGGCCGACCCTGGCGGCAACCCGCGCCTGCGTGCGGCGATCGACAAGGCGTTGTCGGCGAACATGACCAAGGACACCATCGAGCGCGCGGTCAAGCGCGGCTCCGGCGCCGACGGCGGCGCCGACATGCAGGAGCTGCGCTACGAGGGCTACGGCCCGGCCGGCATCGCGCTGATCATCGAGTGCTTCACCGACAACCCCACCCGTACCGTGGCCGACGTGCGCTACGCGCTGACCAAGCACGGCGGCAACCTCGGCACCTCGGGCTCGGTGGCATTCCAGTTCACCCGTTGCGGCGAACTGGTGTTCGCCACCGGCGGCGACGCGGCTGCCGAGGAGAAGGTGCTGGAGGCGGCGCTGGAAGCCGGTGCCGACGACGTGCTCAACGAGCACGGCGAGAGCATCGTGCTGTGCACGCCGGAGAACTTCGAGGCGGTGCAGCAGGGGCTGATCGCGGCCGGGCTGAGCGCCCAGCACGCCGGCGTGGTGATGCGTCCGAACAATCGCGTCGAAGTGCCGGAGGAGGCGCTGGAGCAGCTGCTCGACCTGCTCGAGAAGCTCGACGCGCTGGACGACGTGAGCGAGGTGTCGCACAACGCCTTGCTGCCCTCCGGGACCGCCGAATAAGTCGGAGGCCTCGCGCCTTCGCATCGCATCGTGATGACCCGCATTATCGGCATCGATCCCGGCAGCCAGCGTACTGGCGTGGGCATCATCGACGTGGACGACGCGGGCAAGCTCACCCACGTCTTTCACGGCGCGCTGGCGGTGGCCGGCGAGGCCACGTTCCCGCTGCGCCTGAAACGCATCTTTGACGAACTGTGTGACATCATCGCCACGCATCAGCCCGCCGAGTGCGGGATCGAGCGCGTGTTCATGGCGCGTAATCCGGATTCGGCGTTGAAGCTTGGGCAGGCGCGCGGCGCCGCCATTTGCGCGGTGGTCAGCCAGGGGATCGTGGTGCACGAATACGCAGCAACCGAAGTGAAGCAGTCCGTGGTCGGCAGCGGTCGCGGCGACAAGACCCAGGTACAGCACATGATCGGCGTGCTGCTCGGCCTCAAGGGGCCGCTGCAGGCCGATGCCGCCGATGCGCTGGCGGTGGCGGTGGCGCATGCGCACACCCGCGCCAGCCTGGCCCGCGTCGGCATCCCGCGCGCGGCCTGGAGGCGGCGCCGGTGAGGGCGCCGGCGATGAACGAGGCAGGGAGGCGGCGCCGATGATCGGACGTCTGCGCGGTATCCTGATAAGCAAGCAGCCGCCGTCGCTGCTGGTCGAGGTGGGTGGCGTCGGCTATGAGGTCGAGGCGCCGATGTCGACGATCTACGACCTGCCGGGCCTCGGCAAGGAAGTGGTCCTGCTCATCCATCACGCGGTGAAGGAAGACAGCATCACGCTGTACGGCTTCCTGCACGAAGCCGAACGCACGCTGTTCCGCAACCTGCTGAAGGTCAGCGGGATCGGCGCGAAGATCGCGCTGGCGGTGCTGTCCGGCGTGTCCACCGATCACTTCGCGCGGCTGGTGCAGGCCGGCGACGTGGTCGCGCTGACCAAGATCCCCGGCATCGGCAAGAAGACCGCCGAGCGCATCGTGGTGGAGCTGCGCGATCGCCTCGATGGCATGTCCGGCATGCCCGGCGCCACGCTGCATGCGGCCGGCGCGCCGCTGGATGCCGCCGGCGAAGCGACCGTGGCGCTGCAGCAGCTGGGCTACAAGCCGGTCGAGGTGAGCCGCCTGGTGCAGAAGGTCGCCGCCGAGGGCGACGACGCCGAAGCGATCATCCGCAAGGCACTGCGCGCGGCGCTCGGGAGCTGATCGTGGGACAGCAGACCATGCAGGGCGAATCGCCGGCAGAGACCCGGCGCCGGTTGCGGACGCTGGCGCTGGGTGCGATCGGCGTGGTGTTCGGCGACATCGGCACCAGCCCGCTGTACACCATGAAGGAAACCCTCGGCACGCACGGCATGACGCCGACCGAGCCGGCGGTGCTGGGCGTGCTGTCGCTGGTGTTCTGGGCGCTGATCATGGTGGTGTCGCTGAAGTACGTCACCTTCGTGATGCGCGCGGACAACAAGGGCGAAGGCGGCATCATGGCGCTGATGGCGCTGGCGCAGCGCTCGATGAGCGGTTCGGCGCGCGCGCGCTGGGTGCTGGCCGGCTTCGGCATCTTCGGCGCGGCGCTGTTTTACGGCGACGGCGTGATCACCCCGGCGATCTCGGTGCTCGGCGCGGTCGAGGGCCTGCAGGTGGCCGCGCCCGGCCTGGGCAAGTACGTGGTGTGGGTCGCGCTGGCGATCCTGCTGGGCATGTTCGCGGTGCAGCGGCACGGCACGCACAAGGTCGGCAAGGCGTTCGCGCCGGTGATGACGCTGTGGTTCGTGGTGCTGGCGGTGCTCGGCGCGCGCCAGATCATCGCCAACCCGCAGGTGCTGTACGCGATCAACCCGGTACACGCAATGCGCTTCTTCGTCAGCCACGGCGATACCTCCTTCATCGCGCTCGGCGGCGTGGTGCTGGCGCTGACCGGCGCCGAGGCGCTGTACGCCGACATGGGCCACTTCGGCAAGAAGCCCATCCGGCTGGCCTGGTTCGGCTTCGTGCTGCCGGCGCTGCTGCTCAATTACTTCGGCCAGGGCGCGCTGCTGCTGGGCGATCCGCTGGCGATCTCCAGCCCGTTCTACCTGATGGTGCCGCCGTCGCTGCTGTATCCGATGATCGTGCTGTCGGCGGCGGCGGCGGTGATCGCGTCGCAGGCGGTGATTTCCGGCGCGTTCTCGATGACCCGCGAGGCGATGTCGCTGGGCTATTCGCCGCGGCTGGCGGTGGTGCACACCTCGCGCGAGATGTCCGGACAGATTTTCGTGCCGTGGGTCAACCGCATGCTGATGGTGCTGGTGATCCTGGCGGTGCTCGGCTTCCGCAGCTCGGACAACCTGGGCGCCGCCTACGGCATCGCGGTGACCGGCACCATGACCATGACCACGCTGCTGGCGCTGGTGGTGGCGCGCAAGCGCTGGCGCTGGAGCTGGTTGACGGTGGTGCTGGTGGGCGTGCTGTTCCTGATCATCGACCTGTCGTTCTTCGGCGCGAACCTGCTCAAGGTGGCGCACGGCGGCTGGTTCCCGCTGGTGCTCGGCGTGGTGCTGTTCAGCGTGATGACGACCTGGCGCCGCGGCCGCGAGCTGGTGGTGCGCGAGATCAAGCAGGGTGGGCTGGCGCTGGCGCCGTTCATCGAGAACATCGCCGAGCATCCGCCGCTGCGCGTGCCGGGCACGGCGATCTTCCTCACCGCGAACCAGCACGCCGTGCCGCATGCGCTGCTGCACAACCTCAAGCACAACAAGGTGCTGCACGAACGCAACGTGCTGCTGACGGTGGAGACGCTGGAAACCCCGGTGGCCGAGGCCGACGAGCGCATCGCGATCACCCCGATGGCCGGCAATTTCTTCGGGCTGGAGCTGCGCTTCGGTTTCGCCGAGGACCCGAACATCCCGCTGGCGCTCACCCAATGCACGCGCGAGGGCCTCGGCTTCGACATGATGGACACCACTTTCTTCCTGTCGCGCGAGACCATCGTGGCCGACGCGCGCCGCCCCGGCATGGCGCTGTGGCGCGACAAGCTGTTCGCGTTCCTGTCGCGCAACGCGATGCCGGCGACGGCGTTCTTCCAGATTCCCGGCAACCGGCTGATCGAACTCGGTGCCCAGGTCGAGATCTGAGCTGCCGGGAATAGGGAATCGAGAATAGGGAATAGTAGAATCGCCGGGACTCGGAAGTTTCCCGATTCCCCATTCCCTATTCCCGGCATTTGAATGACCGAAGCCCGCATCATCACCGCCGCCGCCCAGCTCGACGACGAGGCGCTGGAAGCCACCATCCGGCCGAAGCGGCTGGCCGAATACCTGGGCCAGCAGGCGGTGCGCGAGCAGCTGTCGATCTATATCGAGGCGGCCAGGAAGCGCGGCGGGGCGCTGGACCACGTGCTGATCTTCGGCCCGCCGGGCCTGGGCAAGACCACGCTCAGCCATGTCATCGCGAACGAGCTGGGGGTCAACCTGCGTTCCACCTCCGGCCCCGTGCTGGAGCGCGCCGGCGACCTGGCCGCGCTGCTGACCAACCTGGAGGCGAACGACGTGCTGTTCGTCGACGAGATCCACCGCCTGTCGCCGATCGTCGAGGAAGTGCTGTACCCGGCGATGGAGGACTTCCAGATCGACATCATGATCGGCGAGGGCCCGGCCGCGCGCTCGATCAAGCTGGACCTGCCGCCGTTCACCCTGATCGGCGCGACCACCCGCGCCGGCATGCTCACCGCGCCATTGCGCGACCGCTTCGGCATCGTGCAGCGGCTGGAGTTCTATACCGCCGACGAGCTCGCCGCGATCGTGCGCCGTGCGGCGAAGATCCTCGGCATCGCCTGCGCGCCGGAAGGCGCGCAGGAAATCGCCCGCCGCTCGCGCGGCACGCCGCGCATCGCCAACCGCCTGCTGCGCCGGGTGCGCGACTACGCCGAAGTACGCGCCGGCGGCGAAATCACGCTGGCGGCGGCCCGCGCCGCGCTGGACATGCTGAAGATCGACCCGGAAGGTTTCGACGAACTGGACCGGCGCCTGCTCGGCCTGATCATCGAGAATTTCGACGGCGGCCCGGTCGGGGTGGAGTCGCTGGCTGCCGCGCTGAGCGAGGACCGCGGCACGCTGGAGGACGTGGTCGAACCGTACCTGATCCAGCAGGGCTACCTGGTGCGCACCGCCCGTGGCCGCATGGTCAGCGCCAGGGGCTGGCGCCACCTGGGACTGACTCCGCCGCCACGGCAGGCGCAGCCCGCCGACCTGTTCGACAGCGGGACCGACGATGCCTGAGCTTGCTCCGAAGCCGCCTTTCAGCTGGAAAGTGCGCGTCTACTGGGAAGACACCGACGCCGGCGGAGTGGTCTACCACGCCGGCTATCTGCGCTTCATGGAGCGCGCCCGCAGCGAGTGGATGCGCGCGCTCGGCGTCGACCAGATGGCGTTCAAGCAGGCCACCGGGTTGGCCTTCATGGTGCGCGACATGCACATCGACTTCCTCGGGCCCGCCCTGCTGGATGATGAACTGTCGGTAACGGTCGAGGTCAAAGAACGGCGCGCAGCCAGTATCCTGTTCACCCAGACGATCACGAAGACGGACGGCAGTTGCCTGATCCGCGCAAGCGTCCGGGTGGCCTGCGTGGACCTCGGGCGCATGCGGCCGGCCCCGATTCCGGCCGACCTGATCCCGCGACCCGCACCCTAGACAATCAAGCCGACTGGCGGAGAACCTGCAAGCAATGAACGGTGGACTGAATGTATTCACGCTGGTCGCGGATTCGAGCGTGCCGGTAAAATTGGTGCTGCTGATCCTGCTGGTGTTCTCGTTCCTGTCGTGGGTGATCATCATCCGCAAGTACTCGCAGACCAAGGCGGCGATGGAGAATGCCGAGGAGTTCGAGGAACGCTTCTGGTCCGGCGGCGACCTGGCCCAGCTGTTCCGCGAGGTCAGCAACCGCAACGGCGGCACCGGCGGCATCGAGAACATCTTCGAGTCGGGCTTCCGCGAGTTCGCGCGCCAGCGCCAGCGCAAGACCCACGACCCGCGCAGCGCGATCGAGGGTTCCGAGCGGGCCATGCAGGTGGCCGGCACGCGCGAGATCGGCCTGCTCGAGCGCAACCTGGAATTCCTCGCCAACGTCGGCTCGATCAGCCCGTACGTGGGCCTGTTCGGCACCGTGTGGGGCATCATGGGCGCGTTCCAGGGCCTGGGCGACATGAAGGACGTGACCATCGCGGTGGTCGCGCCGCACATCTCCGAGGCGCTGATCGCCACCGCGATGGGCCTGTTCGCGGCGATTCCGGCGCAGTGGGCGTACAACCGCTACGCCACCAAGGTCGAACGCATCGCGTCGCGCTACGACGTGTTCCAGGAGGAGTTCTCCTCCGTGCTGCAGCGGCAGATCCAGACCGACGACGTCGCCTGAGCGGAGAGCGGCCATGCGAACCTCCGGGCGCCAGCGGCGCTACAAGCTCAAATCCGAAATCAACGTGGTGCCGTACATTGACGTGATGCTGGTGCTGCTGATCATCTTCATGGTCACCACGCCGATGATGAATTCCAGCGTCGACGTGCAGCTGCCGCAGGCCAATGCCAAGTCGCTGCAGCAGAAGAAGGACCCGGTGCTGGTCTCGGTGCTGCAGGACGGCCAGCTCTACCTGACCCTGAGCGGCGCCAAGAAGGAACTGGTCGACGAGGACACGCTCAAGCTCAAGGTGGGCGCCTTCGTGCGCCAGAACCCCGAGGTCAGCGTGCTGGTCGGCGGCGACGAGCGCGGCGCCTACGGCGGCGTGTTCAAAGTGCTTGCCGACCTGCAGCAGGCCGGCGTGGCCAAGGTGGGTTTGATGGGCCAGCCTGAGCAAGGCAAGAGCACGTCCAATGGACGAAAGTAAGGCGACGCCGAAGGCGGTCGTACTTTCCGCCATCCTGCACATCGGCATCGTGGGGTTTTTGTTCCTCGCGGTCCTGCCGTGTTCGACCTACGAAAACGTGTTCAACGCGCTGCACCTGCCGGCGTGGATGAATCCGATCACCTGCTCGAAGCCGCTGGAACTGCAGGGCCAGATCATCGAGGCGACCTTGATCGGGCCCACCGGCAGCCCGCCGCCGAAGGCGGTGAAGGTCAAGCCGGTGCCCGATTCCACCCCGCCGCCGCCGACCGTGCCGCCCCCGACGCCGCCCAAGATCGAGGCGCCGGAGGTGAAGACCCTGCCGCCGCCGCCCAAGCAGCCCGACCTCAAGGACCAGGAGCGGGTGGTGGAGGAGGCCGCGCTGAAGGCCGAGGAAGCGAAACAGCTGCAGGAGGAAAAGCAGCGCCAGCGGCAGGCCGAGCTGGATGCGCAGGCGGTCAAGCAGAAGCAGGAAAAGCAGAAGCAGATCGACGACCTGCTGGCCAAAATGGACGCGGCGGCGCAGCAGACCCGCAGGCTCGACAGCCGGGCCAAGCAGGCCAAGCAGCAGTTGGAGGACCTGAAGAACGCCCAGGACAACGGCGCCCCCGACCTGCCCAACGCGGCGCAGCGCCAGACCGGCAACAACAGCCAGAACAGCAGTCTCGCCGACGAATATGCAGCGGCCATTCAGAATGCGGTCACGCCGAACTGGTTAAGGCCGGATAACATACCGGCAGTTCCGTGCCAGGTTCATATCGTGCAGTCGCCCGGCGGTGACGTGATGAGTGCCACCGTCGATTCCAGCTGCCCGTATGACGATGCTGGCCGGCGTTCGGTCGAGAATGCGGTACTGCGCACCAAGACCTTGCCCTACAAGGGCTTTGAAAGCGTGTTCCAGCGCAACCTCACCTTCACATTCAGGCCGCAATGATCAAGCCCATGCGCAAATTCAGCTCAAGCTTCGCCATCATCCTGCTGGCGGCGGTGGCGTTGTTCGCCGGCCCGGCGGCCGCCCAGTCGTTGAATGTCGACATCGTCGGCGGCGTCAAGACCGCCACCCCGATCGTGGTGGTGCCGTTCGCGCAGGCCGGCGGGGCACCGTTGTCGACCGACATCGCCGACGTGATGCGCAACGATTTCAACCGTTCCGGCAAGTTCCGTTCGCTGGCCAAGAGCGACATCGTGGAGTTCCCGTCCAAGGGGTCGGACATCAAGTTCGCCACTTGGCGCCTGCTGAAGCAGGACTACATCGTGGTCGGCAATGTCCAGGACGCCGGCAACGGCATGGTGCAGGTCGAATACGAGCTGTGGGACGTCAACAAGCAGCAGAGCCTGCTGCACCAGCAGATGCCGCCGGCGCCGGTGGGCGACCTGCGCAGCGTGGCGCACCAGATCGCGGACATCGTCTACGAGAAGATCACCGGCGTGCGCGGTGCGTTCTGGACCCGCATCGCCTACATCACCGCGGTCGGCCTCGGCAACAACACCACCTATTCGCTGATCGTGGCCGATTCGGACGGCTACAACCCGCAGGTGGTGGCGCGATCGAAGGAGTCGCTGCTGTCGCCGGCGTGGTCGCCGGACGGCCGCAAGATCGCCTACGTCTCGTTCGAGAGCGGCAACTCGTCGATCTACGTGCAGGACATCACCACCGGTTCGCGCCAACTGGTGGCCGCCCATGCCAGGGGCATCAACGGCGCGCCGGCATGGTCGCCTGACGGCAGCAAGCTGGCGGTGGCGCTGTCCTACGTCGGCAACCTCGAGCTGTTCGTGCTGGACCTCGCCAGCCGCCACGAAACCCGGCTGACCAACAGCCTGGCGATCGACACCGAGCCGGTCTGGGCGCCCGACGGCCAGAGCATCTATTTCACCTCCGACCGTTCCGGCCGGCCGCAGATCTACCAGGTTCCGGCCAGCGGCGGCACGCCGCAGCGGATCAGTTTCCAGGGCCAGAACAACGCGAACGCCTCGGTGAGCTACGACGGCAAGCAGATCGCGATGGTGCAGGGCAACGGGAACGTGTATCGTATTGTCATCATGGACCGCAGCTTGGGTGACCAGGTGCGTCCTCTCTCGCCGGGCCCGATCGACGAGTCCCCGAGTTTTGCTCCGAATGCCAGCATGCTGCTGTATGCCGCTACCGAAGGACGTCGCGGCGTGTTGTACGCCGTATCGGCTGACGGTCTGGTTCGCCAGCGCCTCGTACTTTCCGATGGCGACGTGCGCGAACCCGCCTGGGGGCCATATCGGCAACGTTGATTTTTCATGCTGCTGCACGCAAGTGCGGCAACGTGATGCCCAGGGAATGGGCCCGGACAGCGCCCTCGCGGCGCGTTTCGGTTTCCGGTTGTGGCGCTTTGCCGCGTCATGGCCAGTCAGGGCGACCGTGCAGAATCGCGCACTGTCGAACTTTCACGTGTCAAAATAACAGCCGGTCGACCGGCGTCAGCTGTCCCGTAACCTCAGTCGTCATCGTTTGTCGGAACTCAACCCGTAAGGAACGTCACCATGAATAAGACCGTTCGCGTCGCCCTGGTTGCCCTGCTCTGCGTAGGCGCGGCCGCTTGCTCCAAGAAGCAGGAAGTCAAACCGCAGCCCGCTCCGGAGCAGGCTGCTCCGGCCCAGGCTCCCGTGTCTGATGGCAAGTACACCCCTGCCGACCTCGATACCGATGCCTGCCTGCGTCAGCGCGTCGTGTACTTCGATTTCGACAAGACCGAAATCAAGCCGGAATTCCAGCAGATCATGGCGTGCCACGCCAAGTACCTGCAGGATCGCCCGACCTCGCACATCCGTCTCGAAGGCAACACCGACGAGCGCGGCACCCGCGAGTACAACCTCGGCCTCGGCGAGCGTCGTGGCAATGCCGTCTCCGACGCGCTGCAGGCCAACGGTGGTTCGGCCAGCCAGCTCGAAGTGATCAGCTACGGCAAAGAGAAGCCGGTGTGCCGTGAGCACAACGAGGATTGCTGGAGCAAGAACCGCCGCGTCGAGATCGTCTACACGGCGCAGTAATGATGAAGCGACTGGCTAACAGCTTTGCAGCCAGGTTCAGCATGGCGGGCGCAATCGCGTCCGCCATGCTGTTCGCGTTCCCGGCATTCGCGCAGGACTCGCGGCTGAGCCTCGCCGATCGCGTCACGCGCCTGGAACAGCAGGCACAGAACAAGGACCAGTCCGGCACCGGCATGGTCAACCAGATGCAGCAGCTGCAGTCGCAGGTGCAGCAGCTGCAGGGACAGATCGAGGAACTGCAGCACCAGTTGCAGACACTCGATGACAAGAACAAGGCCCAGTACACCGACCTCGACGCCCGCCTGGGGCGTCTCGAGGGAGGCAGTGCGGGCGCCCCCGCTGCAGCAGGCAACAACCCGCAGGCGCAGGCCGGCAACCCGGCCGCCGCGGCCAGCGCCGCCCCGGCCGCCAGCAACACGGCAAGCCAGCCGGCCAAGGCCGGCAGCAGCGCCGCCGCCGGCGATCCGGCCGCGGCCCAGGCTGCCTACGACGTGGCCTTCAAGGCGATTCGCGCGGGCAATTACGTGGAAGCCTCGCGCGAGTTCCGCAGCTTCATCCAGCAGTACCCGAACCATGCGCTGGCGCCGAATGCCTGGTACTGGCTCGGCGAGTCGTATTACGCCACCACCAATTACCCGGTCGCGCTGGAGTCGTTCCAGCAGCTGCTCAGCCAGTTTCCGCAGAGCGACAAGGCACCCGACGCGCTGCTCAAGGTCGGCTACAGCCAACTCGAGCTCAAGCAGATCGCGGCGGCCAAGGCCACGCTGACCAAGGTCACCACCAAGTACCCGGGCTCCAAGGTGGCCAGCCTGGCCCAGGAACGCCTGCAGCGCCTGCAACTGCAGTCGGGCAACTGAGCGGTAGCGATATGAGCGGCAATGACGTGCGCGAGGCGTCCGGCACGCCTGCGGCGGCCGTTGCCGAGCGCCTGCGCATCACCGAGATCTTCCACTCGATCCAGGGCGAGGCCGACGCGATCGGCTGGCGCACCGTATTCGTGCGCCTCACCGGCTGTCCGCTGCGCTGCGTCTGGTGCGATACCGAGTACTCGTTCTACGGCGGCAACTGGCATGCGATCGACGACATTCTTGCCGAGGTCGCCTCGCATGGCGCCAGGCACGTCTGCGTGACCGGCGGCGAGCCGCTGGCGCAAAAGCGCTGCCTTATCCTGCTGCGCAAGCTGTGCGACGCCGGCTACGAAGTGTCGCTGGAAACCTCCGGTGCGCTGGACGTCTCCATGGTCGACCCGCGCGTGCGCAAGGTGATGGACCTGAAGGCGCCGGATTCGGGCGAAAGCCAGCGCAACCTGTGGTCGAACCTCGACCACCTGCTGCCGCACGACCAGATCAAGATCGTCATCGCCAGCCGCGCCGACTACGAGTGGGCGCGCGCGATGCTGGCCGAGCATGCGCTGGCGGATCGCTGCATGGTGCTGTTCTCGCCGGTGCACGGTGCGGTCGAGCCACGCGACCTGGCCGAGTGGATCATCGCCGACAAGCTGGATGTGCGCTTCCAGTTGCAGCTGCACAAGCTGCTGTGGAACGACGCGGCCGGAAGATAAGCGGTGGCCATGTTGCCGCAAGCGACGAGAAAACCCGCGCGCCGGCCTGTGTTGCCGGTGGCGCTTCCGGCCGGTGACCGGTCGCACCTGTGTGGATGCAAGACATGTCTGAAAATTCTCCCCGCAAAGCCGTCGTGCTCGTTTCCGGCGGCATGGATTCGGCCGTCACCATCGCGCTGGCGCGCGAGCAGGGTTACCAGGTGCACGCACTGAGCGTGGCCTACGGCCAGCGCCACAACTCGGAGCTGGCCGCGTCCGATCGCGTCGCGAAGATGCTCGGTGCGGTCGAGCACAAGACCGTCGGCATCGACTTGCGCAGCATCGGCGGCTCCGCGCTCACCGCCGATATCGACGTGCCGCTGGACACCGTGGACAGCAGCGACATCCCGGTGACCTATGTGCCGGCGCGCAACACCATCATGCTGTCGATCGCGCTGGGTTGGGCCGAGGTGCTGGGTTCCAGCGACATCTGGTGCGGGGTCAACGCGGTCGACTACTCGGGTTATCCGGATTGCCGCCCCGCCTTCATCGAGGCGTTCGAGACCCTGGCGAACGTCGCCACCAAGGCCGGCGTGGAAGGCGCCGGGATCCGCATCCACGCACCGCTGATGCGCATGAGCAAGGCCGACATCGCGCGCGAGGGCCAGCGCCTCGGCGTGGATTTCTCCGCCACGGTCAGCTGCTATCAGGCCGACGGCGACGGCCGCGCCTGCGGTCATTGCGACGCCTGCCGGTTGCGCGCGCAGGGTTTCCGCGAGGCGGGGCTGGCCGATCCCACGCGCTACGCCTGAGCGTCCGGTGCGCTTGCTTGTGCCGCTGCCGCCCAGCCCGTAAAATTGTCTGCTTGAGTTTTGCAATGATGGGTCGTTAGCTCAGTTGGTAGAGCAGTAGACTTTTAATCTATTGGTCCCGGGTTCGAGTCCCGGACGACCCACCAGTTTTCAGAGCGTCCTGACGGGCGCTCTTTTTTTGTCCCCGCCGGCGGCTTCAGTCGTCGTCGCGGGTGACGCTCCACACCGACATCATCGCGCTGCGCAGCTGTTGTGGCGAAACCGGCTTGTACAGCAGCGGAATCTTCGCGGCGATGATTTCGCGCAGGCGCTCGATGCGGGTTTCGCCGGTGACCAGCAGGCGCGCGAATGGCGTGTTGCCATCGCGCAGGTAGTGCTGGTCGAGTGCGGCGAAGACGTCCAGGCCGCGTTCGCCGCCGCGCAGGTGCAGGTCGGAGATCACGATGTCGGGTGGCCCCGGCCAGTTCTCGACGGCCTCCAGCGCCTGCAGCCGATCCTCGGCCACTTCCACGTCGCAGCCCCAGCTGCGCAGAAGGAAGCGGATGCCGGAAAGGATGGCCGGGTCGTCATCCACGACCAGCACGCGTTTGCCGGCCAGGTCGGCGGATACGTCGTCGTCGGGTGCGGGCGGTTCCGAGCGTGCGGTGGCGATCGGCAGCTGGAAGTGGAACACGCTGCCACGACCGAGCCGGGACTTTACCCGGACCTCGGTATCGAGCAGCTCCGCCAGCCGTTGCACGGTGACCAGACCCAGGCCCAGGCCCGAGTGCGAGCCGTCATGAAGTCCGGTATCGGGACGGTCGTCGATGCGGTAGAACTCGTCGAACACGCTGGACAGATGTTCCGGCGCGATGCCGCTGCCGGTATCCCATACTTCGATGCGTATCCGCCCATCGCCGGCGCGCCGGGCGCCGATCAGCGCGCCGCCATGGCGGGTGAAGCGCAAGGCGTTGCTGACCAGGTTGTTGAGTATGCGGGTCAGCATGGTGCGGTCGCTGCGGACCCACAGCCGGGTAGGGTGGATCGTCAGCTGCAGCCCGCGCTGCTCCGCGACCATGTCGAAATTGCGGCTGACCTCGGCGAGAACATGGTCGAGCGGGAACTCGCTGATCTCGACCTGCACCGCGCCGGTTTCCAGCCGCGACAGGTCGAGCAGTTCGCTGAACAGGTGGTCGAGCGACTGCACGCATTCCTGGATGTGGGCGATCCGATCCAGCCGTTGCGGGTCGTGTTCGTCCACGGCCAGCGCGGAGGAGAACAGGGTCAGCGCGTACAGCGGCTGGCGCAGGTCGTGCGAGGCGGCCGCCAGGAAGCGCGACCTGGCCAGGCTGGCCGCTTCCAGCGCGGCGTTCTTGCGGGCCAGCTCCTGCGTGGCTTGTTCGATCTGCTGCTCCATGCCGCGCTGCACGTCGTGCAACGCGGCCGCCGCATGGTTGAAACCCTGCTGCAGCTCGCCGATCTCGGTGCGATCGGTCACCGCCACCGCCACCTGGCGGTCGCCCTGGCCGAGCTGGCGCACGGCACCGGCCAGATGGCGCAACGGCGCACTGATCCAGCTCGCCGCCTGCCAGCCGATCACGCCGGCGACGAGCAGACTCAACAGCAGGACGGCCAGGGCGTAGCGCAGGCTTGCGTGCTGGGCGACGATCGCGTCGTGCAGGCTCACGTTTACCAGCACCGAACCCAGCACGGCTTTTCCGGGCTGGTCGCGATCGAACACGTCGCGCACCACGGTCAGGGTCTCCTGCGGATCGCGGCTGTCGTCGGGCTCGTGATGGTCGGCCAGGATCTGGCCGGCGGTGGTGCGGATCTGCACGCGCGTCACGTGCGGCAGGTCGCCGATCGAGTCGGCGATCCGCACCAGCTCGCGCAGCTGCATCGTGCGCAGTGGCTGCAGGCTGATCGAGGCCGCCTGGGTGGCGATCGCCTCGGCGTTGCTGCGCGCCATCTGGCGCAGGTTGAACAGCTGGCGCTGGGTCAGGAAGGTCACCAGCAGTGCGGCGGTGATCAGGGCAGGCACCAGCGCCACAAAGGCCAGCCGCTGCATCAGCGACGTGCGCTGCCACAGGCGTGCGGGCCAGGAGTTGGTCGCCATGTCCATCCACCCCATACCTCCCCTGCATTACCCCGCGCCAGCGCGCCGGGCCAGATCCAGCCCTTGCCCATGCATCCGGGTGGTCCGGACCCGACGCAACACTAGCGCGAAATGGGTGGATTGACAGCTGCCGGCGGGTGTTTCAGTCGATCCGCCCGTGGCCCTGGCGGTGCCGTCGGGTGATGCGTTCGATCAGCAGCGGCAGCAGGGCGAGCAGGGCGATCGCGCCCAACGGCAGCAGCACTTCGCGGTGCATGAACAGGCCGATGCCGAAGCTGCCGTTCTGGCTCATGGCCATGGCGTCGCCGAGGCCTGCGCCGATCGAGGTTTCGAAGATCAGCGATACGGTGCCGCCGAGCCAGCTGGCGCCGAGGAACAGCCACAGCGGGCAGCGCAACCACGCCAGCGCCACGGTCACCGCGCCGAACGGCACGACCGGCACGAAGCGCAGGAACAA
This sequence comes from Rhodanobacter sp. LX-99, assembly GCF_018599185.1. Lineage (NCBI taxonomy): Bacteria > Pseudomonadati > Pseudomonadota > Gammaproteobacteria > Lysobacterales > Rhodanobacteraceae > Rhodanobacter > Rhodanobacter sp. LX-99. Next base: position 364,361 of record NZ_JAHFVL010000003.1, on the reverse strand, counting down.
GGTGTAGCTCACTGGGTGCCGTTCGAAGCCGTGGTGCAGTCGCGCCACGAAGGCGGGCGGCTGGCGGCTGCCGGGGCCGAACGCGTAACGGCTGGCCAGGTACAGGATCAGCGAGCCGAGGGTGAGCCCGGCCGACGAGCACAGCGTGGCGTCGACCACGCCGAACGCGAAGCCGCCGGCCAGGATCACCACGATGGTGCCGGGAATCCCGGTGGCCACGGTCAGCGTCAGCAGCCCGATGAAGGCCAGCCGGGTCAGCCACGGGTGTCCGGCAATCTGCGCGTGCAGCTCGGCCTGGTGCGCCACCAGCTGGTGCGGACTCAACTGGTCCAGCGAGCCGGAGGCAAACAGGACGATGCCTGCCAGCACCAGCAGGACCAGCGGCAGCGCGGCACGCCAGCGGCTCAATACGGTGTGCCGGTGGCGCCGTAGGTGGCCAGTACCTCGCGGGCCTGGTCGCGCAGGATGTCACGGCGCACGGCGATGCTGCGGCGGGTCAGTTCGCCGACCCAGTCGGCCGGCAACGGGCCCTCGTCGAACTCGGTGAGTTCCTCGACGTCTTCGGAGCGCGCACCGATCAGCAGTTCGTCGATGCCGGCCCACACGGTGGCGCCATAGCACTGGCAGCACGGCTGCGAACTGGTGGCCAGCACGTAATGGCCGCCGTCCTCGTTCAGCCGGTGCCGGCCCAGGCGCTGCTGCGCGATCATGATCACCATCATCTCGGCATGCGCGACCGAGCAGCTTTGCGGCACCACCCGGTTCACCCCGACAGCGACCAGCCGGCCGCTGTGACTGTTGAACACGGCGGCGCCGAACGGGCCGCCACCGCCGCGATCCACATTCTGCCGCGACAGCTCGATCGCCAGGCCCACGCGTTCCTCGTCGCTCTGGTAACGCCGGTTGGTGTCGGCAATGTCGCCGATCCACGGCGGCAACGTGAGATGGATCTGCAGCGGCAGCATGCCTTCGCTCCGTTTACTGGCCGGCCGGCCGGGCCCAGACGTCGCGCAAGGTCACCGTGCGGTTGAACACCGGCGCGTCGGCGCGGTGGTCGACGCGGTCGGCCACGAAGTAGCCGAGCCGCTCGAACTGGAAGCGCTGTTCCGGCTCGACGCGGGCGGCGGCCGGCTCCAGCCACGCCCGCACCACGCGCTTGGCCTCGGGGTTGACGTGGTCGAGCCAGCTCTTGCCGTCTTCCTCGCTGTCCGGCGCGGGCACGCTGAACAGGCGGTCGTACAGGCGCACCTCGGTGGCCACCGCGTGCTTCGCGCTGACCCAGTGGATCGTGCCCTTCACCTTGCGGTCGGCGCCGGGCAGGCCGTGGCGGGTTTCCGGATCGAGCGTGCAATGCAGCTCGACCACGTTGCCGGAGGCGTCCTTGATGATCTCGACGCACTTCACGATGCCGACGCCGCGCAGGCGCACTTCGCCCTCCGGCTTCAGCCGGTGGAAGCCTTTCGGCGGCACTTCGGCGAAGTCGTCGCGCTCGATCCACACCTCGCGTGCGAACGGCACTTCGCGCGTGCCGAAGCTCTCGTCCTTGGGGTGGTTCGGGAAGACCAGCGTTTCCTCGTGGCCTTCCGGCAGGTTGGTGATCACCAGCTTCAGCGGGTCGAGCACGGCCATGCGGCGCGCCGCGGTGGCGTCCAGATCCTCGCGGATGCAATTCTCCAGGATCGCGTAGTCGATCACGCTGTTCTGCTTGCTCACGCCCACGCGCTCGATCAGCAGGCGCAGCCCGGCCGGGGTGAAGCCGCGCCGGCGCAGGCCGCGCAGCGTGTTCATGCGCGGGTCGTCCCAGCCGTCCACGAAGTTCTCGTTCACCAGCTGCGCCAGCTTGCGCTTGCTGGTGATGCAGTAGCTCAGGTTGAGCCGCGAGAACTCGATCTGGCGCGGCTTGGCCGGCTTCGCCTCCAGGCCCGCGGCAACCACCGGCTGCCACAGCTCGGGATGGTTCGGCAGGTCCACCTGGTCCACGCACCAGTCGTACAGCGGGCGGTGGTCCTCGAACTCCAGCGTGCACAGCGAATGGGTAATGCCTTCCATCGCGTCGGACAGCGCATGCGCGAAGTCGTACATCGGGTAGATCGGCCAGGCGTCGCCGGTGTTCTGGTGGGCGACCTTGCGGATACGGTAAAGCGCCGGGTCGCGCATGTTGATGTTGCCAGCGGCCATGTCGATCTTCGCGCGCAGCGTCTTGCTGCCGTCGGCGAACTCGCCGGCGCGCATGCGGCGGAACAGGTCGAGGTTCTCCTCGACGGAACGCTCCCGCCAGGGCGAGTGGCGGCCCGGTTCGGTCAGCGTGCCGCGGTACTGGCGCATCTCCTCGGCGCTGAGGTCGTCGACGTAGGCCACGCCGTCCTCGATCAGCTTGCAAGCGCTGCGGTAGAACACCTCGAAGTAGTCCGAGGCGTGGCGCAGCTCATGCCATTCGAAGCCAAGCCAGCGCACGTCGTCCTTGATGCCCTGGACGAATTCGGGGTCTTCCTTGCCCGGGTTGGTATCGTCCAGGCGCAGGTTGCACCAGCCGCCGAACTCCTTCGCGATGCCGAAGCTCAGGCAGATCGCCTTGGCGTGGCCGATGTGCAGGTAGCCGTTCGGCTCCGGCGGAAAGCGGGTGTGGATGGCGCTGTGCCTGCCCGCGGCGAGGTCGTCGCGAACGATCTGCCGGATGAAATCCTGCAGCGGAGCCGCCTGATGCACGGCGGCCGTCGGACTGGCGGGTGCAGTGGCGGGATTCTCGTTCGACATCGGGTTGGACTCGCAGGCGGTAGCGGAAACGCCCAAGTTTACCCTGTCGCCGCCACCGGGCGCAGGACGGCCGTGCCCGGCGGTGCAGCTTGCCCCGCGTCGCCGTGCGGGTTAGCGTGCAGGCATGCACACCGTCTACCGCGCCGAAAACCTGTTCGATGCCCATCTGGTCAAGGATGCGCTGGAGGCCGACGGCATTCCGGCGTTCATTGCCGGCGAGTACCTCACCGGCGCGGTGGGCCAGCTGCCGGCGATGGATTACATCGCGGTGATGGTGCCCGAATCGAGCCTGGCCGCCGCCAACGGCATCGTGGGCGAGGTCGAGGCCCGGCTCATCGAGGCGCGGCAGGCGATCGAGGACGATGACCTGCCGGACGACCCGCTGGCCATGCCCTGCTGAGTCGCGTGGCCGCGCGCATTCCCTGAGGAAATCCCATGCAAGACATCGCCGCACTGATCCGCGCCGTGCCCGATTTCCCCCGGCCCGGCGTGATGTTCCGCGACGTCACCCCGCTGCTCGTCAATGCCGGCAGCTTCGCCCGCTGCATCGACGCGCTGGCCGAGCCGTGGCAGGGCAGCAGTGTGCAGGCGGTGTGCGGCATCGAGGCGCGCGGTTTCATCTTCGGCGCCGCGCTGGCGCAGAAGCTGCACGCCGGCTTCGTGCCGCTGCGCAAGCCGGGCAAGCTGCCGCCGCCGGTGGCGACGGTGGACTACCAGCTGGAATACGGCAGCGACCAGCTGCAGGTGCAGCGCGATGCGTTCAGGCCCGGCGAGCGCGTGCTGCTGGCCGACGACGTACTGGCCACCGGCGGCACCCTGGCGGCGGCCGCGGCGTTGGTCAGCGAACTGGGGGCCGAATTGCTCGGCGCCAGCGTGGTGATCGAGCTGCCCGTGCTGCGGGGACGCAGCCGCTGGCATGCCGGCAGACCGCTGCACAGCCTGTTGCGTTACTGAATCCCGCGCGTCGGGCGCGTCGCGCGATGGGGCCGCTCAGGGCGCGGCCGCGCCGACGCTCTCCACGTAGATCAGCTCGCACGCGCCGGCGCCGGTGTCGTCGCGGCTTAGCGAGGTGTTCCAGTGCCAGCCGTCGGCGCGGCTGGCGTCGACCAGGAAGCCTTCGATGTGCACGACCTGGCCGGGGCGGACCTGTTCGAGCTGGCGTTTCACGTCCGCGTCGGCGGGGATCATGTGCATGTTCGCGCTGGAGGTCTCGATCTCGCGGCGCGGGATCGGGAATGCCTTGACGTGCCAGTAGTAGAAGCGGCCGGACTGGGTGATGTCGATCTTCGCCAGCACGTCGCTGTCGGACATGCGACCCCAGCCGAGGGCGAGGTCCAGCGGCACCAGGTCGGCGTCGGCGCCCCACGAATAGTCCTTGCGCGACAGCACGCGGGCGGTGATGTCGAAGTGCGCGCGGGTGGTCAAGGTGGTGTCGCCGCGCTGCAGCTGCGCGCCGTGGTCGAGGTCGACCTGCACCGGGACTTCGGCGGCGAGCACGCCCGGCCCCGGTTGCAGCGGGCGACGGTGCCAGTGCGACAGCGCGCCCAGCAGCACCAGCAGCAGGACGGCCGCCAGCAGGAGTTTGCGCATGCTCAGGCGAAGTCCGCCGCCAGGGTGCGCCGTTGTTCGGACGTGAGGGTGGCCTCGACCGGCATCGCCGGCAGGGTCGAGGCCAGCGCGACCGCGGCGCCGGCGCGCCAGTCCGCGATCATCGAGGGGCCGAGTTCGAAACGCAGGAAGTGCACGGCGGCGGTCTTCTCGTCGTTGCTGCGCCCCATGTCCTCGTCGGCGATGGCGGTGACCGCGGCGTGGCCGTGCACGCTCAACGCGATCGCATGCTCGATATGGCGCAGGCGCACCAGCTCGCGCTTGCGCTGTTCGACGTCGGCATATTCGATGAGCATCGTGGCCTTGAGGTTGCTGCCGTCGGGGATCAGCGGATTGTAGGCGTCCAGCTCGTCCTGGATGCCGTCGGCCTCGAAGATGCGCTCGATGCGCAGCATTTCCTGCACCTGGTACTGGATGCTCAGGCGGTCCTCGAAGATCAGCGTGAGGTGCTCGCCGAGATGCACCGTGCGCTGCTTCTTGTGCGCCATCACGCGGGCACGGAACTCGTTGCGCTGCTGCGCGTAGGTTTCCAGGCTGAGCAGGTCGGTGCGGGTGAGTTTGTCCATGCTCAGATTCCGTAAGCCTTGCGCAGCAGGCTCAACGGATGTTCCGCCGCCGGCTTGTCGTCGAGGCCGTGCGCGATGTGGCCGCCGGCCATCGGGCAGTCGCTGGTGAAGTGGTCGGGGTTGGCCTGCTCGACGCGATTCTCCACCGGTTTGGCCAGCTTGCGCGAGAGTGCGTAGGTCTTGTGCTTCACGCCGTAGGTGCCGTCGTGGCCTGAGCAGCGCTCGATGGTGACGATTTCGGTGCCTGGCACCAGTTGCAGGATGTCGCGCGTCTTCGGGCCGATCTTCTGCACGCGCTGGTGGCACGGCACCTGCCAGGCGACCTTGCCCAGCGACTGCCTGAAGTCGGTCTGCAGCAGGCCGGCCTTGTGCCGTTCGGCGAGGTATTCGAACGGATCGAAGAAGCGCTCGCGCACCAGCGCGACGTCGGCATCGTCGGGGAACATCAGCGGCAGTTCCTGCTTGAACATCAGCACGCAGGACGGGATCGCCGCGGTGAAGTCCCAGCCTTCGCGTGCCATCTTCGCCAGCACCGGGATGTTGCGCTCCTTGTATTTCTTCACCGTCTGCAGGTCGCCCAGTTCCAGCTTGGGCATGCCGCAGCAGCTTTCCTGTTCGACCAGCCTGGCCGGGATCGCGTTGTGCTGCAGCACCGCGGCGAGGTCTTCGACCACCACCGGGTCGGAGTGGTCGCAATAGCAGGTGGCGAACAGTGCCAGCCTCCCGCGCGTGCGGCCGGCGGGAACCGCTTCGCCGCTGCCGTCGAGGCCGCGCAGGCGTTTGCGCGCGGTGGGCGCGTGGTATTCGGGCACGCGCGCCTTCGCGTCGACGCCCATGGTCTTTTCCAGCAGCTGGCGCGCGGCCGGGTTGCGGTTGGCGGCGTTGACGACCTGCACCACCACCGGGATCGAGGCGAGCTTGCCGACGGCGCGCGTGCTGGACAGGATCTTTGACGACAGCGGCGCGCCGTCACGCTCGAACGCCACCGCCTTGGCACGCAGCATCAGGTGCGGGAAGTCCACGTTCCACGGGTGCGGCGGCGTATACGGGCACTTGGTCTGGTAGCACAGGTCGCACAGGTAGCACTGCTCGGTAACCTTGGGGTAATCGGCCTTGTCGACGCCGTCGATCTCCATCGTCTTGGAGGCGTCGACCAGGTCGAACAGGGTGGGAAAGGCGTGGCACAGGCTGACGCAGCGGCGGCAGCCGTGGCAGATGTTGAACACGCGCTCCATTTCCGCTTCCAGCGCCGCGGCGTCCCAGAAGGCCGGGTCGTGCTGGCCCAGCGGGTGGCGTGTGGGTGCGTCGAGATTGCCTTCGCGCGTTTCGTGGATGGGATCGGCCATCGTCATTTCCCCGCGGGTTGGGCGAGATCGGAGAGGAAAACGTCGCACCATCACCGTCATTCCGGCTTTCGCCGGGATGACGGTTTGTTCGTTCGGCGGTTCCTCAGCCCAGTTCGCCCAGCGCCTTGGTGAAGCGGTTCGCGTGCGAGCGCTCGGCCTTGGCCAGGGTCTCGAACCAGTCGGCGATCTCGTCGAAGCCTTCCTCGCGCGCGGCCTTGCTCATGCCCGGGTACATGTCGGTGTACTCGTGGGTTTCGCCGGCGATGGCGCTTTTCAGGTTCAGCTGGGTGCCGCCGAACGGCAGGCCGGTGGCGGGGTCGCCCACCGCTTCGAGGTATTCCAGGTGGCCGTGGGCGTGGCCGGTCTCGCCTTCGGCGGTGGAGCGAAACACCGCGGAGACGTCGTTGTAGCCCTCCACGTCGGCCTTGGCGGCGAAGTACAGGTAGCGGCGGTTCGCCATCGACTCGCCGGCAAAGGCGTCCTTCAGGTTCTGCTCGGTCTTGGATCCTTTCAGGTTGCTCATGACATCACCTCGTGGCGTTGGGCTGGGAGGGTTGCGAGTGCGGCCTTCATGGTCGTGACCTGCCGAGCCTAGCGCGCGGCGGGCGAATGCTGAAATTGATTGTCTGGATCGGGCAAATAGCCTGCAGCTATCGGCGCGCCGCCTTGCGCGCGGGACGGACGGGTTCCGCCGGTACCGCAGGCGAGGCTGCCGTATGCGGGTTCAGCAGATCCGTCGGCAACTGCCGGAACACGGCCGCCAGCCGTTTCAGGAAGCCGTCCATCGCCGAGCTCTTGCGCCAGACCATGGCGATGCGCCGGCTCGGCGGATGGCCCTTGAACTCGATCAGGTGCAGGTTGTCCAGCGGCGCCACGGGCGGCTTCACGGCGGTGACCGGCAGCAGGGTGATGCCGACGTTCGCCGCCACCATCTGTCGCAGCGTCTCCAGGCTGGTGGCGCGGAACCCGCTGCGTTCGGCGGCGCCGGCAAGGTGGCACACCTCCAGCGCCTGGTCGCGCAGGCAGTGGCCGTCTTCCAGCAGCAGCAGGTTCTGGTTGGACAGGTCGGCCAGTTTCAGCTGACCTTGCTTGTGCGCCAGCGGATGGGCTTCCGACACGGCCAGCAGGAAGGGCTCTTCGAACAGGAACTCGGTATGCAGGCTGTCCTCGTGCAGCGGCAGGGCGAGGATGCCGGCGTCGAGTTTGCCCTCGCGCAACAGGCGCAGCACGGCCTCGGTCTTTTCCTCGACCAGCAGCAGCTCCAGCTTGGGGAATGCCTTGCGCACCAGCGGCAACGCGTGCGGCAGCAGGTACGGACCCAGGGTGGGGAAGATGCCCAACCGCACCGTGCCGGATTCGGGGTCCAGCGTGCGCCGGGCCACGCTGCGGATCTGTTCGATCCCGTTGAGCACGTCGCGCGCGCGGATGGCGATGTCGCGGCCGACCTCGGTCAGCAGCACCTTGCGCGGTGTGCGCTCGACCAGCGGCACGCCCAGTTCCTCTTCCAGCTTCTTGATCTGGGTGGACAGGGTGGGCTGGCTGACGAAGCAGGCCTCGGCCGCGCGGCCGAAGTGCCGATGTTCGGCCAGGGCCACCAGGTACTGGAGATCGCGCAGGTTCATGGATCGTCCCGGCTTGGCAATAGCCATACGCTATGGCTGGGATGGTAACAATCAATTGGAGCAATGCAAGCGAGGGTCCTATCCTGTGCCCACGTTGTGCTCGTGACACCCCGCGCGCCGGAGCTCCCCCTCCCTCTCCCCCGCAGGCGCGCGGGCTTCCCCGGCCGGTGATGAAGCTTGCTTCGTCGCCGGTTTTTTTTGTTCGGGATTCCCTCGCGGACGGTCCTGGATCACGCGTGCCGGCCCCCCGGGCATGCCTTCTGGCACTGGGTCGAAGGTCATGCCGGCTCTAGCTTTGGAGGTTCTCCACGTACCCAGGGAAATCACCATGCGCCGACTCGCCCGTCCTCTTCTGCTCACCGCGCTGGCCGCCTGCTGTGGCGCGGCATTTGCCGCCACCGCCGACCAGGCGCCGCAGGGCCGCTTGCCCGGCTGGGCCGTGCCGCAGTCGTACCAGCTGGCGTTCAAGGTCGATCCGGCGCAGCAGGATTTCTCCGGCACCACCACGATCAAGGTCAAGCTGACCCAGGCCTCCGACCACCTGTGGCTGGACGGCGCCGAGTTGAAGGTGTCGAAGGTGACGATCACCGACGCCGCCGGCAAGGCGCACGCCGGCAAGTACGTCGCGGTGGATCCGAAGGCCGGCGTGGCGCGGGTGGATTTCGGCAGCAGCCTCAAGCCGCAGCAGCTGACCCTCAGGTTCGAGTACACCGCACCGCTCAACGCGCAGCTGCAGGGCCTGTACAAGGTCACCGCCAAGGGCCAGCCGTACGCGATGACGCAGATGGAACCGATCAGCGCGCGCTTCGCCTTCCCCGGTTTCGACGAGCCCGGCTTCAAGACCCCGTTCGATCTCAGCATCACCGTGCCCGACCACGAAAACGTGGTGGCGAACACCCAGCAGGTGAAGGAGCAGCCGGCCGGCAAGGGCTGGAAGACCGTGACGTTCGCGCAGACGCTGCCGCTGCCGACCTACCTGGTCGCGTTCGCGGTCGGTCCGTGGGACATCGTCGCCGGCCCGGACATCTCGCCGACCGCTTATCGGGTCAAGCCGCTGCAACTGCGCGGCATCGCCGCCAAGGGCGAGGGGCAGCGCATGAAGCACGTGCTGGGCGAAACGCCGAGCATCATCCACGCGCTGGAGAACTACTACGGCTTCGGCTATCCGTTCGACAAGCTCGACCTGCTGGCCGCACCGGATTTCGAGGCGGGCGCGATGGAGAACCCGGGCCTGGTCACTTTCCGCGACTGGCTGCTGCTGATCGACAAGGATTCGCCGGCGCGCAACGTGCAGGGCTCGTTCAACGTCAACGCGCATGAGCTGGCCCACCAGTGGACCGGCGACACGGTGACCACCGAATGGTGGAACGACATCTGGCTCAACGAGGCGTTCGCCACCTGGATGCAGCAGAAGGTGACCATGCAGGTGCACCCGGAATACCGCGCCGACCTCGACCGCGTGCGCGGCGGCCAGGGCGCGATGAACAATGACAGCCTGGTCAGCGCGCGCAGCATCCGCCAGCCGATCACCGGCAACGGCGACATCATGACCGCGTTCGACGGCATCACCTACCAGAAGGGCGCCAGCGTCATCGGCATGTTCGAGAACTACGTGGGCGAGAAGACCTACCAGAAGGGCATGCGCGCGTACATCCAGAGCCAGAAGTACGGCAACGCCACCGCCGACGACCTGGTCTCGGCGATCGCCACCGCGGCGGACAAGGGCGACGCGTTCAAGCACGCGTTCAAGAGCTTCCTCGACCAGTCCGGCGTGCCATACGTGGCCACGAAGCTGGAACAGAAAAACGGCCAGACCGTGCTGCAGCTGAGCCAGAGCCGCTACCTGCCGCTCGGCAGCAGCGGCGATCCGCAGCGCATCTGGGGAGTGCCGGTATGCGTGCGCTACGGTACCGCCGACGGCAGCAAGGTGGCTTGCGAAATGCTCGACAAGGCGACCGGCTCGATGGTGCTGGCCGGCGCCAGCACGCCGACCTGGATCATGCCGAACGCGAACGCCAGCGGCTATTACCGCTTCAGCCTCGACAAGTCGGAACTGGGCGCGCTGGTCAAGCAGATCGGCAAGCTCAGCGATGCCGAGCAACTCGCCTACGCCGACGCGATCGGCGCCAGCTTCCGCCATGGCGACCTCGATGCCGGCGACATGCTGGCCGCACTGCAGCCGTTGACCGCTTCGAAAATCCGCGAAGTGGCCACCGTGCCGCTGGGCCAGGCGGCGCAGCTCTACCACCGCATCGCCGCAAACGATGCGCAACGTGCCCGCCTCGCCGAATGGGCGAAGGCGGCCTACCTGCCGCGCCTGGAACAGCTCGGCTACCAGCGCAAGGCGAACGAGCCGGAAGACGATGCGCTGATGCGCAGCAGCCTGGCCAGCTCGCTGGCGTTCGACTTCAAGCTGCCGGAAGTGCGTGCGGCCCTGCTCAAACAGGGTGACGCGGCACTCAAGCCGAAGGCGGATGGCCGTCTGAACCTGGCCGCCGCCGATCCCGACCTGCTCGGCGACGCGCTGGGCGTGGCGGTGCAGGAACACGGCAAGAGCGCGGTCGATGCGTTGATCGCCGAACTGCCCAGGACCAGCGACCCGGCCTTGCGCAACGGCATCCTCGGCGGCCTGGCCAGCGTGGAGGATCCGGCGCTGACCGAGCAGGTGCGCAACTTCGCCCTGACCAAGCCGGTGAAGGTCGGCGAGATGGGCATGCTGCTGCGCGGCGGCCGCGACACCTTGGCCCAGCGCGACGCGATGTGGGCCTGGTTCACCGCCCACTACCAGCAGATCCTCGATCGCACCGGCAGCTTCTCCGGCGGCCGGCTGCCGTCGCTGGCCGGTGGCGGCGGCTGCAGCACGGCCGAGTACGATCGCCTGCAGGCGTTCTTCAAGACCCGCGAGAAGGACGCCGCCGGCATCGGCCGCGGCCTGGCGCAGACGGGCGAATCGATCCAGCTGTGCAGCGCGCTGAAGGCGAAGCAGGATCCGGCCGCGATCCTGCGCTGAGCGGCAAGGTGGAACCGAAACAGCCGGCACGCACAACGTGCCGGCTGTTTCGTTTGCATGGATCGAAGAACCCTTCGGCCAGCCGTTGTCAGGTCGCGGCGACGACGTCCTTCGGCACATTGGCCTCGATCCAGCCGATGACGAATGCCTCCAGCGCCACCCGCGGCGGCACCTCGATCCCGCCCTCCCGCACGAACGCGGCGGCCGCTTTGATGAATGATTGCCTGGACTGATTCGATGACTGTCGCGCGGCAGCCTGCTGCTGCCGCAGCCGGACGATGTGCGGCGATGGCTGGCCCGGCCGCGCGAACTTCTGGTACCGCCGCAACTCATCCGCAACCACTTCGGTATCGAACGATGCCTGCAGCATGGCTTTGCGCGCCTTCAGCAACTGGAGCAGATGGGCAGCGGCTGGCGTCGGTTGGCCGGAGTTCTCCGTGACAAGAGGGACGCGGGCGAGTGATGGCGGCGTGTTCGCGGGCGCGGATGCGCCGATGTGCTCCAGCTGGCTCAGGAAGCCGGCGTGGGGGAAGGGCTTCGGGGTTGCCATGGGGAGCCTGATTCTGGAGAAGTTGGACGATACGTCCTTCGCCGGCGGGATGCCACGGCGGCGGTTGAAAGCCGCCGGGGTAACGGCAAAAGAGGGGCGTGCAGGACGCCCGTAGCTGACTCCCGTATCGCCCGTTCCTTCTGGTTGGTTCTAGAATCTCCACGTATCGCGGGCGCCTTCCGCTGCAGTGCATGGCCCTGCATGCGTCGTCGTCGTTCCACACAATGCGTTCCACCGGCATCACCTGCAGGGGGCTTGATGATCGAGCTGGAAATCCAGGGCCTCTCGGAAAGCCGGAAGGGGCTGCTGATGGAGGTCGGGCGGCTCGCGCTGGCCAGTGGCTTCGCGCTGCAGCGGCAACGCCTGGTGCAAGGCGAACACGGCATCCTGCTCAGCGTGATCGTGCGGGGACCGCCCCGCGCCAGACGCACGCTCGAGGCGGCGCTGGACGGCTGCGATCGTTTCATCAGCGTCAAGGTGTTTCCCTACACCGAGGACGAGCCGAGGCCGCATTTCGCGATCTCGCACAAGCGCGCGCGGCCGACGGTCGTGGCGCCGCCGGCGCCGGCAGGGCCTGCGTTCACACCAGCCGTACCGGTGGCCACTCCATCGCCTGGCGTGGCGAGCCCGCCAGCGCCGCGGCAGGCAGCCTCGCCCGAGCCGGAGTTCGAGTTCATCCAGCCCACGCCACGGCCACCTGCACCGGTGAAGTCCGTGGAGACGGCGTTGTTCGTCGAACCGGTTGCGCTGGCGCCGGACGAGGCGGCGGTCGACAAGGCGTTGCGGGATTTGGAGCGTGACTACCCGCGGGTGCTGCCGCAGCTGCTGGCGCTGCGGCATGCGGTCGCTGCGGATGCGCGCGAGCCCTCGCTCGCGCTGGCCGGCCGGCGCGTGGGCACTTGGGTGTTCGGGCGCGAGTACGCGCTGGATGGCGGACTGGACCTGCGCGAGGCGGTCGAGCGCCTGGGCATCCCTGCCTTGCGCGCGCTGGTCGAGGTCGACCAGCAAGGTATGCAATTGCACATCCACGACAGCCCCCTGTGCGCGGAGGAAGGCCAATCCGGCTGCGGTTTCTTCAGCGGTTTCCTGGAGGGATTGCTCGGGCCGGCCATCGCGCCGGGCGGGCTGTCGATCTTTCCTGTTTGCTGCCGGAGTTATGGGGCGGACGAGTGTGTGCTGGCGATTTCGGATTGAGTAGGTGTTTGCGATTTTGTTGCTGCTTTTTTGAAGCAAAAGCTTTCATGCGCCTTCGGTGCCCGAGTCGCTCCTTTGCGCCTGCCCGAGAGAACGTAGCTACTGTACCGCCGCCGTATCCGCGGCAGTCCTGCAATGACAGCCGCGCTGCGATGGCGCCGGCTGTGCAATCGCCGTTCTGCCTGGGGCGGTGTCCATCAGTATGTCCCGCGGCACGTCGTCACCGCTTTGGCGTCGATTCCATAAATAAAATGGTGCGAGCCGTACATCGGCATTCTCTGCCTTGTCCTCGGGTACGGTGGTGGTCAGCACGATGCCGGCGCCCCTCTTCCGCGCCACTATGTCCGCCACCGCGGGGCCGGCTCGTCTGCATGCGTGAAGCCGCGCGGAACCCGGCGCGCAGCAGGTTCATCAGCGCCCGTGCATGGAGCGCCGCAATCGAAACGCGCTTCTGAAAGGAGCTTCCGTCGAGGGAGCGTGAGGGCAGATGTCGTCATGGCCTCAAGCGGGTCGCTTGGCGCGTTGATGTCGCGAAATCGTGGCGGGCGTAGGGACGTCTATTCAAAACTTCATAGGCAATGACATGCCTGGGTACGAACGTGTCGCGCTCATGGCCGGTCCCTTGATGCTTTGTGGCGGCCGGGGTATTCATCGGGCACGCACCGATCGGCCAAGCCTATTCAGGCGCCTCCAATGGTGTGTTACAGATCGAGGGTCAGTTTTCCCCTGCACCTGGAAACACACGCAATGATCCTGTTTCCGCGGGATTTCTCCGCATCGGACAGCACGAGATCGCGATGGTCGAGATCTCCTGACAGGACGCCAATCACGCAGCTTCCGCACAATCCCTGTTCGCACGAACTGTCCACCTTGATGCCGTGACGTTTCAGTGCCGACAGCAAGCTTTCGTCCGGTCCCACAAGCAGGACTTCGCCGCTGCGCGCCAGTGTCACGCTGAATGAACTGCCAAGTGTTGCGATCGACAGGAGATCATTGCTGAAGCATTCACGATGAAAATGCGGCCCGGGCAGCCCGGCGGATGCGGCACATGCCTCGGCTTTCGCGATGAACCCGGATGGGCCGCAAACATAGGCGTGGGCGCCGGAACTGGTTGTCTTCATCAATGCCTGGATCTTCTCGCCCACCTCTTCGCGAGACAAGCCGACGTGAAGCGAAAATTCCCGCGTGCCACACGCTTGGCGCAAATCGTCGACAAAGGGAAGGCTACCGACACTTCTGCCGAAGTAATGGAGCTCGAACGGCATGCCTCCCGCCTTGAGGTATCTCACCATGCTGATGATCGGCGTTATGCCGATACCGGCGGCAAGCAAGAGCGATTTTTGCCGTGTGTGCACCAGCTTGAAGTTGTTCCGCGGCTGGTCGACGAACACGCACTGCCCAGGCTCGAGGTCGTGCATGGCCCTGGAGCCTCCTCTCCCTCTCTCGTCCAATTTCACCGCCAGTACGAAGTGGCCGATATCCTCCGGGCCGTTGCACAGCGAGTATTGACGCACCAGTCCGTTGGCCATCATCACGCTGACGTGCGCTCCCGGGGTGGATTCAGGCAGTTGCGCTTTGTCGGCCGGAACCAGCGTAAAGCGTTTGACGCCCAGCGAAACGTCGGACACATCGCGTACCAGCATTCGGACGAATTCACGGGAGGAGACCGGCACGGCTTGCGCGCGTTTGCGGACGGTGAAACTGCGAACTCCGGAATAGAAGAGATACAGCAATCCGAGGAGCGCGAGAAATGTCGACACCTGGCCGGCCAGCCCGCCCACGAGGCCCAGGTGAAGAGATACGAGCCATGAATAGGCGCGCTCGCTTGCCGGCGTTCTTGCGTAAGGGATGTACCCGAGAATCTTGCCCGACCGCGCATCGGCGAATACGAAGCTGACGCCCCGCGGATTGCGGGTTTCCGATTCGATGACCGTGATCTCGACGACGCCATGCTTTGGCTGATACTGGACGGTCGTGAGCAGTGGGCGCGAATGAAGAACCCCTGCCGCGTTCGCCAATGCGCTGTCGATCGCCGGAGGAGCGCGCGGATCGATGGGTCCCGCAGCGGGCCATTCGATGCTTGCGGATCCGAGAATGGCATTCAGTGCCCGCTTGTCGGGATCGAATGCCATGAAGGAGCCCGCGATCGTGATGACAAGGAGGATCGGCGCCACGAGCACGCCGGTCACTGAATGACGGTTCCTGAGTCGGGCGCGACCGCTCAAGGCGGAATTGATCTTCAACGACGCGGGCCAGGCCGCCAGCCTGCGGGGCCACCACGTGAACAGACCCAGGAAGACGAGAAGGAGGCAGGTGGCCAGCGCGATCGTTCCGCCCAGCAATCTCCCGGCGCGTTCGCCCATGAAGCGGAGTCGATGGATGTACTCTGCTGCCCCGAAGAAGCTGGACCATCTGGAATGCATCGCGATCAATCGGCCCGTACAAGGATCGAAGTAGCCTTGCACCTGGTCGGAGAACCTCACGATCACCGAGGAAGACGGGTTCCCCATCACCCACACCGACTCGATCCGGGACGCACTGTGGATCCTCTGTGCACTTGCGGCAATCAGATCGACCGATGCCGGCCGCTGGCATGTGCTGGTTGTCTGCAGGTACGGGCTGACCGTCGCGTTGAGCTGGGGCTTGATGAGGACCCACGCCCCTGTCAGTGCAAGGTACGCACATGCAACTCCGATCGTTATACCCGTCCAGCGGTGGACATGAGCTGAGAGTCGCCGCACAGCGCTGCCTCCCGAAGAGCCTTACGGAGCATACGCAACGACAATCCGCAGCCCTGCTGCGAGGATGTTTTGCGCATTCCTGTCGAGCCCCGGATTGAAAATGAACTGTACGCTTGGTTGGATGGCAAGCCAATCGGTCGCGGCGAACTTGTACGTGAGCTCGGCAGCCCACTCGCTGGCGGAGGCATTCACGCCCTGGTGCCGCATGAGCTCCCTTTGCGGCCCTCCACTTCCCGCCCAGAGAATCGCCACGCCGGCCTCATCGTCAGGCCTGCTTGCGTGCAGTCCGGCCCAACTCAGCCCTACGCTTGCGAAACGGTCGAACGCATTCGTCCTGTCCGACGCAATCCCAACGCGAAAGAATGCCTTCGCTCCGCTGCCCGTGCCATTGCCTGGAAGCGTTTCGCCCCGGAAGTACACACCCATGCTCCTGTGCTTCCCGTAGCGTGGCCCAAGCTCCTGCCTGATGTCCGGAAGGGTCGACGAGTAACCCCACGCTCCCCCGAGGAGCCGGATCGATTTGCCGGTGAAATCGAGTTCGGCGATGGAAAAAGCGCCTTCCCGGGCGTTGATGTTTATCGTCGAGCGCTGCGGGTTCTCCGCGTCGTCGGGAACCCCGTCCAGGACGGCGATCCGCAGGACCGTCGATGGCGAAAGTGTCCGCGCGAACCTGATGCCCAGCGACGTGATGGGGAATATTGAAGGGCCGTTGCGACCGCTCTGCGCAATGTCGGTTCCCATTCCGTGAGCACCGGAAAGGAAAGTTCTTGACGCATTCAGCGAATCGAACTCGCTGTTCACGTCGTAGATTCCAGCCAGGATCGACCAGTTGTTCCGGAGCCCTCGATGCTCCATCCAGGCTTGCAACGGCCGTACCATGCGCGTGCCGGTTTCGATGTTCGAAATGACTTGCAGATCGCCCGTGACCTCCTCGCTGAACGACGCGCCATTGTTGTAGATGACCTGGACCAGTGCACGTGTCCTTGCCAGGTCGAAGAGATGATCCAGGTCCGCGGGCAGTACCAGATCCATGTTGCCGATGACGCGATCATGGCGACCCACGCCGCCCGAGATGGCGGACCAGTAATCCGCCGTGTACGCGAGTTCGAGCGTTGTGTCGCCTTCGTGATGCCCGGATTCGTGCGCGAAGCCATCGACAACCACTGGCTCCCCGGCGGCACAAGGGCCAAGGGCCAGGGCCATCAGCAGACCCATCAGCGCTGCGTGCGTCATGGGCGAATCCGAACAGTCAAACGGCCATGGGAGAGGTATGCCCTCACCCTCAGTCTTCCCAGACCACTTCTCTGGTCATGGGAGACCAACCGATGAACCGCCTGAGCGAATCCGATTCAGCCATCATCTTCTGCGCCTCCGGATCGTTCTTGAACTTCTCCAGGGCTTTCCTGCTGACTTCCGCCCACAGTTTCGATGGACGATCCATCGCAGCGAGGTTTGCGTACTGGTACATGATCGTCACGTCGGGGTCATCCGGCCCGCGCGGCTCCTGGACCAGCACCTTGTAGTCGGTCAGCAGTCCAGCCGCCTTCCATGCCTTGAGCTCTTCGTAGTGGATTTTTTTGAGGAAGCGGATGTACTCGGCCTGCTTGTCCTCATGGGTTCTCGCATTCCAGCCTCGCCACACTGGCCGCGGTTTGTGCTGCTCTCCCGCGAACGCCTGCATCGGCGTCAGCGCCGTCGCAAGCAGCATCGAAGCCAAGACAACCGCCGCCAACCTCACAGAAACTCTCGAAGTCCAATGCATTGAGATATCTCCGCAGCGCGCTTTCCTCGCCCGGTCGAGGAATATTCGTGGGTGGAGATGCTGCCGGTACCGGGCCACTGCATGACAGCAGCAACGGTTTGCAGTGTCGACCCTAAAAATCGCAAGCGATGTTCGGGAAAGTGGAACCACGATTCCACGAGCTGCCTGCACACGAGGTGCGCCAAGCCGGAATGCCGGTGCGACCGGCATCGATCGTCAGCCCATACCGTATTCCTCATGGGCTTCCGTGGGATACGCAGCTGCAAAGGAAGCGCACGAAACGGCATTCCTTCCACGAGCGTCAAAAACCTCAGGGCCCTCCCAAAAAAATCTTGTCGACAGGATCAGGAATTTTTCGCACTGTGCATGAGCCGTAATTCCTGGAGGGGGTCTGATGAACGTTCAGCGAAAGAAGCTCGGCTTGGCCATTGCTCTTTGTCTTCCCTTGTGCGCACCACTCGTCGCCGGCGCCCAGAGCACGGACTCCGTAAGCGAAGACGGCACGGCAGCCAAGAAGCGGAGTCAGGCGAAAACACTCGAGACGATTACCGTCATTGCCGACCGCAGCGACAGTTTCAGCTCCGATTATCTCCAGGTCGGTACCTTCCGGGACGCACGCGTGCTGGACACGCCGTTGACCGTTTCGGTCGTGACCAAGGATCTTTTGCAGGCCCAGGACGCCAGAAGCATCATCGACGCCGTTCGCAACACGCCCGGCGTGACGCAGTCGCAGATCAACGCCAACATCTACAGCAACATCTCGATCCGCGGCATCCCCGTCGACAACCTGACCAACTATCGCCTCAACGGCGTGTTGCCGGTGATCAACCTCATCGACATGCCGATGGAAGACAAGGATCGAATCGAGATCCTCAAGGGCGCGGGTGGCTTGTTCTACGGCTTCGCGTCGCCGTCGGGCATCGTCAACATGGTGACTTCCCGCTATCTGGGCACGCCGCTGACCGCGGTCGAACTGTCGGCGAACGGACACGGCGGCTACGGTGCGCACCTGGACGTCAGCCGGAAGTTCTCGAAGGGCGGCTCGCGGTTCAACGCTGGGGCCTATTCCCTGGAGAACGGCGTCGACCGGAGCAAGGGCGAGCGCTATTTCATGTCCGAGGCATTCGACTGGAATCTGAGCGACCGCTTGTCCTTGCAGCTCGACGGCGAGTACATCAAGAAGACCGTGACGGAGGCGACCGACATGGTGGCGCCGAGTCCCGTCGACGGCGTAACGCAGGTACCGCCTGCCATCTCCAACCGCACCAACGTCGGCTCGCCGGGATTCCTGTCGAACGGCTACGAGTACAACCTGCTTGCCCGGCTCAACTACGACATCTCGCCGCAATGGAGCGCGGCCGCCAGTGCGGGCGAGTCCTACCTGAAGACCGCGCGGCAGTACTCGGCGTTCTACGGCTACGACATGCAGACGGGCGACGGGACGTTGTCCCTTGCCTTGTTTCCCGACATCACCCACAAAGCCCGGATCTATCGCGGCGACCTGTCGGGCCTGGTCGTCACCGGGCCCGTCGAACACAACATCCTTGCGGGTTTCTCGTACTACACCCGCGACAACGACACGCCGCTGGCCCAGCGATACCTGTTTGCGCAAAACCTGTACAACCCGATCCTGGTGCCCACACAGCCATTCAAGCCACGCGTCCGCGCGAATTTTTCGAGCATCGACGAAAAGGCCCTGTTCCTTACGACACGATCGAGCTACAAGGAATGGCTGGACGTGATCGTGGGGTATCGCAAAACCGACTACAAGGATGTCAGCCTCACCGGTGACTATTCGGTCAAGCCCGACACCTGGTCGTACGGGTTGATGGTCAAGCCGACCGAGAAGCTGAGCGCCTACTGGAACTACATCGAGGCGCTCGAGTCCGGCGGCATCGTGCCGCAGATCGCCGCCAATGGCGGCCAGACCATGCCGGCGCGCACGAGCGAACAGAAGGAGTTCGGCATCAAGTACGAGCCCAGGAACGGGCTGTTGCTCACGGCCGCCTATTTCGACATCGACCGGGCGTCGGCGTACCTCAACTCGGCGAACCTCTTCGTCCAGGACGGCATCGCGTCCTACAAGGGCTTCGAGGTCAGCCTCTCGGGCGAGTTGACCGAGAGGCTGTCGATTTACCTCGGCGCGATGTCGCTGGATGCGGTCCAGGCATCAGGCAGCCCGGCGGTCGTCGGCAAGCGGATCGAGAACACGCCCAAGCGCAGCGGTTCGGTGTTCCTCGAGTACCGTGTCCCCACGATCGAGGGCCTGAGCTTGTCGGCAGGCGCCTTCTACACGGGCGAACGCGCGATCAACGCGACAAACACCGGTTTCGTACCCGCGTACACGACTTTCGACCTGGGTGCGAGCTACGAGACCAAGGTCAACGAGCATGACCTGGCGTTCCGCCTTTACGTGTCCAACGTCGCCGACAAGGACTATTGGGCGGCCACCGGAGCCAGCCTGCTGCAACAGGGGGCGCCGCGCACCATCAAGCTGACCATGTCGACATCGTTTTAGCGAATCGCAACGCCTTGCCGGCCTGCCTACAACCTGGCGCCGGATTACCCGCGCCATCGTTTCAGTGCACACAACGGATCCGGAATGAAGTACGACGCGATCATCGTCGGAGGCGGGTTTGCTGGGGCCTCCGCGGCCTACTTCCTGTCGCGCAACGCGAAGGTGCTCCTGCTGGAGCGCGAGGCTGCGCTGGCCATCCACAGCTCCGGGAGATCCGCCGAGCAGTACACGGTCGGCATCACCGCGGATCTCATGCGTGCCATGGGCGTGGCCAGTCGCTCCTTCCTGGATGCGCCGCCGCCTGGATTCTGCGAGCGCCCGCTGTTGTCGCCGCGCGGAAGCCTTACGGTTGGCCGAAGCGATCAGCGCCAGCGCCTGCAGGCGCTGGCCGATCGCATCGCCGGATCCGGAGCCGAAGCGCGCATCGTGGGCTGCAAAGAATCCCTCGACTTGTTCCCCGCGCTGCGTACCGATGGTGTCGACCTCGGCGTGTTCGAAGCAGGAGCTTCGGACATCGACGGCGGCCTCTTGCTGCAGAGTTACCTGCGCGGCGCAAAGGCGAACGGA
This sequence comes from Rhodanobacter sp. LX-99, assembly GCF_018599185.1. NCBI lineage: Bacteria > Pseudomonadati > Pseudomonadota > Gammaproteobacteria > Lysobacterales > Rhodanobacteraceae > Rhodanobacter > Rhodanobacter sp. LX-99. Next base: position 344,123 of record NZ_JAHFVL010000003.1, on the reverse strand, counting down.
GCCGAAGTGCTGACCCATGCCGCTGCGGAATCAATCAAATGGACTGGGCGGTATTGGGTCGTGGCGACGATGAGGGGGGAGTTCAGTGGCTCGCTTCTGATCAATGCAGCCGGAGCCTGGGTCGATGTGGTCGCCGGGCTTGCGGGCGTTGCCCCGCTCGGGATTCGCCCAATGCGCAGAACCGCCTTCACGTTTCCCGCTCGGGATGGCGTTTCGGTGGCGGGCTGGCCGCACGTGTGCAACGTGGATTATCGCTGGTACCTGAAGCCCGAGAGCTCGACCTTCATGGGAAGCCTGGCCGAGGAAGTGCTGACCGCGCCGGGGGACGTGTACCCGGACGATCTGGACGTCGCCCAGGGCGTCGACAACATCGAGCGGGAAACGACGCTGAACGTGAGCAGGTTGATCAGCAGCTGGGCCGGCCTGCGCAACTTCGTCGCCGACAGGAATCCGGTACTGGGCCGCGCGCTGGACCGGCCCGAGTTCATGTGGGTCGCCGGGCAAGGCGGCTGCGGCGTGCTGACGTCGCCGGCGATGGGGGCATCCATCGCTGCGATCGCGACGGGCTCCCGGCTGCCGTTGGAAGTGCTTGAACGCGGCGTGACCGAGCAGGCGCTTTCGCCCGGGCGACTCGGATGATTTGTCTGCGACCAACCAGCCGCGCACGGAAAACCCCAGGAGCAAGCCCAGATGAACCCCAACAAGAAACCCCCATCGACAAGAAAGCTGTTCTCGTCCGGCAGCAAGTTCGAGCAGGAGTACAACTACAGCCGCGCCGTGCTCGTCGGCAACCAGCTTTTCATCTCCGGAACGACGGGATACGACTACGCAACCGGCACGCTCGCCGCCTCCGCCAGGGAGCAGGTAGCGCAGCTCGTCAAGAACGTGGAGTCCGTGCTGGCGCAGGCAGGCGGACACCTCGGCCAGATCGTTCGGGTGCGCATGTACCTGGCGTACGCCGATGACTACGAGGATGTGATGCGCGCCTATGCCGACGCGTTCGCCGGCATTTGCCCGGCGTGCACCACGGTCGAAGCGTGGCTCTTCGATCCGGAAATCCGCATCGAGATGGACATGGACGCAATCGTCGATGAGTCCAAGTAACCGTATTCGAGGGGTGTTCACGAATGGTGCGTGCGTCCGCGACATGGACCATCAGCGACTTCCGGAACGTGCCGACGCCATCGTCGTCGGCGGCGGCATCATGGGTCTGGCGTCGGCCTATTACCTGGCCCGTACCGGCATGAGAACGGTCGTTCTCGAAAAGGATCGCGTCGCGTCGCAACAGTCGGGACGGAACTGGGGGTTTGTCCGTTCCCAGTACCGGGATCCCGCCGAAATCCAGCTCGCCGTCGCGTCGCTCGCGATGTGGCCGACGCTGGAAGCGGAGCTCGGCCGTCCGCTGGGCTGGCGCCGGACCGGGTGCCTGTTCGCGGCAACGGACGAGCGCGAGGCCGCCGCTTTCGAGAAGTGGATGGACGAAGTGCGGGGCGCGGGGGTTTCGACGCAGATGCTCTCCCCGAGGGAGGTGAAAGCGATGCTTCCCAACCTTGCACAGACTTCGCGCGGCGCCTTGTACACGGCCCAGGACGGCCAGGCCGAACCGGAAACCGCGACGCTCGCGTTCGCCCAGGCGGCAACGGAAGCCGGCGTTGAAATCTTCGAGCGCTGCGGTGCCTACGGCATCGACGTCGAGGGCGGCCGTGTCGCCGGTGTCACCACGGAGTGGGGCCGCATCCGGGCGCCGGTCGTCGTTTGCGCCGCGGGTGCCGCATCCCATCGCCTGTTGGCGGAAATCGGATTGCTGCTGCCGCAGAAGGTCGTCCGAAACACTGTTTCGCTCACCGAACCCGTGCGCGAACTTTCAGTGCCCTGCTTCTGCGGGTTCGGCGTCGGCGTCCGCCAGCGCAAGGACATGTCCTGCATCATCGCCGCCGAATCGACTTCCGACATCGACGTCACGCTGGACGTATTCCGGTACGCCGGCTTCTTCATGCCCGGGCTTTTTGCGAACAAGAGAGCGTTCGACCTGAGTCTCGGCGGGGCACTGGTCGGCGACGTGTACGGAAGAATCGCGTGGAGCAAGCACGAGCGCATGGTCGAGCCGCGGGCCCCCCTCATCCGCCCGAACCGACGCCGCGTCCGCAAGGTCGCGACGCGCGTCGAGGAGGTGTTCCAGGCAGTGGACGGCATCAGGGTGCGGAAGTCGTGGGCAGGCAACATCGATGTCCTGCCCGACGCGATCCCGGTCATCGACGGCTCGACGGGGATCGCGGGACTGATCGTGACGACCGGCTTCTCCGGGCATGGGTTTGCCCTGGGCCCGGCCGTCGGCAAGGTCGTGGCGGGCATCGCGTCGGGCAGATCCGGCGATATCGATCTGGCACGGTTTCAATTGAGCCGGTTCGCGCGAGGCACGTACGGAAGTCCATACGCACCGCTTTGAGGGAGCCATCATGCCAGTCAGTGAGCATCGGGATTACCACGCCATCGCGGCACGAGCGAAGCTGGAGAGCCGGGCCTTCATCGGAGGTCGCTTCGTCGGTGCCCGGGACGGCAGGGTCATCGAGTCCATCAATCCCGCCACGGGCGAGCCGATTGCGACGGTAGCGCACTGCGGCGGGGATGACGTCGACATGGCGGTGTCCGCAGCCAGGCGCAGCGTTCGTGAAGGAATCTGGTGCAGGCGTCCTCCGGAAGCCAGGAAAGAGGCCCTGCTTGCCCTGGCGGGACTGGTTCGGAAGCATGCTGAAGAGCTCGCGGTCATCGAGAGCATGGACGGCGGCAAGCCGATCCGCGACTGCCTGCGCGAGATCGGCGATGAAGTTCCGGCCTGTCTCCAGTGGTACGCCGAGCTGATCGACAAGACTTTCGGGAAAACCGCGCCTGCGGGCCCGGATGTATGGGCCATGATCGTCAGGGAGCCGGTCGGCGTCGTCGGACTGGTGCTGCCCTGGAACTTTCCCCTGATCATGGCAGCATGGAAACTTGCGCCTGCCCTTGCGGCGGGATGCTCGGCCATCGTCAAGCCGGCCGAGCAGACGTCTCTCAGCCTGCTTCGACTTGCCGAACTGTCGCAGGAAGCCGGCATTCCGGATGGCGTGCTGAACGTGTTGCCGGGCCTGGGTGAAACGGCGGGTGCGGCCATCGGCCGCCACCCGGACATCGATGCGGTCTCTTTCACCGGCTCGACGAGCGTCGGCTCGTGCTTCCTGCGGTATGCCGCCGAGAGCAACCTGAAGAGCGTCGGGTTGGAGATGGGAGGCAAGAGCGCCTTCATCGTTCTGGACGACGCCAGGATCGACGACGATCTCGTCGAGAGCGCGGCGCAGGCCGCGTTCTGGAACGCAGGCCAGAACTGCTCGGCGAACATGCGCCAGCTCGTTCACAGGAAGCTCCATGACGAGTTCCTGCATCGCGTGATGCAACGTACCCAGCGGATCCGGATCGGGGATCCGCTGGATCCACGGACGGAGATGGGGCCGCTGGTGAGCGATGAGCATCGATCGCGCGTCAGATCCTATCTCGAGCTGGGCCGGCGGGAAGGGGCCGCCGTGGCGCTGGACCTTGCCGAACGCGCGGGCCCCGGAAGCTACCTTGGCCCGACGGTATTCACCGGGCTGGAACGCCACATGAAGATTGCGCGCGAGGAGATCTTCGGTCCGGTGCTGGGCACGATGGTCATCGAGGATGCGGAGCAGGCCGCCGACATCGCGAACGATACCGAGTACGGCCTGCATGCGACGGTGTTCACGGGCGATATCGATCGGGCGATGCGTCTTGCGGCTTCGCTCGAGTGCGGAACGGTCGCGGTCAACGGCTTCACCGAAGGCGACATCAAGACCCCTTTCGGCGGTTACAAGCGTTCGGGCTCCCTGGCGAGAGACAAGGGGACCGAGGCCATGGACCAGTACCTGAGGAGCAAGACGGTATGGATCAGCGCGCGATCGAGTCCGTGATAGCATCGTTCGCAAATTCTTGCGGCCATGGGGAATTTCGATGACTCGTCGGTTGCCCTCGGTGAATGCCCTGAAGTGCTTCGAAGTCGTGGCATCGAAGATGAGCATTCGGAAAGCCGCGGCGGCGTTGAACGTCAGCGAGAGCGCCGTGAGCCGGCAGGTCAAGATCCTCGAGCAGCAGCTCGGCCTGACCTTGTTTCATCGGGGCGTCAACGGACTGGAGATCACCGAGGCGGGCGCGGTGCTGGCAGCGAGCACCCGGAGCGCGTTCGACCAGATCGCCACCACCATCGCCAGCTTCTACAGGGACCAGGACGTGATCCAGGTGCGCGTGCTGCCGACCTTCGCGATTCGCTGGCTCTATTCGCGCCTGCACAAGTTCAACGAGCGCTATCCGTTCGTCAAGGTGCTCATCCATACCCGTTGGCACGACATGGTGTCGAGCGACAACGATGCCGAGCTCGGCATCCGGTTCGGGTTGGGGAGCTGGAGGAGGGAGGATGCCGTTGAGCTGTACGAAGAGCGCCTGGTGCCCGTCTGTTCACCGACCTATCTGTGCGGGCGCATGATCGAGACTGCCGACGATTTGGCAGGAAAGATGCTTTTGCACCCACAGCCCAGCCACCAGGACTGGAAGACCTGGGCCGACGGTTGGGAGGGCGGCGAAATCGATACCGACCACGGGCTCGACTTCGACGTGCTGGACATGGCGCTGCGCACCGCCGAGTCGGGCTTCGGGATCGCGATCAGCGACCATTTGCTCGCCATCGACGCGATCCGGGACGGACAGCTGGTCAAGGCATCCGAGCGATCGGTGCCGAGCGGCGTCTCCTATTACCTCGTCAAGCCGGCGAACATCAGCGACAGGGTGCAGGTGAGGGTCTTCCAGGATTGGCTTTGCGAGGAGATCGAAATTTCCAAGAACCTGGTCGGCGCGGGCAAGGCATGAGCCGGCGGCGCCATCACGCGACGATCCCCTGGGGGTGGTTGAGCCGGACAATCGGGCCGCTTGCAGTCGTCCTGCTGGTGTTGCTCGCGGCGTGCCGCGGTGGTGAGGCGGCAGACAGCTCGGGCAACCGCCATTTTCTGGTCACGCTGAGTTCCGACATCAGGAGCACGAACCCGGGTGTCAACCGCGACGCGAACACCGACACGGTCATGATGCACATCGTGGAAGGGCTGGTGGGTTACCGGGAAGACGGCACCCCTGGGTTGCTGCTGGCCGAATCCATGGAGGTGTCGGACGACGGGCTCGAGTACCTGTTCAAGTTGCGTGACGGGCTCAAGTTCCACAACGGCGCGCCGGTGACCTCGGCGGAAGTCGTCTGGTCGTGGCGTCGCTATCTGGATCCGGCGACGGGATGGACCTGCCTGAGCGACTTCGACGGAACCAACGGCAATCGCGTCGAGGAAGTGCGCGCCGTGGGCCGGTTGAAGGTGTTGTTTCGCCTGAACCGGCCGCAACCTCTGTTTCTCAGCCAGATGGCGGCCATCAACTGCGGCGCGGGCGCCATTCTCCATCCATCCTCCGTCGACGCGCAGGGCCAGTGGCGGGTTCCCGTCGCGACCGGGCCGTATCGCCTGGTGGAGTGGAAACGCGGAGATTCCATCCAGCTGGAGGCATTCCCGGAATACCTGCCACGCCCGGAGCCGCGGGACGGCAACACCGGCGCCAAGCAGGCCCTGGAAAAGCACCTGACCTTCCTGGTCATACGCGATGCGGCGTCCCGACTCGCGGCGCTGGACAAGGGCCAGGTCGAGGTCATGCCCGAAGTGCCGGCAGCGGAGATGCGGCAGATCAGGCACATCAAGCGGGTCAGGCTGGTCAGCGCGCCCATGCTCGGGAGCTACGGCATCCTCGTGCAGAACCAGGACCCCCTCCTGGCGGACGGGCGTATCCGGCAGGCGATCGCGCTGGCGATCGATCGCGATGCGCTGGCGGATATCGTCAACGAGGGCACTGCGGTCGGCAATCCATCCATCGTGGCGAACGCGAGCGTGTTTCACCCGCCGGCTTCGATCCTGGGAGGCAAACCCGATCTCGAGCGTTCGAGGGCGCTGCTGCGGGAAGCCGGCTACGACGGCGCGCCGATCGTGCTGTCCACGAACCGGCGCTACCCCGCCATGTTCAACCAGGCTCTTCTGGTGCAGGCGATGTGCCGGCAGGTCGGGCTCAACATACGGATCGAAGTACTGGAGTGGGCGGCGCAGATGGATCGATGGAGGGCGGGGAAATTCCAGCTCCTTTCGTTTGGATTCTCGGCGCGCGCCGATGCCGCGGGCAGCTACTCGTTCATCCTCGGCGACCGCGCGAGGAACCCCAGCAGGATCTGGGACAACCCAGAGGCGCTGGCGTTGCTGGAGCAGAGTCTGCGTACCGGCGACGGAGAAAGGCGGCACGAGCTGTTCGACCAGCTGCATCTGCTGATGCTGAAGGATGTTCCTTACATCGGGCTGTTCAGTCCGGCGGACATCAATGCCGTGCGCGAAGACGTCGATGGGTTCGAGTCCTGGATGTTCGGCAGGGCGCGCTACTGGGGCGTGCATCGGGTTCGGGAGGGCGCGCGATGATGAGGTACGCAACGAGCCGGCTGTTGCTGGCGCTGCCGACGATACTGATATCGCTGTTCATGATCTTCTTCATGATCCGCCTGATACCCGGGGATCCGGCCCAGATCATCCTGGGCGATGTCGACGACGCCGAGGCGCTACAGCGCATCCGCGCCAAGCTGGGCCTCGACAAGCCTCTGACCGTGCAGTTCCTGCTCTGGCTACGGGCGGTCTCCGGCGGAGACTTCGGTCGTTCGATCGCCCTCGACAGTCCAGTCGGCGACCTGCTGTTTTCGAGCTTTTCGGTCACTGCGCTTCTTGTTGTCCCCGCAGTCGCCATCGCGGCCCTGCTTTCCGTCCCGGCCGGAATGTTCTCGGCATGGCGCCAGAACACGCATACCGACGCGGCGGTCGTGGCCGCCGCCACTGCATTCCTCTCCATTCCAAGCTTCTGGCTTGGGTTGATCGTGATGCTCGTGTTCGGGGTAAAGCTCGATTTGCTTCCTGTAGTCGGATACGTCTCCCCGTTCGACGACTTCGGACAGGGCATTCGCTATCTGGTCATGCCGGTCATGACCCTGGCCCTGGTGGAAACCGGGGTATTCGTCCGGCTCGTCCGATCCAGCACGATCGAGGTGAAGGGATTGGAATACATCACGCACGCGCGCGCGAAGGGGCTTCCGGAGTTGCTTGTCGCCCGGCGTCATGCGTTTCCGAACGTGATGGGCCCGACGTGGACGATGATGGGGTTGGCGCTGGGCGGACTTCTGGGCGGAGCCGTCGTGATCGAGACGGTGTTCTCGTTGCCCGGCCTGGGTCGCCTCATGGTCGAAGCCGTGTTCGCTCGCGACTATCCGGTCATCCAGGGATGCATGGTGGTGATCGTGATGAGTTACGTGTTCATGAACCTGGTATTCGAACTCACGGCGCCGATCATCTGCCCTGCCGTCCGTTACTCGTAGGTCGACCTGGAGCGAGCCGTGAAGAAGACGAATCTCGTAGTTGGTGGATCGATCGTCGTCATCGTTTTCGCCGCGGCCCTGATGGGCGCTATCGGAACGCCGTACGACCCCACCCTGATCGACGCCGCCGACCGCCTGGCGCCTCCGTCCTGGTCTCACTGGTTCGGCTGCGACGAATGGGGGCGGGACGTCTACAGTCGTACCCTGTCCGGTGCGGCGATCACCGTGGCCATCGCTGGACTGACGACCCTCGTGGCGACCGGGGCCGGAACGATCGTGGGCGTTTCCGCCGGATTCCTGGGCGGCTGGCTGGACAAGTTCGTGGTGGCGGTGATGGATGCGCTGCTTGCATTCCCGGCGCTGGTCCTGGCGATCGCCATGACGACACTCCTTTCCGGTGCGTCGCTGGCACCGGTCATCGCGCTGAGCGTGGCGTACGTACCTTATGTTGTCCGCGTCGTGCGGACCGGGGTCCTGACCATCCGCCAGGCGGATTACATCACGGCATCCTCGATCATGGGGAACTCCGCGGCCTACACGCTGGCGCGGCATGTCGTGCCGAACGTGGTGGGTCTGGTTACCGTGATCTCCACGGCCATATTCGGATGGGCGCTGCTGGCCGAGTCGGCGCTTTCATTCCTCGGGCTCGGCTTGCCGCCGCCTGCCGCAAGCTGGGGGGGAATGCTGTCGGACAGCAGGAACTACTTCGCCGACGCGCCATGGCTGGCCGTCGTGCCTGGCCTCGCCATATCCTTTTCGCTGCTGGGCGTAAATTTGCTGGGCGATGGCTGTCGCGACCTCCTCGACCCCAGGATGAAGCAAGCATGAGCATGGCTCCAGGTTCGCCTATCCTCCGGGTAGATCGCCTCCAGGTCAGCACCCTGGGCGCTCGCAGGATCGTCGACGACGTGTCGTTCGACATGCTTCCGGGGGAAATCGTCGCACTGGTCGGCGAATCGGGAAGCGGGAAGACCACGATCGGGCGGGCCATTCTCCGGTTGTTGCCGAACGGTCTCGCGTGCACCGGCGGCGACATCGTGCTCCGTGGCGACAGCTTGACCGCCACGCCTCCGAGGGAGTTGAGAAAGATCAGGGGCGGCAGCATCGCGGCGGTGTTCCAGGATCCGATGGCATCGTTGAACCCCTCTCTGAAAGTGGGGCGTCAGATGATGGAGGCGTTGCGCCTGCACGAAGACGTCGACGCGCACGAAGCGAGGCTTCGCTGCCTGGCGATGCTCGAGCGCGTCAGGATCGAAAATCCGCAGCGCTGCTTCGATGAATACCCCGGCAAGTTCTCGGGGGGCATGCGCCAGAGATTCATGCTCGCGTCGGTTCTGTTGACCCACCCTGCCGTGCTGATTGCGGACGAGCCCACGACCGCACTGGATGCGATAGTCCGCCGGGAGATCATGGAACAAGCCGTCGAGCTGACGCGCGAAGTCGGTACCGCCATCCTGTTGATCAGCCACGACCTGGGGATGGTCGCGCAGTACGCCGAGCGTTCGGTGGTGCTCAAGGACGGCCGGGTGATGGACCAGGGCGACGCGCGCAAGGTTCTGCTGCAGCCACGCGTCGACTACACCCGGACCCTGCTTGACGCGTTCCCGGAACGCGCCCTCGCCGGCGGAGGCTCGACCGGGAGGAGCCCGCTCGTGCGGGTCAGGAACATCGACGTTGCGTTCCGCAAGAGCCGCAAGTCGATCCTGTCCCGGAAAGAATATGTCCGGGCAGTGAGGGATGTCTCGTTCGACATCCGCAGCGGAGAAGTCCTCGCGGTGGTGGGCGAGTCGGGGTCGGGCAAGAGCACCGTCGGGAAAGCCTTGGTAGGCCTCTATAGGCCGAACCGGGGAGAAATCCTTTTCGCAAGTGGCATCGAACGACGTGATGGAGGAAAGGATGTTGCGGGGTCTCGGCCGCAAGTACGGATGATATTCCAGGACGCCGGCGGCTCCCTGGATCCGCGGATGACGATCAAGCAGGCTGTTGCCGAGCCGTTACGCGCTGGCGGAATCGCCGCTGCCGCTGAAAGATTGCGGCGCGCCAGGGACATGCTTGCCGAGGTCGGGCTTGGCGAAGACATGCACGATTGCTACCCGCATCAGCTGTCCGGCGGCCAGCGCCAGCGGGTCGGCATCGCGCGCGCGATCGTCGGAGGCGGCGACCTGATCGTGGCCGACGAGCCCGTTTCCGCGCTGGACGTGTCCATCCAGCGGCAGATACTCGACCTGCTGAAGCGGCTGCGTTCCGCGTATGGGCTGACCTACCTGTTCATCTCTCACGACCTGGACGTGGTCGAGGAACTCGCCGACCGCGTCATGGTCATGAAGCAGGGGCGCCTGGTGGAGGTTGGCGGTCGCGATGCCGTCTTCGATGACCCGCGACACCCCTATACCCGCACCTTGCTGGAGGCGACTCCACGCATCCGTCGCATCGCGCCGTCGCGCTATGCCTTGGCCGCCCTCGCGAATCGGCACGCGGATCCGCCGCCGGGCTACGAATTCGACGTGCAGGCCGCCGAACCTCCAGGGTACGACGTCGAAAACGCCTGCATGGTGGAAGTCGCTGACGACCACTTCGTGCGCTGTATCCCGTCCGTGGAAAGCGGCCGCCTGCCGGCAGGGTGGGCGGCAGCGTGCCGGGTGCCGACAACCGGGCCTGACCTGGGCCCTCACGTGTAGCGGCCGAACTGCGGTTGCGCGGCAGCGCCGCGTGCAGCCACAGGGTGGCCGGCTCGGAAGATTTGCAATGAGCATGAAACCAGAAGCGCAAGCGCAGATCCGGCGCTTTTTCGACGGCACCCTCCTGCCGGACGAGGTGATGGAAGCCATGACGGGCGACTGCGGTTGGTTCCCGTCGAGGACCGTCGCGCCCGGATCGCACACGACCTCCTTCGAGAGCGCCGGGCTTTCACTGGAGAACCTTCGTGTGGAGGATCATGGCCGCTCTTTCGACCTGTACGACTATCTCTCGGTCAACCGCGTGGCCGGCCTGATGGTCCTGAAGGACGGCAGGCGCGTTGTGGAGACTTACTCCCTCGGCATCGATGCCCGGACGATGTGGAACTCCTGTTCGCTCGCCAAATCGGTTTCTTCGACTCTGGTGGGGGTCGCCGCGGGCGAAGGGCTGATCGATCTCGATGCCCCGGTGACCCGCTACGCCGATGTCGGCGGCATCTACAAGGACGTGAGCGTTCGGCAACTTCTGAGGATGGCTTCGGGGATCCGATGGCGGGAAACCTACGAGGATCCGACCTCGGAACGCAGGCAGCTGCTGGACATCCAGATCGAGTGGCGGAAGCGCGGCATCCTGGATTTCATGGAAAGCCTTCCCGCCGAGACACCACCCGGAAAGTCATGGAAGTACAACACCGGCGAATCCTACGTGGTCAGCGCGGTCCTGGAAGGCGCCACCGGCATGAACATGGCTGACTATCTGCAGTCCCGCCTGTGGTCCAGGCTGGGAATGGAGGCGGAAGCGCGTTTGTGGACCGAGTCCGTCGGCGGCATGGCGATCTCGGGCAGCGGCATGTTTGCGACCCTGCGCGACTATGCGCGCTTCGGCCAGTTCGTTCTCGGTGGCGGCCGAGTCGGAGGCCTCGATCTTCTCCCGGAAAGTTGGGTCGCGGAGGCCGGCGCGCCTTTCGAGATCGACGGGACGATCGTTCCCTATGGGTACATGTGGTGGATTCCGGTCCTCGACGACCCTGAACTGAAAGGAAGCTTCCAGGCCGAAGGGATCTACGGACAGTTCATTCACATCAACCCTCGCAGGAGGCTGGTGGCTGTGGTGCTCAGCGCACGTTCGAAACCCGGCTATACCAAGCGCTTCGAGATCAATGACGATGCGTTTTTCGCGGCTTTGGCGAGGGCGTTGCCGGACTGAGGGGCTTGCCTCTCCCACGAGCTGCGAAAGCAGGCGTCGTGAACCGGTGGGGCGGCCGCCGAGAGCCTGGGCCTGGCCGGCCGCTGAGCACTGCGCCGGAATCTCTGTCCGCGCGCCCGAACGGTTGCATCGGGGGTGACCAGCCTGCTTGCCTGCGGAGAACGCCACGCCAATGCCGGCTTTTTCCAGTGAGTGCCGCCGTCGCAGGTATGCAACCCCGTTGTGCCGTCGGCTGCGTTGAATCGGTGACCGGCATCCGCTGACGCCGGAATCGTCGACGGGACGGTCTGGCTGTGTGCCTGTCGTGTTCCACTTACACTGTGCCGGCCGCACGGCACACAGGGAGAACTGCATGCTCGCTCGAATGCTCGGACTGCTGGGCCTGTGGTTGCTGCTGGCGGCGCCGTTGCCGGCGCAGGACGTACCTCCGCCGCTGCGCGACTGGCAGGGCTGGGTGCTGCACGACGTGCCGCAGCACGACTGCCCGTTTCTCGCCACCCAGGCGCCGAATGCCGGCAGCCATCAATGCGCCTGGCCCGGCCGGTTGGTCCTCGATGCCGGCAAGGACGGCGGCCGCTTCGGCCTGGACGTGCACGTGGATGCGCCGAGTTGGGTGGCATTGCCCGGTGACGCGCGGAGCTGGCCGCAGCAGGTCAGTGCGAACAACCAGCCGGCGACGGTGCTGCAGCGCGCCGGCCAGCCGATGCTGTGGCTGACGCCCGGCGACTATCAATTGCGCGGCACGCTGCCGTGGACGGCGCGCCCGGCGCGCTTGCGCGTACCTTCGGCGATCGGGCTGGTGGCGCTGAGCGTCGAGGGTGCGGCGGTGACCCGCATCGAACGCAACGGCGAACAGCTCACCCTGGGCGAAGCCGCCGCCGCGCAGCGCGCCGCCGATGCGCTGTCGCTGCGCGTCTATCGCCGCCTTGCCGATGGCCTGCCGGCCACGCTGGAAACGCAGCTGCAGTTCAACGTCACCGGCAGCGCGCGCGAGCAGGCGCTCGGTCCGGTATTGCCGGAGGGTTTCGTGGCCACCGTCTTGTCCGGCGACCTGCCGGCACGGCTGGAGAGCGATGGCCAGCTGCGCGTGCAACTGCGGCCGGGCCAGTGGACGGTCACGCTGGCCGCGCGCAGCGTCGCGCCGCTGGGCAAGGTAGCGCTGAAGCTGCCGGTGGCGCCGTGGCCGCGGCAGGAGATCTGGAGCTACGACGACGATCCAGCCCTGCGCAACACCCGGGTGGAAGGCAATGCCACCGATGCCGCGCAGGCCGGCGTGCCGGGCGAGTGGCGCGAGCTGCCGGCCTTCGTGCTGGACGACGGTGCGGGCCTGGCGGTCGAGCAGGGCACGCGCGGCGACGAGGGCGGCAAGGGCGACCAACTGCACCTGCAGCGCCAGCTGTGGCTGGACTTCGATGGCGGCGGCCTCAGCGTGGCCGACCGCCTCAGCGGCGAGCTGCGCCATCACCGGCGCCTCGACGTGGCGGCGCCGTGGCAGTTGCAGCGGGCCAGCCAGGACGGCGAGCCGCTGCTGGTCAGCCAGGGCGAGGGTGGCGGCAGCGGCGTCGAGTTGCGCGAACAGCAGCTCGATCTCGACGCCGGCCTGCGCCTGCCCACGCATCGCGGCGCGATTCCCAGTGCCGGCTGGCAGCTGCCGCTGGAAAGCATCGACGCCACCCTGCATCTGCCGTACGGCTACCGCCTGCTCGGCGCGATCGGCGTGGACCGCTCGCCCGATTCGTGGGTCGGCCAGTGGAGCCTGCTCGACTTGTTCGTGGTGGCCCTGATCGCGCTGCTCGCCGGCCGTCTGCTGGGTTGGCCGTGGGCGCTGCTGGCGGCCGGCTATCTGGCGCTGGCGCAGCATGAGCACACGGCACCGCTGTGGACGCTGGCCGTGACGCTGGCGCTGGCGCTGCTGCTGCGCGCCTTGCCGGAAGGCCGGCTGCGCGCGGCGGCGCGCGCCGGTGCGGTGGCGGTCTTCGCGCTGGCGGTGCTGTGGACCCTGCCGTTCGCCGCGGCGCAGTTGCAGTACGCGCTGCATCCGCAACTGGAAGGCGGCAGCCAGGTACGGATCGTCTCGGCGGGTTACGCCGAGCAGGCTGCACGGGAAGAGGCCTATGCGAATGCGCAGATGAAGATGAAGCAACAGGTGGCGCCGGCGCCGCCGCCGCCCGTCGAAGAGATGGCCGCCGCCGCACCGTCGGCCGAAGACGCGATGAAGGACAGGCAAGTACGGGGAGACTCCGGCCTGGTGGCAAGTGACCGTTCGAATCAGGCGCTGTCTTCGGTCGTTGTCGTGGGAACGAAGATGCCGAGCCTCGGCAGTGCCGGCAACAACCAGGTCGACAGCCGCAGCGTGATCCAGGCCGGCGCCGGCATGCCGAGCTGGAACCAGGGCAACGACTACCGGCTCGGCTGGTCCGGCCCGGTCACTTCGGAGCAGAGCACAAGGCTGGTGATAGCGCCGGCGTGGCTGGTACGGTTGCTGCGGGTGGTCATGGTGGGACTGCTGGCGCTGCTGCTGGCGAAGCTGGTGCCGCTGCTGCTGACGCCTCTGCGCGGTCGCTGGCGCGACTGGCGCGACGGTGGTGCGGTGGGCGCCGCCTTGCTGGCCATCGCGCTGCTGCCCGCCGGCGTGCATGCGCAGAACCTCCCGAGCCAGGACTTGCTGAACCAGCTGCGTGACCGGCTGACCGAGGCGCCGAAGTGCGCGCCGGCCTGCGCCGCCGTGGCGCAGGCGCAACTGCAGGCCAGTGGCGACACGCTGGATGTGGCATTGGAGGCGCATGTCGGTGCCGCGGTCGCGCTGCCGCTGCCGCAAGCCGACGACGCCCTGCAATTGCTCGATGTCGACGTGGACGGCCGTGCGAATGCACCGCTGAGTCGTCGCGGCGACCAACTGCTGTTGCGGCTGGATCGCGGCGTGCACCGGGTCAGCCTGCGCTACCGCATCGGCGCGACCGACAACGCCAGCCTGCGCTTCGTGCTGCGCCCGCAGCGCATCGCGTTCAGCGGCCAGGGCTGGTCGCTGGCCGGCGTCGACGACGGCCGCCCGCTGGGCGACAGCATCGCCTTGCAGCGCATGCGTACCGCCAGCGACGGCAAGGACTTGCCGCCCGCGCAGAGTTTCCCGCCTTATGTGCGGCTGACCCGCCGCCTGCAGTTGGGCATCGACTGGACTGTCGAGAACACGGTCGAGCGCATCGCCCCGCAGGACGGCGGCTTCAGCGTCACGCTGCCGCTGCTGCCGGGCGAGCACCCGCTGGGCGACGACGCGCTGGTGAAGGATGGCCGCATCAGCATCACCTTCAACGCGAACAGCGGCGCGGTGAGCTGGAGCAGCCGGCTCGATCATGCGACGAAGCTGGCGCTCACGGCGCCGGCGCTGGGCGAGCGTGCCGAGGTGTGGGCCATCCACGCCGCGCCGATGTGGCACGTGGACGCGAAGGGCGTGCCGACCAGCGCCAGCGACGACGGGCTGCTGTACCAGCCGCTGCCCGGCGAAAGCCTGCAGCTGGCCTTCAGCAAGCCGGTGGCGATCGCCGGCGACAGCCTGGCGTTCGATGGCGTGCAGGTAACCAGCCGTGCCGGCGAACGTGCCACCGAAACCACGCTGAGCCTGCGCGCGCGCAGCACGCGTGGCGGCGAGCACGCGATCGGCCTGCCGGCCGGTGCCGAACTGCTCGATGCGAATCGCGACGGCGAGCCGATCAACCTGGCCGTGCGCGACGGCAAGTTGAGCCTGCCGCTGCTGCCGGGCGAACACGACTACACGCTGCGCCTGCGCGAGCCGCACGGCGTCGCCGCACGCACGCGCACGCCGGTGTTCGCGCTGCACGCGCCGGTGGCGAACGTCGACCTCGCGTTGCAGCTGCCGCAGGATCGCTGGGTGCTGTGGACGTGGGGGCCGGCCACCGGTCCGGCGGTGCTGTACTGGTCGCAGCTGGTCGTGCTGCTGTTCGCCGCGTGGCTGCTGGCGCGTTACGCACCGACGCCGCTGCGCTTCCGCCACTGGCTGCTGCTGGGGTTGGGTTTCTCCGCGTTCGCCTGGAGCGCCTACGCGCTGGTGGTGGTGTGGCTGATCCTGCTGGGCGTGCGTGCGCGCAGCACGCCGTCGGAACAACTGGGCAGCACGAAGTTCAACCTGATGCAGCTGGGTCTCGCGCTGCTCACCCTGCTGGCGCTGGTGGTGCTGATCGGCGCGGTGCCGAAGGGCCTGCTCGGCCTGCCAGACATGCACGTGGCCGGCAACGCATCCAATGCGTGGAACCTGCGCTGGTTCGCCGACCAGAGCGCCAATGCGCTGCCCGGCGGCGGCGTGTTCAGCGTCTCGCTGTGGGTGTACAAGCTGGCCATGCTGGCGTGGGCGCTGTGGCTGGCATGGTCGCTGATCGACTGGCTGCGCTGGGCCTTCGACGCGTGGACGCGCGGCGGCTACTGGCGCAAGCCCGCGCCGAAGCCGGGCGCGGCGCCGCCGCAGCTGCCGCCATCGGCGTCGGAGCCGCCGCATGCCTGATGTCCGCGGCATGCTGGCTGTCGCCGCCGAGCGGCTCGGCGAGCGCGTCGACGCCGAGCTGCTGCTGCTGCACGTGCTGCAGCAGCCACGCAGCTGGCTGTTCACCCACGCCGACGACGTGCCGGATATGGACGTCCAGACGGCTTATGCCGCCTTGGTCGAACGCCGCGCCGCGGGCGAACCGGTGGCCTATATCACCGGCCGGCGCGGCTTCTGGTCGCTGGATCTGGAAGTGAGCCCGGCCACGCTGATCCCGCGCCCGGAAACCGAGTTGCTGGTCGAGCTGGCGCTGCAACGCCTCCCGCTCGCCGCCGCCTGCAGCGTGGCCGACCTCGGCACCGGCAGCGGCGCGATCGCGCTGGCCATCGCGCGCGAGCGGCCACGAGCCCGGGTGGTCGCCACCGACGCCAGCGCCGCCGCACTCGCCGTCGCCCGGCGCAACGCGCAACGCCATGCCATCGGCAACGTCGCGTTCGTGCACGGCGACTGGCTGGCGCCGCTCGCCGGCCAGCACTTCGACCTGATCGTCTCCAATCCCCCGTACATCGAAGCCGCCGACCCGCACCTGGCGCAAGGCGACCTGCGCCATGAACCCGCCAGCGCCCTGGCCTCCGGCCCCGACGGCCTCGACGACATCCGCCGCATCGTGCGCGATGCCCGCGCCCACCTGCACCCCGACGCCTGGCTGCTGTTCGAACACGGCTGGAACCAGGGCGAAGCCGCCCGCGCGCTGCTGCACGCGGCGGGTTATGTGGAGGTGTTCACCGCGCAGGATCTGGAGATGCGTGACCGGGTCAGCGGCGGGCGCCTCGGGTAGGCCGTCGCGCGCCGATCCGCCCGCCTGCAGGGCGGCGGATTTCAGCCCGCGCTGGCGATACTGGCGGCGGCAAGCTGCGGGAAGCGCGCGCGGATCGCGTTGCGGATGCCGGGCAGGTCGAGGCCGGCCATGGTCAGCACTTCCTCGCGGCTGCCGTGCTCGAGGTAGGCATCCGGCAGGCCCAGGTGCAGGATCGGCAGGGTAATGCCGTGCGCGGCCAGGCATTCGGCCACGGCGGAGCCGGCACCGCCGGCGACCGCGTTGTCTTCCAGGGTGACGAAGGCGTCGTGGGTCTGCGCCAGTTCCACGATCAGCGCCTCGTCCAGCGGCTTCACGAAGCGCATGTTGACCAGGGTGGCGTCGAGCTCGGCGGCGATCGTGGCGGCCGGTGCCAGCATCGCGCCGAAGCTGAGCAGGGCCAAGCCGTGGCCGCGCCGGCGCAGCTCGGCCTTGCCGATCGGCAGCGTGTCGAGTTCCTCGTGGATGGCGGCGCCGGGGCCGGTGCCGCGCGGATAGCGGATGGCGGCGGGGCCATGGTGGTGGAAGCCGGTGCTCAGCATCATGCGGCACTCGTTCTCGTCGGCCGGCGCCATGATGACCATGTTCGGCAGGCAGCGCAGGAAAGTGAGGTCGAAGCTGCCCGAGTGGGTGGCGCCGTCCGGGCCGACCACGCCGGCGCGGTCGATCGCGAAGGTGACGTCGAGGTTCTGCAGCGCCACGTCGTGGATCGCCTGGTCGTAGGCGCGCTGCAGGAAGGTGGAATAGATCGCCACCACGGGCTTGGCGCCTTCGCAGGCCATACCGGCGGCCAGTGTCACCGCGTGCTGCTCGGCGATCGCCACGTCGAAGTAGCGCTCGGGGTATTCCCTGGAGAAACGCACCAGGCCGGAACCTTCGCGCATCGCCGGGGTGATGCCGAACAGGCGGCCGTCGGCGGCGGCCTGGTCGCACAGCCAGTCGCTGAAGATGTCGGTATAGGTGGGCTTGGCCGGCGCGGCCTTCTTCATCACGCCGGCTTGCGGGTCGAACGGGCCCACCGCGTGGTATTCGATCTGCGCCTGCTCGGCCGGGGCGTAGCCCTTGCCCTTGGTAGTGATCACGTGCAGCAGCTGCGGGCCGGGCAGGTTCTTCACCGTGCGCAGCGCCTGCAGCAGCTTCGGGATGTTGTGGCCGTCGATCGGGCCGGTGTAGTGGAAGCCCAGTTCCTCGAACAGCGTCGAGGGCACGAACATGCCCTTGGCGTGCTCCTCCCAGCGTTTGAACCAGCGGCCGGCGAAAGACTGCTTCGGCATCGCCCGCTTGGCCCGCTCGCGCAACTGGTTGAGCCGGCGGCTGGCCATCGCGCGGGCCATCATCTTGGTCATCGCGCCCACGTTTTCGCTGATCGACATGCCGTTGTCGTTGAACACCACTAGCATGTCCGGTTCGGCGTCGCCGCCGTGGTTCAGCGCCTCGAACGCCAGGCCGGCGGTCATCGCGCCGTCGCCGATCACCGCCACGACCTTGCGATGGTCGCCCTTGCGTTGCGCGGCGAGCGCCATGCCCAGCGCGGCCGAGATCGAGGTGGACGAGTGGCCGACGCCGAAGGTGTCGTACTCGCTCTCCTCGCGCCGCGGGAACGGCGCCAGGCCGTCCTTCTTCTTGATCGTGGTGATGCGGTCGCGGCGGCCGGTGAGGATCTTGTGCGGGTAGCACTGGTGGCCGACGTCCCACACCAGGCGGTCGTGCGGCGTGTCGAATTCGTGGTGCAGGGCCACGGTGAGTTCCACCACGCCCAGGCCCGCGCCGAAGTGGCCGCCGGAACTGGCCACCGCCTCGATCAGGTACTGGCGCAGCTCGTCGGCGACGGCGGGCAGTTCGTCATCGGGTACGCGGCGCAGGTCGGCCGGCGTCTCGATCGACGCCAGGTGGGGGTAGTGGGAAAGGTCGTTCATCCGCGTATTGTTGGTCCAGCGGCGGGGCGGGGCAAGGGCGGACATGTGAACGGACGATGGCGAGGCCGCTGCAGGAGGCTCTCCACATGGCGCACACGTTCGTGCGGGGACGCTGGACAAGGCTCTCCAGATACAGGGAATTCCTCATGTCCGTGCGCAAACTGTTCCGCCGCTTTGCCGAGGGCACCTCGCGTCAGGCCGGCAAGCCTATGGCGTTCATCCTGGCCGTCACCCTGGTGGTGGCATGGGCGGCCACGGGGCCGCTGTTCGGCTATGGCGACACCTGGCAACTGGTGATCAACACCTCCACCACGATCATCACCTTCCTGATGGTCTTCCTGATCCAGAGCAGCCAGAACCGCGATACCGCGGCGCTGCAGATCAAGCTGGACGAACTGATCCGCACCAGCCATGCGCACAACGCGCTGCTGAACCTGGAGGAACTGGACGAGGACGACCTGGACCGCATCCGCAGGCATTACTGCAAGCTGGCGCACCAGGCCTACGGCAGCCTGTCCACGATCGAACAGGACATCAGGGACATGCACAACGACGAGGGCGAGGACGACTCGGCCGACTGAACTTAGGCCGCCACGGGCGTGGTCATCGACATGGAGCGCCGGTCGCGCGGCAGCCGGCTGACCAGGAATTCCATCTGGTCGGCCAGGATGTTGCGGTTGGACAGGATCAGGTGCTCGACCCAGCTCGGCCGGTACGGCACCGCCAGCAGCGGCATGTTGGCTTCCTGCGGGGTGCGGTTGCTCTTCTTCAGGTTGCACGCGAGGCAGGCGCTGACCACGTTCTCCCACTCGTCCTTGCCGCGCTTGGAGATCGGCAGCACGTGGTCGCGGGTGAGCTCGGCGCGGACGAAGTGCTCGCCGCAATACAGGCAGATGTGGCGGTCGCGGGCGAACAGCGCGGTGTTGGTCAGCGCCGGTGCCGGGTCGATCGCATGCTCGCGGCAGTGGCCGGTGCTGGCGATGATCGGATGCAGCTGCAGCAGGCTCTGCGCGCCGAGCAGACGGTTGTGGCCGCCGTGCACGGTGAGGCAGGGGTCGCCCAGGGTCCAGGCGACCGCGTCACGGACGTACAGGCAAACCGCCTCCTGCCAGCTGATCCAGTCGAGGATGCGGCCGGCGGCGTCCAGTGACAATACGCGGGTCGCATGGAGGTCGGCCCGACTTGGCACTTCCATCAGCATGTAAATCGTCCTTCAGCCAGGGGCTTCGAAAGAGCGTTCAGGCAATGCAGGGTGCTTGTCTGGGGCCAGCATAGAACAATTCCGTTGCAATTCGCATGCAAATGAGGCTGCGGCGCCCCTGGCGGGGCAGTCGCCGTTGCGGATAAGCACTGATATGATTGCCAGTCAACACAGACCCGGCGCCGGGTTTGGTAGGGGCGCTTGGTGGTGACCCGGCACGGCGGTGGGCAGAGGTGGACAACGTGGCTGAAGTTCTTTTCTACGAGCATCCGGTACCGCTCAACCGTGTCGAGCACAAGGACCTGCGCATGAAGGCCGTGCCGAACGTCAAGTTCGCCATGAACGCGCATTCCGTGCCGCTGACCGGCGTCGAGTTCGGCATCGCGGCGCGCGACCTGCTGATCGTGTTCGCCGGTACCAGCGTCGCCGACGCCGGCCCGGTGGCCCTGCTCGGCCTGCGCCAGAACGAAAACCTGTACGTCGACGCCGACGGCCAGTGGTCGCCGGACACCTATGTCCCGGCCTTCGTGCGCCGCTACCCGTTCGTGCTGGCCGAGAAGCCGGCAGGGCAGGAAGGCGACGACTTCACCGTGTTCCTAGACGAGCGCTACGAGGGCTTCAACGCAACCGAGGGCCAGCGCCTGTTCAAGGAAGACGGCACCGACAGCGAACTGCTGGCCAATGCCGTGGGCTTCCTCGGCGATTTCCAGCAGAACGTCACGCGCACCAAGTGGTTCATGGAGCAGCTGAACAATCACGGCCTGCTGGAGCCGCGCAACGTGCAGTTGCAGAAACAGGGCAAGGACGGCGAGCAGGGCAAGTCGATCAACCTCAACGGCCTGTTCGTGGTCAACGAGGAGAAGCTGCGCACGCTGGACGAGAAGACTTGCCAGGAGTTCCTGCGCGAAGGCGTGCTCGGCTGGATCTATGCGCACCTGCTGTCGCTGACCAATATCGACCGCCTGGCCCGTCGGCTGGACGTGCGCGAGCAGGCCGAGGCGGCTGCCGGCACGGTCACGAACTGATCGTTCCATTCCGCTGATCGCAAGGAAGCCGCCCTCGGGCGGCTTCTTTCGTTGATGCATTCCGCTGGACGGGTTCAGCGGACCGGCTTGACCAGCCGCAGCAGGTCGGGTGCGTAGCCGGCAGCTTCGTACAGGGCGCGGGCGCGCTCGTTGCCGGGGAATACCGCCAGCGTCACCAGCTGGCATTGGTGTTCGCGTGCCCAAGTCTCGGCATGCGCCAGCAGCGCCTTGCCGACGCCACGCCCCTCGTGCTGCGGCGCCACCGCGATGTCGGAGATGTGGCAGTTGCTGCGCCCGGTGAAAAAATCCGCGGTGCGCTGCAGGTGGATGAAACCGGCCCGTTCGCCGTCTTCGTCCTCGGCCACGAACAGGTAGCTGTTCGCCGGCTGGTCCTCCAGATGGCGCAGCAGGTCGTTGCGGATGCCCTCGATGCATTCGTGGCGGCGCCGCCATGGCGGCAGCGTGAAATCCACGAATCGCGGCACCTGATCGAGGATGAAATCGTCGTCGTCTTCTTCGGCCAGGCGAATCAGCAGGGACATGTCGGTCATGAGGATCGAGTCGGTGGCGGGGTGACGGTGCCGTTTCTACACCTTGCATGGTGGCTGCGGTAGTCCCTGCCGGCACGTGTATATTTTGCGGAGCGCGACAAAGGCCGGGGCGATGCATCGGCCTCGTCTTGCCGAACGGCATCCACGCAAGGAAATCGCCCATGTCGACCACCCGCCGCCTCCACATCCAGCCTGCCGGGGATCCCGTGCTCGCGCAGGGCATGCGCGACATCCACGACGACCTGAAGCTGCCGTCGGCGTTTCCGCCGGAAGTCGAGGCCGCCGCGGCGCAGGCGGCCGCGAACCCGCGGCTGCCGGCGCTGGACCGCAGCGACATCGCCCTGGTGACCGTCGACCCGCCCGGCTCGATGGACCTGGACCAGGCGATGCATGTCGAGCGCATCGATGGCGGCTATCGGGTGCACTACGCGATTGCCGACGTCGCCGCCTTCGTCAGCGCCGGCGATCCGGTCGACCTGGAGGCGAACCGGCGCGGCGAGACGCTGTACGGCGCGGATGCGAAGATCCCGCTGCATCCGAAGGTGCTGTCCGAAGATGCCGCCTCGCTGCTGCCCGGCCAGCTGCGGCCGGCGCTGTTGTGGACGATCGACCTGGACCGGACCGGCGAAGGCATCGCCGTCGACGTGCGGCGCGCGAAGGTCAGCAGCCGCGCCCGGCTCGACTACGCCGGCGTGCAGCAACGCATCGACGCCGGCACGGCCGAGCCGATGTGGGCGGTCTTGCGCGAGATCGGCGAGCTGCGCCGGCAGCGCGAGTTCGCCCGCGGCGGCGTCAGCCTGCCGCTGCCGGAGCAGGAAGTCAGCGTGGTCGGCGGCCGCTGGAAGCTGGCGTTTCGCGCGCGCATGCCGATCGAGGACTGGAACGAGCAGGTCTCGCTGCTGACCGGGATGGCCGCGGCGCACCTGATGGTGCAGGCGAAGGTCGGCCTGCTGCGCACCTTGCCGCCGGCCGGCCCGCGCGCGATCGAGCGCCTGCGCGTGACCGCGCGGGCGCTCGGCATCGCCTGGCCGCCCGGGCTGGATTATCCCGGCTTCATCCGTTCGCTGGATCCGTCGAACGACGTGCATGTGGCGATGCTGACCGCCTGCACCAGTGTGCTGCGCGGGGCCGGCTACGCGGCGTTCGACGGCGCGCTGCCCGCGCAGCCGATGCACTCGGCGCTGGCCGCGCAGTACACCCACGCCACCGCGCCGCTGCGCCGGCTGGTCGATCGCTACACCGGCGAGATCTGCGTGGCGCTGTGCGCGAAGCAGCCGATACCGGCGTGGGCGCTGGCCGCGCTGCCGGGCCTGCCGGTCACCATGCAGGCCTCCGGCCATCGCGCCGGCCAGTACGAAAGCGCCGTGCTCAACCTGGCCGAAGCCGCCGTGCTGGCGCCGCGCGTGGGGGAAGTCTTCAACGGCGCGATCGTCGAGGTCGCCCATGACGACCCGGGCAGGGGCACGGTCATCGTGCGCGACCCGGCGGTCGAGGCCAGCGTATCCGGCGGCGCGAGCCTTTCGCTCGGCGCCGACGTCAGGGTGAGCTTGGTCGAGGCCGATCCGGTCAGGCGCGTGACGCGTTTCGAACTGGCGGGGTGACCGCGGCGGCTGCCTTTCAATCGCGTGGTGGGGCGGGAGGCGACCGCCGTGGCCCGAACGCCTGACGCGCGGGATCAAGGTTCATTCGTGCGGATCGCCCGGGAGAAATCGTCTCTCGCCGCGTTTCGCGCGCGCCCGGTGATGCGGCCGCGGCGGCGCAGTTCGTCGAGCGGCGCGCTCCGGTCCACCGCGCCCACGTCGTGGAGATAGCCCGGCAGGTAGCCGGTCAGCAGCAGGCGGGTGTCCCACGGCAGGCCCGGGTCGATCTGCCGGGCCATGCGGTAGACGAGGGTGGTGCAGTTCGAGGTGAGGGTGTTGTAGAACTCGGGCTGCCCGGCCAGCCGGTTCGCGGCCTGCACGTAGGCGAGGAACAGCGAGCGCATGGCGGGTCGGTCCATGCGCAGCGGGTAGAGGTAGTCGTCCTCGCCGCGCACGTTGGTGCGCACGCGGATGATGTCGCGTTCGTCGGCGGCGACCAGGGCCGTCTCGAACTGCTTGAAGAAGCCGCCGATCGGCGAATACCGCTGGCCGCGCTGCCGGCGGATCTCCACCGAGAAGACCACGCGCTGGCCGTCGTCGAAGCCGAACGAGATCATCGCGTGGGCGATCGCCCGGCTGCCCCAGTACGACAGCACCGCGTCGGCCGAGGCCAGCCGGTCCAGGTCGTAATGGCGGGTTTCCCAGCGCGCGTCGTAGTCGTCGTCGCTGCGCCAGTCGAAGTTGCGCACGTTGTGGAGGGTGACGGCGCTGCCGCCTACCGTGCCGCCGAGCTGGCGGGCGACGTCGTCGGCCCAGGTCCGCGCGTTGGACGGCGCGATGCTCGTCCACCACAGCAACAGCAGCGCGTACATCGCCGCGTAGGCGCCCAGCGGGAGCCAGCTGCGGTGGCTGATCGCGACGATGGCGAACGCGATCACGGCGAGCGCCCACGACACGCTGCCGAGCGTGCGCGCGGTCGCGCCGCCGGGCAGCTGGTACCACAGCGCCATGGCGCCCCAGGCGCCGGAGACGAAGGTGGCGATCGCCGCCACCGCGATGAGCGCCGCCCTGCCGATCATTCCACCCTTCGTCGCCATCTCGTTCCCGGGCATCCGTCCACGACCCAAGCGTGCGGCTTTGGCCGCGGCATGACAATGCCGGAGGCATCGACGCGGCGGCTACAATCCCCGCATCGTCCGGCCGCAGGACAAGACGCCGATGGGGACACTGCAGATGGGGGCCGGCCGATGAGAGCCGGAACGTGCGCCTGGATCGTGCGCTGCGCGGGCGTCATCGGGCTGCTCGGCCTCAATGCTTGCGCGATGGTCGGGGTGAGTCACGTCAAGACGAACGACTACGTCAACCAGCGGCGTGCCGATGTGATCGGCAGCAACCGCCTGAGCGACCGCACCGTGCAGTCGCTCAACGTGGTGGCGCTGACGGTCGACAGTTGCCAGCGCGAGTTCGCCGGCTGCACGGGTACCGTCGCCCGTTCGGCGGGGCTGACCGACGAGCAGCGGCTCTCGGCGCTGGCCGAACTGTGGCTGGGCAGGGCGCTCAAGGCCGATCGATCGCAGCCCGGCGTGGCGATGGACGACGCGACGCTGGATGCTTTCCTGCAATCCGCGCGCTACGCCTATGCGTATCTCTTCTACACCGCGCGCTCGCCCGCCGAGCGTGCGTTCGAGCTGCGCCAGGTGCAGGTGACGGGGTTCTACAACCTCGCCGTGCAGCGGGTGATGAGCCGCCTTTTCCTGGAGCTGCCGCGGCTGGACCCGCGCTGGACCCATGCCACGCTGGCCGGCTGGACCGTGCTGCGCCCGCAGAGTGACGTGCATCTGGCCGGCGATGCTCGGGTGCCGGCGGAGCTGATCCCGGCGGCCAACCTGCGCTTCAACGGCCTGCGCAACGTCTATCGGCGCGACGGCTTCGGTTCCGACTTCGTGGCCGTTGCACCGGAGCAGAAAGCCGATGCCGAGGTGCCGTGGCGCGAACCCGACTATGTCTCGATGACCGGTGCGCTGGTGTTCGATGGCGGCACGCTGGATGACGTGCTGGCGACGCGGCAGGTGCGTCTGTTGGTGCGGGCTCCCTACCGCGACGACACCATCGCGGTGGGTGGGCGGGTGGTGCCGCTGGGCGCGAACTTCACCGCGGCCTACGGCGTGTGGCTGGCCCGCTCGGGTTTCGCCAGCCAGTCGATCCGTTCGCTGCTGGGACGCGAAGGCGGCATCCGCACGCCGCGCGTGCTGCTGATGCAGCCGTACGACCCCGATCGGCTTACCGTGGTGATGCTGCACGGCCTGGCCAGCAGCCCGGAAGCGTGGATCAACGTGGCGAACGAGGTGATGGGCGACGAGGAACTGCGCCGCAACTATCAGGTGTGGGAGGTCTACTACCCCACCAACCTGCCGGTTGCGGTCAACCTGGCCAACATCCGCAAGGCGCTGGACGCCACGTTGAAACATTACGACCCGTCCGGCCAGGCGCGTGCCTCGCAAAACATGGTGCTGATCGGACACAGCATGGGCGGCGTGATCGCGCGCCTGCTGGTGTCGTCCAGCGGCGACAAGCTGTGGAGCCTGATCCCGCTGCGCGCGAACCTGTCGGCGGCGAAGCGCGCCCGTTTTCGCGAACGCCTTAGCCGCTATCTGCAGTTCACCCCGATGCCGCAGGTGAACCGCGCCGTCTTCCTGGCCTCGCCGCATCGCGGCACGCCCTACGCGCAACATCGCCTCGCCCGCTGGATCGGCAACCTGATCCGCCTGCCGGTCAGCGTGCTGAAGGAAATGGCCAGCATCACCGAGCTGATCAAGAGCGACGGCGACGAAGGCGGCAACGCCCCGTTGCTGCGCATCCCCAACAGCATCGACAACCTCAGCGACGCCGACCCGTTCATCGTCGCCGCGGCGAACCTGCCGATCTCGCCGCGCGTGCGTTACCACACCATCGTCGGCGTCTACAAAGAGAAGGGCCCGCTGCAGGACAGCAGCGATGGCGTGGTGCCGTACCGCAGCGCGCACCTGGCCGGCGCCGACTCCGAGCTCGCCATCCCGTCATGGCACAGCGTGCAGGAAACCCCGGCGGCGATCCTGGAGTTGCGGCGGATTCTGCGGCTGCAGATATCCGCCGCCCGGTAGGCTGGGCGGCCGCGCGGGCTTCAGTCTTTCGGCCTGAAGTCCCAGTGGACCGTGACCGTGCCCATTTCAGCCTCGCCCAGCGCATCGCCGACGATGTTCATCTCGCTTATCCAGCTTGTCTTCTCGAAGGAGTTGTCCTCGATCTGGGAGCGGATGAGCGACGGGAACTGGGCACTTCCCTGGATCTGGCTTGACGAGGTGACCTGTCCCTCGCCCGTCACGGAGTGGAGCCACAGACGGCCCTCGTACGACTCCTTGTCCCCTATCACGGCCCATCGTTCGCCCGAGCCATACACCTGCCCCTGCAGGTAGAACGAATAGGTGCAATCGCGCCTCAGGGTGAGGATGAGCATCGTGCCGTCCTCCGACATGCCCTTCTCGAACGGCCGCAACTTGCCGTTGCCGGTGAATCGGTCATACATGGTGAGCGCGCCCCGTTCGTCGTAATCCTCCTCGGTGTAGGTGATGTTGGCGGTTCCGCTGGGGTTGGGGCTGAAGTAGCGCACCAGGTAGTCGCCACCGCGCCATTGCCGGCGGGTGTCTTCCGGCATGTCCGCGCTCAGGCTGACTGCGAAGTTGTAGACGGCATGTCTGCCGCGATCGTCGTAGACGTCGCGCGACTGGTTGTAGGACACGCTGCCCGTCCAGGTCTTGCCCTCCAGCAGGTTCGTGCAGGTGCCGGTTTCGGCGACGGATACGGGCGCCGTCTTGGTGTCTTTCGCGCCGTCGCTGGCCATGGTGAGGGTCGCCACGTAGCTGCCCCGTTTCTCGTAGCGATGCCCGGCCTTGGTGGCGCGGGTGCAGTCGTCGAAGGTCTGCTGGCTGGAGCCGTCACCGTGATCGAGCACGCAACTTGGCGCTGTCCGGTCCGGCGGCAGCGGAATGTTCCAGGTGAACTTTGTATCGAGGGGAGCTTCGCCGCCGGACGGCGAAACCTTGAACTCCCAGTCGGGATAGATTTCGGTGGAGCCGTCGGGCCGGGAACCACCCAGGCTGATTGTCGCCACGTAGGCACCGTCGGTGTCGGCATTCAGGCGCGAGGTGTATGGGTATTCGTGCGAGACGGAGTCGGTTTTCCGGCAGTCGCCGATGTGCTCCACCGGTGAGCCGTCGCCGAAGTCCACCGTGCAGGCCAGCGGACCTTTGTCCTCCAGTTCCTCGGCGATTTCCCAGGTCAGCTCGACCTCCATCGGCGCGGTGCCGTGGCGCGGGAGCGGTTCGAGCTTGACGCCCACGTCGATTTTCTTGGATTCCACCAGTATGTCTTCGCCGAAGGCCCCGCCGTTCCAGACGCAACCGGGGCACATGCTGTGATCGACGAGTACCTTGCTACGATCGCCGGCTCCGCGCGTCTCCGCGCGCACGCCTGTCTTGCCATACCCCTTGGCTTCCCACACCAGTGCCTTTTCCTGCGGCTCGACCACTTGCTTGTCTTGGCTGAACAAGGTCACCAAGTCGTCGCTGGTGATCTTGGCCGGGCCCCACTTCATCGCCGGCATGGTGAACGCGCCGGGGTTCACCCCCGCGGTCGAGCCGCGCTGCATGTATTCGGAACCGCGCAGTGCGGCCTGGTAAATGTCGATGGTGTAATCGAACACGCTCACCAGGGCGTCCTTGTACGCCTGGTTGAACTTGATATTCGGCCCGACGACCATCTTGGTCAGATCCACCAGATCCATGACGGTAACGGTCTGCGGGTGGTTCCGCGCCTCTACCTCGATGGTCACCTTGGCGATCTCGCCCACGCGCATGAGGCCCTTGTGTTCGACGATCTCGAAACGGGACAGCTCGGCGGGCAGCAGCGACAGCGAGACCTTCTCCATCACGAAACTCGTGATGGTCAGCAGGGCGCTGACCATGGTGTGCCCGGGGATCGCCTTGCCGGCGACGCCCGCCGCGCCGAACGCCAGCCCAAGGGTATTGGCGTAGAGCTCGGCCGTGGGCTTGACGACCTCCAGCGTGAACGCGGAAAGCACGCCCTGGACCTGCATCAGGCAGGCGATCTCGAAGGCCTTGTCGTCGCCGCCCCGGCAGCGTGCCACACCGCCGCCAGAGACGACGTAATGGCTGCCACCGCCATCGCCGTCTGTTCCCAACCCCATCGTGGCGAAGGCGCTGCCGCCAGCAAGCGCCGAGTCGGCCGCCCATGCGGCGGTCAGGAGGCCCGCCGATTTCAGCAGGTCGCCGGTGTAGGCTGCAGCGCTGGTGGATGCGCTGAACGAACGCGGCTGGAAGCCGAGGTCGGATGCTTGCAGCGTGGCGGCCATCGAGTTGCCTGCCGCCTTCGCCGCGACGGCGAGGACGTTCAGACCGGCGCGCCGATGCGGGCCCTGCGCCGTGGCCGGGCTGGCCGACGCATCGCCGTCCGCCGATGGCTTGCCGGCCAGGGCGGTCGCGTAGGCGTCGAGGTAGGCCGCGCCACCGCTGGAAGCCAGCAGCGCGTCGGTCAGCTCCAGGTCGACCTCCGCGCCGGCCAGCAAGGGCGAGGTGCCGGCGAGTACCGCGGCCAGCGAGTGGTCGCCTTCGCTGACCAGGGCTCGCAGCGTCGCCAGCGTCGCCTGGCGGTAGGCGCGATCTTCCTCGCGCTGCACCGGCAGGGAGGTGAGGATGCTCTCGTAGGCCCCGGTGATTGTGGCCAGCGAGCGCTGCACGCCGGCGGTGGTGCCCGGTGCGCGCTGCAGTTCGGTGACCCGCAGTCCGCTCTTGCTGGCGGCTGCCAGCACGCCGCCCCGATGCACTTCCACCGGCTGCGGTTGCGCCGGGGGCACCGGCCAGTTGTCCGGCCCCAGGTACAGCGGCACGAGAATCCGAATACTGCCGTCGGCCAGTCGTTGGGCTGCCGCGGGCTGGCCGCCGACACGCACATCGAGGCGCTCGTCAGCGACCACCGGAACGCCGCTCAGCAGCACCGGCGCACCGGGCGCCGCCGATGCGGGCGCGAAGGTGAGCACCGCCGGCTTGCCCGGCATAGTGTCGACGGCGGCCGTCGACGTCCGCGCCGAAAGGTTCGCCTTGCCATTGCCGGGACTGCGAAGCAGCAGCACGCAAGTCGCGACCAGCAGCAGGCCCGCCATGCCGACGACGAGGCGACGCCGCGGCAGCTTCAGGTAGCCTCGGCGCAGCAACGGCCAGACGGTGTTCCGCCACCCCTGCCACAAGGCCGGCAGCAGCCTGCGGACGGTGAAAGTGCCGATTGCGGTCAGTAGCGCGAAAAGGAGTACGGCCATTCGCCACAAGCCCTTGCCAACGGCGATGGCGATGCGTTTGAGCAGGTGGTTCCAGTTCGTCGTCATGTCCGTCGTTCACCGCAGGAGTAGGGAGTGGTGCGACGTGTCCGGGCCCGCCGCCCGGCCACGCGGTCAGCGTCCGATCAGCCCGCGCAGCAGGCCCTTGGCCGTGCTCTTGACCGGCGCGGAGGATGCGCCGGCGCCGAAGGACATCAGCATCGCGGTCGACTTGTTGCGCAGGTGCACGTTCCAGCCCGGCTGGCGGATGGTGCGTTCGCTGCCGTAGGCGATCATCTGCAGCATCGGCGCGGCGTTGCCGTTGCCGGCGAACACCTCGCGCGGAATGGCGCAACTGCGCGCGCCAGCGTTCAGCAGGGTGCGCGAGCCGATCCACCGGGCGATCTGCTTTTCGGGCAGGTAGCCGATCAGTTCCGGGCCGGCGTAGCCGTCCTCGGCGCTGCTCCACATCACGATGGTGTTGCCGTCCATCGCGGTGGCGTGGATGAAATAGGCGCGCGCCCCGTCCACCGCCTCCCACTGCAGCGTCGTGCCCTGCTGCGAATTTTTCTCGCTGCGCAGTTTCAGCTCGGGCATGAAGTCGTGCTCGCGAGCCAACTCGAACTGCATCGTTTCGGGCAGCCCTTCGCTGGTCACGCGGTGGCTACCGACCAGCGAGCCCTTGGCGGAAACCGTCTTGCGGCTGGACGGATTCGGCCACAGCACGTGTTCGGGACCGGGATCGATACCCGACGACGGTACCTGGCGCGGGGTGGGTGCGCGGCCGCTCTGCGCCGGCTTGCCGTTGCGGATTGTCATCGTGTACTCGGCCGGCTGGCCCGCCCGCACCTGCTCGCCGCAACCCCAGTAGTAGCGCACCCGGAAGGTGCCGTCGCCGGCCGCTGTCTGAGTGGCCGACGCGCTGTCGGAATCGTTGGTCGCGGTGCGACGCGGCGCGGGCAGCAAGTCGATCCGCTCGCCGACTCGCAGGCCCTTCGGCACGAACTGGCTGGCCGGCGTGCCGGGTCGCTCGCGGTTGTGCAGGGCGATGTCCAGATACTTGCCGGCCATGCCGGGGCTGCGCGCCATGCCGTAGCTGGCGGCCTGGCCGCTCATCGCATTCGCCATCCGGCCGATGCCGCCCATGCCGGGCATGCCGGGCATGGCGTGGGTCGCCACGTCGATGTACAGCTCCGCGGGCCTGGGCTTGGTCTGCGCGCTGGCGTCCGTCGGCAGCGCGGCAGCGATGCCGACGGCTAGAGCCGAGGCGGCGAGGAAAATGGAAGAAGTGTGCATGCGCGGCGCCCTCGTTGGGGCGGGCCGAAACGGCGGCCCGGCCGAGCCCGGCGAGTCCGGGTCTCCCATAAACGAGATTTGCGCGCGAAAACTGACAGCCGCCATCGCGGGCGGCCCGGCGGCCGGTAGCTCGCCGCCCTACGGCAGCGCCGTGCAGCGGGCCCGGCTGGTCGCGGCGACGCAGTGCGCCAGCGGGGTGACGCCGGCGAAATCGCCCAGGCCAGCGAGTAGTTCTGTCGTGGCGGCCGCATCGCCGGTGTCCCGGGCCAGCAGCAGCGACAGCATCCAGGGGCGCTGCCAGTCGCGCGCGAGGCTTACCGGCGGAAGCTCGCTGCGCAGCCCGGCGAGAAGCTGTGACGCCTCCGCGTGGTTGCTGCCCAGGACGTGCCGCTCGGCCTGCGCCAGCCGGTAGGCCAGCGGTGGCTCGATCCCGGCCGGCGGCGCGCAGCCTTCGAGCGTTTGCGTGGCGGCCTCCGCCTTGCCGCGGCGCCACTGGATCGAGGCGGCCAGGCCGCAGGCGGCGAGGCCGGCGCCCTGGTGGGTCAAGCCGTGCTTGCCGATGATGGCCGAACTCCGGCCCAGCGCTTCGGCCGCACGGGCGGGTTGATCCAACGCCGTCAGTACATAGGCATGGCCGCGGTAGCAGGATTCCGCATGCAGATCCATGCGCTTGATGCGGTCGTCGATCGCGCTGCTTGTCTCGTAGTGTTCGAGGGCATCCGCATGCCGGCCGCGTTGCATCAGGTACGCCGCGAGGTTGCAGTGGGCGAGCGACGCATGCAGGTGGGGCCGGGTATAGATGCGATCGGTGATCTCCACCGCCTGCCGTGCCAATGCCTCGGCGCGCTCGAGCCGGCCGGCCTTGCGCATCGTGGTGGAGGCATCGGCGGCGGTGTACGCGTAACTGCCACTCTGTTCCCCGTCCAGCGCGCGGACCAGGCGCAGGCGTGTTTCCTCCAGCTGGATGCGCTCGGCGAAATCCGTGGGCCGGGCGAAGGCGATGGACACGGCAAGACCGTTGAGCGTGTCCAGGTGCAGCCGCGAATTTTCCAGCGGGCTCCCGGCGATACGTGCCAGCGCCTGCCGGTGCAGCGCTTCGGCCTCCGCCGGGGCGGTGGTCGCCAGCGCCATACCCAGCGCGTTCATGGCACGCAGATGGTCGGCGACCGGTGTTCCCAGTTGATGATCGAGGGCCAGGGCGGCGCGGGCGTGGCGGATCGCTTCGGCTGTGTTGCCGCGCACACGGTGCAGTCGCGCCAGTTCCTTGTGGATGGCCCCGGCTTGGCGTGCTTGGGTTTGCCCGGCGCCGCCCGCGGCAGCCATCAGTTCCAGCGCCTGTTCGAGGTCGCGCGCGGCGTCATCGAGCTGGTTCAGGCGCAGGCGCGAAACCCCGGTCAGGTGGAGGATGTCGGCGGCGGCCAGCGGATCGCTGGCGACGATGTTCTCGCGCGCCTGGCTGGCGCCTTCGTCGAGCAGGTCGAGCGCGCTGGGAATGCCGCCCGCATCCGGGTTGGTGGATTCGAAGACGTGTTGCAGGAAGTCGCGCACCAGGGTCGCCCGCTGCGCCTGCACGCGCGCGTTCGCCGCCTCTTCCTTGGCGATGCCCGCCTGCCACAGCGTGGTCGCCACGCCGCCGGCGAGGGTGAACAGCAGTAGGCACGCCGCGGCGACGCCGACCTTGTGGCGACCGACGAACTTGCGCAACCGGTAGCCCGGCCGCGGTTTCTGCGCCAGCACGGGCAGGCCGCCGAGCCAGCGGCGCAGGTCGTCGGCCAACGCCTCGGCCGAGTGATAGCGTTGCTCCGGTGCTTCGGACAAGGCCTTGAGCAGCACCCAGTCGAGGTCGTTTTTCAACGGCAGGTAATGGCGGTGGCAGGCGTCGCTGTCGGCGCGGACCAGCAGCGAAGGCCGGGTGGATCGGCTGCTTTCGGCCGTCGTCTGCGGCGTGCATCCGGTGAGCAGGCGGTGGAGCAGGGCGCCGAGGCCGTAGATGTCGATGGCGGTGCTCGGCAAGGCACCGTGCAGCTGTTCGGGCGCCGCGTATCCGGGCGTCATCGCGCGCAACATCGTCTGCGTGCATTCCTCGGTGGAGTCGGTGAACTGGCCGACGCCGAAATCGAGCAGGCGCACGTGGCCGCTGACTTCGACCAGCACGTTCGAGGGCTTGAGGTCGCGATGGATCACCAGGTTGCGGTGCGCGTAGGCCACGGCGTCGCAGACCTGTAGGCAAAGATGGACGATCGCGCGCGTATCGAGCGCGTGCGATTCACACCAATGGTCGATGCGTTCGCCCTCGACCAGCGGCATCGCCAGCCAGCAGGTACCGTCGTCGGCGACGCCGGAGTCGATCAGCGAGGTGATGTTTGGGTGGTTGAGGCGGGCGAGGATCGCCGTCTCGCGCTGGAAGCGGTCGCGGCCAGTGATGCCGAGCGCGCCGAGGGTGAGGATCTTGATCGCCGCCTGCTGCCGCGCCACGCCCTGCTCGCGCCAGCCGCGATAGACCACGGCCATGCCGCCGCGGCCGAGCTCGGTTTCCAGGGTCCAGCCGCCGAGGCGGCACCCGGCCAGGTCGCCGCCGCACGGGTCCAGCGATGCCCGCGGCTGCCGGTGCGCGGCCAGCAGTTGCTCGAGCCGCCGCCGCACCGGCGCCGGCAGCGTCTGTGCGGCCAGCCAGGCCTCGCGTTCGTGGTAGGGCAGGTCCAGCCACTGATCGAAGGCCGTGTCGGCTGCCCGCCAGTGAGCCAGCGTCTCAGCGTCCATCACCGGCCTCGTCGAGCATCGCCTGCAGGAATGCGCGGGCACGCTCCCACTCGCGGTATACGGTGCGTTCGGAGCACGCCAGCAGGCGCGCGATCTCGCTGAACTCCAGCCCCGCGAAATAGCGCAGCTCGACGATCCGGCGTCGCTGCGGGCTGATTGCTTCCAGCTCCTGCAGGCACTCTTCCAGCGCCAGCACATTGGTCGTCGCCGCCGGCACCTGCGGGACCTGGTCGTCGAGGCTGATCATGACCTGCCCGCCGCCGCGTTTCTCGGTGACGCGCTGGCGTGCGTGCTCGACCAGGATCCAGCGCATCGCCTGTGCCGAGATCGCGAAGAAGTGGTTGCGGTCGGTCAGCGACAGCGGCTTGCCCTGGGTGATCCGCAGGAACAGTTCGTGCACCAGCACAGTCGGGGTCAGCGTGGCCCCGTTGCCGTGCAGGCGCGCGTTGGCAAGGCGCAGCAACTCCGGATACAGCGCTTCGAACACGGCGCCCAGTTGCGCGGGCTCGCCGTCGCGGGCAAGTGCAAGCAAGCTGGTGATGTCGGTGTCGGACACGCGCGCCTTCCCCTTGGCAGATCCCGCCGGCGACACAAGTAGTCGCTGGCCGGCATGCCGTTGCCGAGTTCTCGATTTCAGGCTGCAGGCCTGGGATCGCGCATGCAGCCGGCGAAGCATGGTGTCGGTGCCATCCGTGCCAGAGGCGACTTCTACCATATCCGCCAGCATGGCGGGTTCGGTCCGGATTTTGTCATCCGGGCCGCGTGACCGGGGTCTCGTGACCGGGCAGAAGTACGGAGTCGGGCGATGGCAGGTTCATCGATCCGGATCGATGAACCTGCCACTGGTTCTTGCATGGCGCTGGTGGCATCAGTGCACACGGAAGCATGCCTGCGCTGACGAAGGCAGGTAGCTTTCTTCGCCCACCCGCCGGCAATGGGCGATCAGGCCGGCTTCGGCGCGGCGGGCCTGCTGCCAGTCCTCGCGCGTGAACGCAAACCCGCCGGCCGCGCAGCCGCGCAGCTCGGCTTCGATCGCGCGCACGCGGCAGTAGTCGAGGTAGCAGTCGATCTCGCCGGCCAGCTGCGGCCAGGCGGCATCGATCAGGATGGCGTCGTCGAATCGCCCGACCAGCGGCGCACTGTCCGGAATCAGGTTGTGATCGCCGTGCACGTAGTCCATCACCACACGGGCTGGCTCGATGGCTTCGCCGGCCGGCTGCCAGGTCGCGTCGGCGATCATCCGGTCGACCGCGCTGGCCAGTTGCAGGCGTTGATCGATGCTCGCCGGACGCCGGTTGTCGGCCGATCGACCCGCCAGCTCGCGCGACGCCGTGGCCAGTTGGTCGCAATCGAGCGGGAAGTGATGCAGCCGTGCCAGCAACTGGTTGAAATGGGCCAGCGCTTCGGCCTGGAGAAGGAAGCCGCCGACGAAGTGGCGCCGGGCGGGGCGGTTCAGGCTCCTCCATGCGGGCGACTGCAGGGCGGCTGACAGGGGTTGCAGGGTGGCAATCTGGGCGTTCATGGCAGACCCTCGGGTAGTGGCGCTGCGGAATGCGGCGCAGGCTCAGATTCCACCGCACGGCGGTTTGAGTCATGATGGAGATGCAGGGCTTGTATGAGCGAACGCTGAGGTTTATGTGATCGCCTGAGGGCTTCCCGATGAACCGGATGGAATCGGGCGCGCGCAGCGGGGGAGCTACGCCTTATCGCTTTGACGACATCGTGGTCGACCCGGCCGCGCACAGCCTGCTGCGGGCGGGCGTGCCCCAGCCGGTGGAGCCCAAGGCCTTCGCCGTACTGCTCGCGCTGCTGCAGCACCCCGGCGAACTGGTCGGCCGCGACGACCTGCTCGACGTGGTCTGGGGCCATCGCCATGTCACCCCGGGCGTGCTGACCCGGGTGATCGCGCAGTTGCGCCACGCGCTGGGCGACGATCCGCAGCAGCCACGCTACATCCAGACACGGCATGCCCTGGGCTACAGTTTCATCGGGCAGTTGCGGGACGATGCGGATACCGGGACTCCGCCAGCGCCGACGCCGGACCGGACCGGCGTCGATGAGGTTCCGGCAACCGGGTTGCAGGTCGCGCCGCCGGCGTTGCCGACGAGCCAACATGAGCAAGTGGGATTGTCCCGGCAGGAGCAGGCCGATCCGGCATCGGCGTGGAGCGTCCCCGAGCCGACACCGGCGCGCGGGCAGGGCATCATCGATCGGCGCTGGAAGCAGCGCCGCTGGCTGGCATTGGTGGTGCTGCTGTCTTGCGCGTTGCTCACCTGGGCCGTGATCCAGCGGGCCACGGCACCGGCATCGCGGTTTGCCGCGTCGATCGCCGTGATGCCTTTCACCAGCCTCAGCAGCCAGCCTGGCGACGAGTATTTCGCCGAGGGATTGGCCGAGGAGATGCGCGATGCCCTGGCCGGCGTGAAGGGCCTGAAGGTCGCCGCACCGCTTTCGCCGGACGCTAGGAACGGTGCTGCCGACGCCAGGGCTCTGGGGACCAGGCTCGGGGTGGCCGCGATCCTGGATGCCAGCGTGCGCCGCGAAGGCCAGCGCATCCGCATCACCGCCCGCCTGTCCGACACCGTCACCGGGTTCACGCTGTGGAGCCATACCTACGACCGCGAGCTCTCCGGTGTGTTCGATACCCAGAGCGAGATCGCCGGCGAGGTAGTGCATGCGCTGCTGGGGGCGATTCCCGGCGAGAGCGATGCCCTGGCGAAGCGCTTGACGCCCACGCATAACGAGGCCGCCTTCGACATCTACCTGCAGGGCCTGAATCTGCTGCATCGCGCACCCTCGTCCGACACCGCCGACAAGGCGATCGAGCGCTTCGGCCAGGCGCTGAAGGAGGACAGCGGGTTCGCCAAGGCGCAAGCGGGGATCTGCCGGGCCGAAATCTGGCGCCTTGAAAGCAAGCACAGCGCCGAGGCCTTCGACAATGCCAAGCTCGCCTGCCAGCGTGCTGCGCAGATGGATCCGACGCTGCCCGAGGTGGATCTGGCAATGGGCGACCTGTATCGCGTAGCCGGCGATGCCGAGCGTGCCTTGCAGTACTACCGCAACAGTTCGCGGGCACCGGCCTTGCAGGTTCGTGCGCATATCGGTGCCGCCCAGGTCTACGCGGCCGGAGGCCAGCACGATCTGTCCGCGCAGGAGTTCCAGCAGGCACTGCAACTGAGTCCCGGCGATCCTGCCGTGCTGGCCCAGATCGGCTATCAGCAGTATCTCGATGGCAACGTGCCGGGGGCGGTGATCTCCTTCCGCGAAGCGGTGGGGCGGCGGCCGGGCGACGCCATTCTGTGGGGCACGCTTGGCGCGCTGTACATGGCAGCGGGCAACAATGCCGACGCCGAGCAGGCATTGGAGCACTCGATCGCGCTCGAGCCGGCGGCGGCCACCTTGACCAATCTGGGATTGCTCAAGTACCAGGCGGGCGATTACGCCGCGGCGGTCGATCTGCGGCGCCAGGCGACCGTGCTGGACCCGCAGGACTTCAGGACCTGGGGCAATCTGGGTGACGCGTTGCGGGCGGATCCGCGAGCCAGTGCCGCGGATGTGCACAAGGCGTATGAGCAAGCCGCGGCCCGCGCCGAGGCTTACCTGAAGGTCCAGCCGAACGATGCCAGCGCGGTCGCCTTGCTGGGCCTTTACCAGGTCGTGCTGGGCGACGCGGCCAGCGCCCGCATGCTGATCAAGCGCGCCGAATCGCTGCCCGGCCAGCCCGGCGAAGTGGCGTTGCAGAATGCGGAAACGCTGGCGCTGCTGGGCGACATCGAGCCGGCCCGCCAGCGGCTGGCGGCGGCCCGTGCGGCGGGCATCGCCGAAACGGTGATCGCGAGCAACCTCACCTTCCGTCGTCTGGGCCTGCTGTCTCCGCCGGGGACGGCAGGCAGGAGTCCCGGCGCGGAACCACCCGCCTCGCGCGCGAGCAAGGGGCACCCACCCGGAGAACGACATGAGTGAAAACCCCACCATCAAACCCGGCACCTACGACATCGACCTCGGCGGCCGCGACGACGTCCAGAGCGTCAGCGTCTGCACCATCGTGGTACCGAAACCGCCATCGCGGTTCTCCCTGGAGATCGTGGTGGTGCCGAAACCAAAGCCGCGCGGTCCTGAGCAGAGCTCATAACCAGGCATTGCGTTGACGCAGGCGGACGGGGACGCTGCGTCAGCGCAACCGTACCCAAGAATGCGCGCAGATGAGGTGGTTGCGCCGAGGCGATGTCGCGGTGCAGCCGCACTGCGCGCGGTCGCTTCAGCGCAGACGTACCGCGACACCGCGCTTGGCAGTGACGTGATGCCGTCGGCGCTGGAAGGCCACGCCCTGCTCAGGAGCTCCAGTAGCCTGCGCAACGCACTCTCCATCCGCTTCGCCGGACGTCGTCGCATCGCCGTTGCCTGCAGCGACAGTATCGGGCCTCATCGCCGCCACTTCCGGCGGCGACATTGAAGCTATCGCGCACGACGGCGCCGAAAAAAGCGACGGCGTCGGCGCGCAAAGCGGGATTCGAGATTGACGCAACGGATAGGGCACCGGAACGTGCCGTGCACATGCCCCGCGGGGGGTCCAAGACGTCAGAGCAGTCCTGCTCATCAATGGCTATGTCCACGCTATCTTCGACTTCTCGGCCACACGGGGCTACTGCCGCACCGGTTTCCCGCCGCCATCTAAGAGCGGCGGCTGGCATGGTCATGACTGGGACGATTCCGCATTCAAGCTCTTCGCGGAGAGTCCCGGCAGCTCCTTGGGGGGCTCCCCGTCAGCCGCGCGCGCTTGATGCTCCTGCCTTGAGTCTGCGGCCGCTGCCGATCATCCTTCGCACGCTCAGCCGCCCACCACCGGCAGCGCAATGAAACTCGCCTGCGCCGGTGCGTGGTACACGCGCTGCGTGGCTTTCACGTAATCCGTCGGCCTGGCCAGGAAGATGTTCGGCACGAAGGTCTGCGGGTTGCGGTCGTACAGCGGGAACCAGCTGGACTGCACCTGCACCATGATGCGGTGGCCGGGCAGGAAGACGTGGTTGGCGGCGGGCAGGGCGAAGCGGTAGGGCAGGGGCTGGTTGGCGGCGACCGGCTTGGCTTCGGTGAAGCCTTCGCGGTAGCGGCCGCGGAAGATGTCCATCGCCACGGCGAGCTGGTAGCCGCCCATCTCCGGTTGCTCGGCGACCTGGTCGGGATAGACGTCGATCAGCTTGACCACCCAGTCGCTGTCGCTGCCGCTGGTCGAGGCGATCAGGTTCACTTCGGGCGCGCCGCTGATGGTGAGCGGTGCGGTGAGCGCGTCGCTGACGTAGGTAAGCACGTCGGTGCGGCCAGAGGCTTCGCGCTGGTCGTCGACCAGCCATTGCGACCAGGTCTGGCCGTCGCCGTAGCCGATCGGCTGGATCGGTCGCGCGCGGAACGGCACAGGGTGGGCGGGGTCGGACACGTACTCGTCGTAGGCATCGCCGCCGGCGGGTGCGCCGAAACCGAGCTTGTGGTCAGCCTGCAGGTACAGCGCGCGGCTTTTCGCGGCGCAGCCGTTCTCGCAGGCGAGCGGCCAGCGCGGCAGCCGCTGCCACTGGTTGCTGCCGGTCTGGTACGCGGTGACCGGCGCGAGGCCGGCCTTCGGCGCGCCATCTTTCAGGTACTGCGCCAGGTACGGACGCAGGATCTTTTCGCGGAAATACTTCGCGGTGTCGCTGCCGAAGCGGATCGCGCCGAGCGAGCTGCCCTCGTCGATCTCCTGGCCGTGGTGCCACGGGCCCATCACCAGCTTGACCATGTCGCCGCTGCTGTCCTTGGGCTTGATCGCGCGGTACACGGCGAGCGCGCCGTAGATGTCTTCCTGGTCCCACAGGCTGTGCACCAGCATCACGGGCACCTTCAGCGGCTCCCTGGCGAGCAGCTTGTCCACCGCCTGGTCGCTCCAGAAGCTGTCGTAGGCGGGGTGCGCCAGCAGCTTGTTCCAGAAGCCGAGCTGGCGCATGCCGTAGGCGTCGGCCAGCGCGCCGGCGGAACCGTAGTGCAGAAATAAGTCGTACTCGTCGTGGTAGCTGGTCCACCACTTGATCGAGTTGTCGCGGCTGGCGACCTGCTCGTAGACGTAGCTCAGGTTCTGCTGGCGGAACGCGCCGTGGTGGAACCAGTCGTCGCCCATCCAGCCGTCGACCATCGGGTTCATCGGCACGGAGACCTTCAATGCCGGATGCGGGTTGAACAGCGCCATCAGCGGCTCGAAGCCGTCGTAGGAAATGCCCAGCGTGCCGACCTTGCCGTTCGACTCGGGGATGTTCTTCACCAGCCAGTCGATGGTGTCGTACGTGTCGGTGGCGTCGTCCACCGGGGTGGGATTCAGCGGCCCGTGCAGCGGCCGGTTCATCACGTAGTCGCCTTCGGAACCGTACTTGCCGCGGATGTCCTGCACCACGCGGATGTAGCCGTCCTCGACGATGACGTCGGCGGCGTTGTCGTAGCCCTGCAGCATCGGCCCGAGATGGCCGCTCATGCTGTGCGTGGTCAGCGCGTTGGCGTCGTACGGGGTGCGGGTGAGCAGGATGCCGGCGTGGCTGGCACCTTTCGGCACCAGGATGACGGTGTGCAGCTTCACGCCGTCGCGCATCGGGATCATCACGTCGCGCTTCACGTAGTCGAAGCCGGCGGTGGACGGCACGAACTTCGCCGGCGTCTCGCTGGGGTAGTCCGGGTACTTCGCCTGCGGCGTCCCGGCGGCCTGCAGCGTGCCGCCCAGGGTGAGCAGCAGGGCGAACAGGATCGGCTTCAGGCAGCCCATGCGTCGACTCGGTTTCACGGTGATTCCCCCTGCGGACGAAGTGGCCTAGCGTAACCGCAATGATGGCCGCGGATGAGCCCGCGGACCTTGGCAAGCCTATTGCTTGACTGATCGCATGAGCGACCTTGCCTACGACATCACCTATCTGATCGAAGCCGAGTCGGCCGAGCCTGCGGCACCGCCGCGGGCGGCGACCAGGGCATCGGCCGCGGTGGCGCCATCGCCGGCAAATACCGTCAATGCGCAGGAAGCGCTGGCGCGGGAACTGCTGCAGGTGGCCGACGCCCATGAGGCACTGATCCAGCAGTATCTGCGGTTCAACGGCGCCACCTCTCAAGGTACTTCCCGGCCGTAGCGTGCCCAAGAGCTGCCGCCCTTGAAGAAAAGCTGACGCTTTTCGGCACACTGGCCGACGCGGGCCGACGGTGAGCGCGCCACGTTGATCCTTCCCGGCCGGGCATGCCCGGGTTCATCGACGGCGGACCCGCGCCTCGTTGGGTGCGCTCTATTTGACCGACTTCGAAAACCGATACTTGAGGTATTGACCGAGGGTGGGGTGATACCAGAGCCCGGAGGGGCCGACGCCGTCGCGACGGGTGAGGGTGCCGTCGACCACGTCGCGCAAGGCCTGTTTCATCAGCGGGATGGCGCCGGCCAGCTGGTGCAGCGGATAGGTATTGAAGCCGTCGCTGCCCTCGACGTGGATCCGTTGCTGGTACAGCACGCCGCCGGTGTCCACCCCGGTGTCCACCAGGTGTACGGTGACGCCGCAGTTTTCGGCATCGTCGCGGACCAGTGCCCAGTAGCCGCCGTGCACGCCGCGGTAACGCGGGGTGATGCCGACGTGGGTGTTGATGAAGGGGCGGTCGATGCACTCGATCACGGCGCGCGAAATGATCCGTGTGCCGTTCACCACTACCGCGTCGACGTCGAGCTTCCTGAGCAGCCGCCGCACCGCCGCCGTGTTGACGCTGTGCACCCGGTGGGTGATGGCTGCCGGCGGCAAGTCGGCCTGCAGCCCGTAGCGAAGGATCAGCTCGTCGATGCGGCGGCGCTGGAGTCGTGCCAGCAATCGGTTGAACGCGATGAAGGCCAGCTGGCCGATGACCGTGAACCAGCCCAGTTGGCGCAGCCGGTGCCGGATCATGGCCCGGGACGACGGCTTGCGCTCCACCACCACGGCGAGAACCTCCGCCTCGCCGGCCAGCGCGTTGTACATGAACCACGACGACGGCCCGTCGCCGCACAGCATGGCGATGCGCGGAAGCCGTCGGTTCATCGCGCAGCCAGTGCGTCGGCGAGTTCGGCCATGCCCAGCGAACGCATGCCGTCATCGCGGCGCAGGCGTTCGAACTCCTCGATCACCTGCTCCAGGAAGTGCATGTTCCGGTCGGTGTCGACGCCGAAATTGTGCGGATGCCACCACAGGTGGAAGATTTCATGATGGCGGGCGGCGTGGCGCATGGCGCGCTTGATCCGGCGCAGCCGCAGGCCGTCCAGCCAGGCCAGGCGCGGCTCGTGGGGGCGCAGGAAACGGCTGGCCGGGAAGTTGAACGGAGGCGTGCCGGCGCAGCTTTCCAGCGTGTACGTGTGGTGGCCGCTGAGGTTGATGTAGCTGTCCAGCAGGCGGCCCATGCGGCGCACGGCGTTCTGCCCGACGTTGTCGGTCGCGGCATACAGCCAGCCGTGCTCGTTGCCGCGATAGGCCGTGATGCCGTGTTCCGCCAGTATCGCCAGGTAGTCGGGGTGCCACTGGTTGCGGGGGAACACCAGGCTGCGCGGGGTGATGCCTCGCGTCGCCGCGATGCGGATGGCGGCGGCGAGATCGGCCCTGAACGTCGCGGCCGTCTGGCCGGCTTCCCGGCAGTAGTAGTGCGAGTACGTA
This sequence comes from Rhodanobacter sp. LX-99, assembly GCF_018599185.1. Lineage (NCBI taxonomy): Bacteria > Pseudomonadati > Pseudomonadota > Gammaproteobacteria > Lysobacterales > Rhodanobacteraceae > Rhodanobacter > Rhodanobacter sp. LX-99. The sequence goes on along the minus strand of NZ_JAHFVL010000003.1, from coordinate 302,069 downwards.
TGGGTCGCTATTTCCTGGTGCGGTGTCGCGGCGACCAGGTCGATCAGTGCGGGCGCGAAATGGTAGCGCTCGTCGATATCCGTCGACTGTTCCAGGTAGCGGTACGGGCAGAGCGCGTGGTTGTCGTAGTCGGGCCGTTCGGGCGGGGCCGCCGACAAGGCCTCGTTGCGGTCATGGCAATACAGGAAGCCCACGGCCGCCCAGGTGGCGTGGATGCGATGCTGCTCGAACAGGCCCAGCATGCGCGGGATGGCCTGCCGGGCGCCATCCAGATGCTCGCGGTAAGCATCGAGGCTGCGCGTGTCGCGCACACCCCAGTAGAGCTCGAAATCGATGGAGATTGTGAATGCGCCGGTGTTCATGCCACCCCCAGCCTGCTTCCCGCCGGCACGAGCGTATCAGCTCCAGATGAACGCCAGCGTCACCCACCGGCCCGCGGCGTGCCTGCGCACCAGCCCGAAAAGCCCAGACTGGCCGAGCTTTTCGGGCACGCGTGACGGAGCGATGCTTCAGGCGATGTCGGGCAGGGTCGTCACCCCGGACTCGATCGCCGCCTTGTGCACCAGGGTGCGCGGCAGGATGCGGGCGAAGTAGAACGCGGCGGTGTCGCGCTTGGCCTGCTTGAACGCGGCGGACTGCGTGCCGGCTTCGGCGGCGGCCACGCTGCGTGCCCACAGGTAGGCGAGGGTGACGTAGCCGGAGTAGTACAGGTAGTCGGTGGCCGCCGCGCCGAGTTCCTCCGGGTTGGCCTGCACGCGCTGGGCCAGGCTCACGGTGAGGTCGCTCCACTCCTTCGTGGCGACGGCGAGCGGGCCGATCAGGCCGCGCAGCGCGGCATCCGCACTGTGCTGCTGGCAGAACGTGCTGATCTCCTGCAGGAAGTGCTTCGCGCCAATGCCCTGCAGCTGGAGGATCTTGCGGCCCAGCAGGTCGGCCGCCTGGATCCCGGTGGTGCCTTCGTACAGGGTGATGATGCGGGCGTCGCGCACGAACTGCTCCATGCCGTTCTCGGCGATGTAGCCGTGGCCGCCGTAGATCTGCAGCGCTTCCTTGGTGCACTCCTGCGCCAGTTCGGTGGTCATGCCCTTGGCGATCGGGATCAGGAACGCGACCAGCTCGCCGGCCTTCTGCCGGGCGGCTGCGTCCGTCGCGCGATGTTCGATGTCGGTCTGCAGCGCGGTGTACAGCACCAGTGCGCGCGAACCTTCGACGAACGCGCGCTGGGTCAGCAGCATGCGCCGCACGTCCGGCTGCACCAGCAGGTTGTCGGCCGGCTTGTCCGGGAATTTCGGGCCGGACAGCGCGCGCGACTGCAGCCGCTCGCGCGCGTAGTTGAGGCTGTTCTGCAGCGCGCGCTCGGCCAGCGCCAGGCCCTGCACGCCGACCGACAGGCGCGCCGCATTCATCATGGTGAACATCGCGGCGAGGCCCTTGTGCGGCTTGCCGATCAGGTAGCCCTCGGCGCCGTCGAAGTTCATCACGCAGGTGGAGCAGGCGTGGATGCCCATCTTGTGCTCGATCGCGCCGGCGGCGACGCTGTTGCGCGCGCCCAGCGAGCCGTCTTCGTTGACCTTGAATTTCGGCACGATGAACATCGAGATGCCGCGGCTGCCTTCCGGCGCGTCGGGCAGGCGCGCCAGGACCAGGTGCACGATGTTCTCGGTGAGGTCGTGCTCGCCGGCGCTGATGAAGATCTTGGTGCCGGTAATCTTGTAAGTATTGCCATCACCCGGTTCGGCGCGGGTCTTCAGCAGGCCCAGGTCGGAACCCGCCTGCGGCTCGGTCAGGCACATCGTGCCGGTCCAGCGGCCTTCGATGATCGGCTTCATGAAACGCTCGCGCTGCCATTCTTCGCCGTGCAGTTCCATGGCGTGGGTGGCGCCTTCGGACAGCAGCGGGTACAGGCTCCAGGCCAGGTTGCCGGATTGGAAGATCTCGGTGGTGGCGGTGCCGAGCACGCCGGGCAGCGCCTGGCCGCCGTAGGCTTCCGGATTGGTCAGGCCGGTCCAGCCGCCTTCGGCGAACTGCCTGAACGCTTCCTTGAAACCCTTCGGCGTGGTCACCGTCCC